>JBKOWN010000022.1:0-13657 GCA_046724435.1 Actinomycetota bacterium
CTGGAAGTGCTTCGTGATGCTTGGATCGGTGACGAAGCCCAGGTAGTAGTCGAACATCTCCTTCGGGGTTGCCTTCCCCTTCTTCGCCTGGTTGAGCACCGAGTGGTCCTCGAGGAAGTTCTCACGACGCTCGATCGCCCAGACCTGCCAGCCCTTCGACGACCGCACGATGTCCTTCGCCAGTGGCTCGAAGTAGGCGGCGCTCGCTGAGGTGCCGGGCACGAGGACGAGGATGTTCTTGGCGTCGCTCGGGCCGGTCTTGATGACGCCAACCTTGTTGTACTTCGCCGGAGTTCCCGGCGCGTTGAAGCCCTGGAGCTGCTCGAACCTGACGTCGACGTTCTGCCCTCGGGCCGCGCCTGCCGCCGGCGAGAGCGCGGCGACGGCGAGCGCGACCGCCGCGACGATCAAACCGAGCTTGCGAGCCGTTGAGGTCATCAATGCGTCTCCTCGAGGAAGTCGACGATCGCTCGGGTAAAGGCAGGGTCGTAGGGAGCGCCGAGATGGTCGCCCGGCACGGTCACCAACCGGGCGGACGGCAGCCGGTCGGCGAGCTCACTCGGCGACCGGATGAGGGCGTCGTCGGCGCCCGCCACGACGAGCGTGGGCACCGTGATCGCGTCGAACTGCACCTCGAACCGCAGTGCACTGGACCGGCTGAGCGCGGCCAGGGCCTGGCGGTCAGCACCTGTGTAGTCGGCGAACTGACGGAACGCCTTGCCCGAGATGGTCTCGATCGACGCCGGATCGTCGGCCAGGAGCGCGGCGGCGATTGCGGCGGGAGCGCGGCCGCCGGCTCGTGGCGGCGCAACCGTCGCTCCCACGCCGCCGAGCACGAGCGTGCGTGTGCGTGGCTCGTCGGGCACGAGTCGGGCGGCCACCATGGCGCCCATCGAGTAGCCGACCACGTCGACGCGCTCGACGCCGAGGTGGTCGAGGACCGCGCGCGCGTCCCGCACCATGGTGTCGCCCCCGTATCGCTCGGGATCGTGCGGCTTGTCCGATGCGCCGTGGCCTCTCGCATCGGTCGCGATGACCCGCCGCCCTGCGTCGGTCAGCGCGTCGATCACGCCCGGCTGGCCCCAATTGAGCGAGTGGTCGGCGGCGAAGCCGTGGAGGAGGAGCACTGTGGGCCCCGAGCCCTGCATGGCGTAGGCGATGCGCGTCCCGTCGAACGAGCGGGCGTGGTCCATGTGCGTCTCCTTGGCTGCGGTGCGACGGCTAGGCACGTAGGGATCGCTCCGTCGCGGATACGAGCTCGGCGCCGAGCGCGTCGAGATCGAGGGAGTCCGGATCCGTGACTGCGAGCAGCGAGATGCCACGCAACGTTCCGATCAGCAGCGCGGCGTGCGCCGCCGGGTCGATGTCGAGCCTGATCTCACCGCGCTCGATGCCCTCGAGCAGGTAGTGCTCGACCATGGCGCGGACATTGCGGTGCAGACGGTTGATGGCGGGGAGGAACGCGGGCTCCGAACCGAGGGCTTCGCCGAGCAGCACGCACGCCGCGCGCACCTGGAGCTCGGGGCCCCGCAGGCCGTGGACATAGACCCGGAGCCAGATGAGCAGCGCGGAGAGGCCTTGGCGTTGCTCGAGAGCCGGTTCGAACAGACGGGTGCGGAACCGCTCGACGAGGTAGTCCGCCAGCGCGAGGAGCAGGCCCTCCTTCGAGCCGAACAGGTAGATCGGGAGGCCGCGGCTGCATCCGGCGATTGCGGCGATGTCGCCGAGGCTGGCGCGGGCCGTGCCTCGAGCCGCGACGAGCGTGGCCGCTGCTTCGAGGAGTCGTTCCTGCGACGCCGCCCGCCGCTCCGCCTGGGTGCGTCGCGTCCTGGCTCGCCGGTTCCGCGTGCTGGCCCGCTTCGTCAGCGCCGGCACGAGCCCCCCGATCTCCGCCGCTCAACTTCCTGACTTGGCGTTCAGCATATGTGACCCGCGCGGCGGCTGCTCGCGATCGGGGGCTCGAATTGGGAAGTGTCTACGGAGCGAACATCGGCGCGAGGAATTTCACACCCTCCGGGAAGACTCACCTCGAGGCGCCCGCCATAGGAGTACTGGCTCGCCTGTGCACCAAGCGCCATAGGCTACGGGCGATGGAGATGCGCAAGCTCGGGTCGCTCGAGGTTTCGTTGGTCGGGCTGGGTTGCAACAACTTCGGGATGCGTATCGACGAGGAACGCAGCGCCGCCGTCGTGCGCGCCGCGCTCGACGCGGGGATCAACTTCTTCGACACCGCCGACGTATACGGCGGGACGCGATCGGAGCAGTACCTCGGCCGCGCGCTCGGCGCCCGACGCGACGAGGTGGTCATTGCCACCAAGTTCGTCGGTCCGATCGACGACGACCCGAGCCACGCCGGCGCAAGTGCCCGCTGGGTCGCCGAGGCGGTCGAAGGCAGCCTCCGGCGTCTCGGCACCGATCGCATCGACCTGTACCAGCAGCACGGGCCTGATCCCAACGTGCCCATCGAGGAGACGCTCACCGCGCTCGACAGGCTCGTGCGCGATGGCAAGGTGCGCGAGATCGGCAACTCCAACTTCTCCGGTGAGCAGATCGACGAGGCCGAATCAGTCTCGGAGCGTCAGCGTCTCGCCCGGTTCGTGAGCGCGCAGAACCACTTCAACCTGTTGCACCGACAGCCGCTGCAGGACGTCGTGCCGGCCTGTGTGCGGGACGGTCTCGCTGTCCTGCCGTACTTCCCGCTCGCGAGCGGGCTCCTGACCGGCAAATACCAGCGGGGCACGCCTCCGCCCGAAGGCACGCGCTTGTCACAGGTCCCCGAGGAACGCGCTGCACGCGTCATGTCCGACCGCAACTTCGACCGGGTCGACGCGCTGAGCGCGTTCGCGGCCGAGCGGGAGCACACCCTGCTCGAGCTCGCGTTCGCGTGGTTGGCGGCGCAGCCGGCGATGGCATCGATCATCGCCGGGGCCACGACGCCGGAACAGGTGGCGGCGAACGTCGCGGCGGTGGACTGGCGGCTGTCGGAGGACGATCTCGCCGAGCTCGACGACCTGCTCTCCGGCTAGTCGGTTTCTTCGCCGATGTCCTCGCCGGCCTCGGAGCGGCCCTCTTCCATCAGCTCGAGCTCGAGCGCCTCGCGCCGCGTCTGAGGATCGGGGTTGCGCTCAGCCGCTTCCTCCTCGAGCTCCTCGGCCTCCTCCTCGCTCACGTGCTCGCGGTCTTGGTCGCCGTCGTGCTCGCGGTCGTGCTCGCGGTCGGTCATCGCGTCACCCGAGCTCGGGACTGACCAGACCCACGAACGAGACCATTTCGCCCGGATAGCCACCGAGGTTGTGAGTGAGGCCGAGGGTGCGTCCCGTCGTGATCTGCCGCTCCTCGGGCGCCTGGTGACGCAGCTGGAGCCACGCCTCGAACATCATGCGCAGTCCCGACGCGCCGACCGGGTGCCCGAAGCTCTTCAGGCCGCCGTCCGGGTTCACGGGCAGCTCGCCGTGCAGGTCGAACGTGCCGGCGAGGACCTCCTTCCAAGCTGTGCCGCGCTCGGCGAACCCGAGGTCCTCCATGATGAGCAGCTCGGCGGGTGTGAAGCAGTCGTGCACCTCGGCCATCGCGATCTGCCCGCGGGGGTCGGTGACGCCCGCCTGCGCGTACGCGTCGGCGGCGGCGGCTTCGATCTCGGGGAACGCCGTGTAGTCGTAGTCGGGGTCGGCGTTGCCGCTGCAGTTTCCGGCCACGAACGACAGCGCCTTGATGTACAGGGGCGAGTCCGTGTACTTGTGCGCGTCCTCGGCCCGCACGACGATCGCCGCCGCGCTCCCGTCGGCCACGCCCGAACAGTCGTACACGCGCAGGTCACCGGCCATGAGCGGCGACGCGCAGATGGTCTCGGTGCTCACCTCGCGGCGGAACTGTGCCCGCGGGTTCCGGGCGCCGTTGTAGTGGTTCTTCGCCGAGATGTGGGCGAGGACATCGCGCATCTCCTCGGCGTCGACGCCGTACTTCTTGGCGTACGCGGGAACGCACATCGCGAACATCGCGGCGGCGGTGAGGGTGCGACCGGTGCCGTCGGTCGGCGTCTTCCCCGCGCCGACGAGCCCCTGGTAGCCGCTGTCCTTCACCTTTTCGACGCCGATCGCCATCGCGCTGTCGTACGCGCCACTCGCCACCGCGTACGCGGCGTTTCGCAGCGCCTCGGATCCCGTGGCGCAGAAGTTCTCGACGTGGGTGACTGGCTTGTTCTGGAGCTGGAGCGGCCGCGCCAGCGCCATGCCCGACATGCCGGACATCGCCGTGCCCAGCCAGTAGGCGTCGATGTCGTCCTTGGTCACGCCGGCGGAGGCGAAGGTCTCCTCCGAGGCGTCGACGAGCAGCTCGTCCGCGCCTGTGTCCCAGTGCTCGCCGAAGCGGGTGCAGCCCATCCCGACGATCGCGACCTGGTCCTTGATGCCGTGCGATGACATGGACTCCCCCTATTCGTCGCCCTGCGGGCCGGATCGGACGGGCCGGGCCTTCCAGAAGTAATTGTGGATGCCGTCGGCGCTGAACAGCCGTCGGAACGTCATCTCCACCCGGTCGCCGATCGTGAGCTCGTCGGCCTCGACGTCGGTGAGCTCGATCGGGAGCCGGCCGCCCCCGTCGAAGTCGACGACCGCGAAGACGATCGGCGGACTGGGTGAGTACGCGATGCGGTCGATGGTGAACGTCGCGACTGTGCCGGGCACGTCGCTCATCGGCGCGCGCTCCATCTCGTCGACGGCGCCGCCCTCGCGTGAGACGCGCGCAGGTGGCAAGTGCAGCGCGCCGGTCGACTCGTCGCGTGACCCGACGAACGCGTACTTCCAGTCCCGTGTGCGCCCGGCGACGGCGGCGGAGATGCGGTCGGGCTCGGGCCGGCGGGGCGGCTCCAATGTGACGACGCGGCGCCACGAGAGGAAGCGGCCGTAGGGGAGGGCGCCGCTGTTCTCGACCTGCGCCGCCACGGGGCGTGCCGGGGTGTACGACGCGATGGCGTCCGTGGCCTGGAACACGAGCACGTCGGCGCCGTCGACCACGGAGACCAGCGCGATGACCTGGCCGGGCTCGGCAGTCTCGAGCGCGGCCGCCAGAAGCAGGCCCGCGTGCGCAGTGCCGGTATTGCCCACCGTGCCGGCGAGATCGTCGACGACGGCTTCCTGAGCGACACCCAGCCGGCGAGTCAGTGAACGGATGGCTCGTGCGTGTGTGCCTGTGACGATCAGCTGGTCGACCTGCTCGGGCGTGAGCTCGGCCGCCTTGAGCGCGGCGTTCCATGCCTGCTCCCCGAGGGGCACGTACTTCGTCTCGCCGAAGCGCTCCTCCCACTGCTTCACGTTCGGGTCGCCGGGCGTCCGCCACCGGTCGACGAACTCCTCGGTTGCCGACGCCGCGCCCACCAGCTCGGCGATGACCGGCGCGTCCTCGTCGTCGTCGTCCACCAGGATCGCCGCGGCGCCGTCGCCGCCGGCAGCCTCGTCGGTGCTGGTCGGCAGTCCACCGCGCGTGTCGGCCGTCACCACGAGCACGGACGCGCGGCCGTCGAGCGCAGCGCGCAACGACCCCACCCCCGACCGGACCGCACCGCCGGTGTCGATCGCCGGGGTGAGCTGATCGATGCGCAGAGCAGCGTGAATCGCAGTGGCATTGGTCTTCTCGAGGTACGCGGGGTTCGCAGTCGCGAACCACAGCGCGTCCGGCTCGGCGCCGTCCCCTGCGCTCCGGAGCGCGAAGCGGGCCGCCTCGACGCCCATGGTCGTGGTGTCCTCGTCATAGGAGGCGACCGAGCGGGTCCCGCGCCCGCCACCGCTGCCGAAGAACGCCGCGATCTCGGACCGGTCGAGCCGTCGATAGGGCACGTAGCCGCCGACGCTGATGATGCCTCGCACGGCTCGAATTGTAGGCGGCACCTAGAGTGCACCCATGAAGCGCGGCGGTCTCCGATGAAGCTCGGCGAAGTCGCCAATGCCGACGCCCAGCGGTACGGGAAACCGCTCGAAGGTGTGCGGGTGCTGGCGGCCGAGCAGATGCAGGCGCTGCCGTTCGGGACCCAGCTGATGACCCGGCTCGGCGCCGAGGTGGTGAAGGTCGAGCATCCCGTCCAGGGCGAGTCCGGCCGCGGCGCGCTGCCGGCGATGGAGGACCCGCAGGGCCGACGCGTCGGCGCGACGTTCCTGCGCAACAACCTCAACAAGCGCAGCGTCGGCCTCGACATCAAGAGCGAGCGAGGCCGCGAGCTGTTCCTGGGGCTCGTACCGCACTTCGACGTGGTGGCGGAGAACTTCAAGGCCGGCGCGATGGCGCGCCTCGGCCTCGGCTACGAAGACGTCGCCGCGGTGAATCCCAGGATCATCTACCTGTCGATCTCGGGCTTCGGCAACACCGTCGACACCCCGTACGACTGGCCCGCGTACGCGCCGATCGTCGAGGCCATGTCGGGCATCTACGAGTACAAGCGGCCCGAGGATCAGCCGCCGATCCCGGCGCCGGCCGGCGCTCTCGGTGACATCGGCACGTCCATGTTCGGCGTCATCGGCGTCCTCGCCGCGCTCCGCCATCGCGACCAGACCGGCGAAGGGCAGTACGTCGACGTCTCCATGTTCGACGCCATGGTCTCGATGACGGACCTCGTCACGAACTTCTGGTCGATGGGCCTGCGCCCCGGTGGACCCGGCCCGCTGTTGATCATGGACGGCTTCCGCGCCTCCGACGGCTGGTTCATCATGCAGGTCGGTCGTGAGCACCAGTTCGAGCGCCTCGCCGCGCTCGTCGGTCATCCGGAGTGGGTCGACGACCCGCGCTTCGCGACCCGCCAGGGCTGGCGCGAACACCTCGAGGACGTGATCCGTCCGGCGGTGGAGGAGTGGGCGTCGACCAAGACGAAGCTCGACGCCTGCCACGAGCTGAGCGCCGCCGGAGTGGCGGCCGGTCCGAGCAACACCGCGGCCGACGTCATCGCCGACCCGCACGTCGAGGCGCGCAACATGCTCGTCGAGCTGCCGCGCACCGACGACGTCGACGACCCGGTGCTCATCCCCGGCAACCCCGTGAAGCTGTCGAAGATGGCCGACGGCCCCGAGACGCGCGTCCCTTGGGTCGGCGAGCACACCGACGAGGTGCTGCGCAAGGAGCTCGGTCTCTCCGACAGCGAGCTCGCGAACCTCCGCGCCGCCGGCGTGATCGGCTGAGCGCTCGTTCGGCCGAAGAGCGGTCACGGCGCGAAACGGCGGTGATGTCGTCCCCGTCGCGCATCATCACGGCCACGGATGCGTCGTCGAGCAGCGCCCGGGCCGTGGCCACAGGCACCGGGCCGACGCCCGCGATCTCGCACCGCTCTCCGGTCTCGACGTGCCCGCGCGCGAGGGCGGCACTGTCGACCACGGCACGGACTTCGACCGGCTTGCACGGACCTTCACCTGCCAGCGCAACCAACGCGTCGGCCGCGTATGCGGCGTGCGGCTCTCGCCGACCGGCGCGGCGCGCGTCCCGAAAGATGCGGTCGGTGTGCGCCTTCCATGCCGAGCTGAAGCGAGCGCCAGCGTCCGGCGCCAAACGGGCCTCGAGCCGGTACGTGCCGTCGGGATCGGTCAACTCGTGCGCTCGTCGTTCGACGTGGAGGCGCCGCGCCCACGCGGCGTCGTCGGCCTCGGCGCCGGCCCGCACGACTCGGCACCGGTCGCGGAGGCCCTTCAAGCTCGTCGAGCCGGCCGCTTCCAGGAGCTCCGCTTCCGTGGCGGGATCGGCGCCGGCGGCAGTCGCGATCTCGGCAGCTTGGGTCGACGACAGCTGCCCGGCGCGGAACGCGGCATCCGTCTCGGGCAATCCCTCGAGCGCGAACGCCGTCTCCAAGGTTCGGCCGGCGGCGCCAACCGTCTCGCCCGTGGCCTCGGCGACCCAATGGGCGGCGCTTCGATGGCCACCTTCGCGCCATGCATTCGTCTCCGCGACGCGGCGCGCGCCGAGCGCTTTGAGCGCCGAACAGATCCGTTCACCGCGGGCCGCGATCTCGACGAGCGCAGCAGCAGCGCGTCCGTCGAGGCAGTTCGGATCGAGCGCACGCGAGACCGCTTCGACATCGCCGAGGGCCCGACGTAGCTGTTCGAACACGCTCCCTCCCGCACACGAGAACCGGCTGGGGGAAGCGTCAGGGAAGCAGGGTCAGTATAGCGAACGTACGTTCGACGTCAAGTCTCGTCGAGCAGGTCGATCAGCTTCTTCGGGGCCACCATCCGGTACGCGTCCTCGACCTGCTCGGCGATCTCGTCCCAGTCGACCGGCACGTCGAGGTACACACCGAGCCAGCCCCGGCCGCCGACGTACGGAGGGACGAAGAACCGTTCCGGCTCCGATGTGACCATGGCCTGTTGCGCGCCGGGCGGCGCCGCGCACGTGAACGCCAGCCGGTCGTCGTGATGGTGGTCGGCGTAGGAGACGAAGGTCTTCTTGCCCCGGACGAACCACGTCGGCTCACCGTGGCTCAACCGCTCCGTTGTCTCCGGCAACGCGAGGCAGATCTTGCGCAGGGCCTTCAACGGGTCTCGAGCCACGCCTCGAGTGTGGCCGATCGGTCAGCAGGCCTCGCCGCCGTCCGGCGACGGCGCCATCCGGCCGAGCGCGGCGGCGAGCGTCTTCGCCTCGTCGTCGCTGAGGTGGCGGCCGAAGTGCTCCGCCACGCCCCGCAGGTGGGACGGACGGGCCCGGGCGAGGGCCCGCTTGCCCTCGGGCGTGATCGTGGCGTACATCGACCGCCGGTCCTCGGGGCAGGCCTCCCGGCGCACCAGACCGGCACGCACCATGCGGTCCACGAGCCGGGTCACGCCGCTGCGCGAGATCACCACGGCGTCGGCGAGCTCGCTCATGCGGAGCCGGCCGCCGGCCAGCGAGAGCTGCGCAAGCACGTCGAAGAAGGTGAGCGGCATCCCCTGGTCGGCCTCGAGCTCCTGGTTCAGGGTCTGGACGAGCTCGGACTGGGCCCGGATGAAGGCCTTCCAGGCCTCGAACTGCTGGTCGCTCAGCTCGGGAGCACGGGTTCTGGCCATGGCGTCACCCTATCGACAAAGTTGCGAGGAATACCATTGCTCGTACAACGGTTGCCGCCTCAAAGGACTTCCCTCCGAACGAGGAGCGCCGACATGAGCCAGACCGAAGTTCGTACGATCGAAGGAATCGAGATCCCGGAGCCGGGCGATTGGCAGTTCGACCCGGTCCACACCGCCGTCGAGTTCTCCGCCCGCCACCTCATGGTGAGCAAGGTACGGGGCAAGTTCGAGCGTGTAGAAGGCAACATCCACATCTCGGACGACCCGCTGGGCTCGTGGGTGGAGGTCAAGATCGACCCGGCGAGCGTCGAGACCGGGGATGCGAAGCGGGACGAGCACCTGCGCTCCCCCGACTTCTTCGACGTCGAGCGGTACCCGGAGATCACCTTCCGCAGCACCAGGCTGGAGGGGGAGTCGCCGGGTGGGTTCCGCCTCGAGGGCGACCTCACCGTCCACGGCGTCACCCGGCCGGTCACGCTCGACGTGGAGTACAACGGCTGGACGACCGACCCGTGGGGCGGCCGCCGGGCCGGCTTCTCGGCCAGCGCCGAGGTCGACCGCGAGGACTTCGGCCTCACCTGGAACGCCGCCATCGAGGGTGGCGGGGTCCTGGTGGGCAAGAAGGCCAAGCTCGACTTCGAGATCGAGGCCGTCAAGCAGGACTGAACACCCGCAAGACAGCGCGACCTCCGGGGGTTACGGTGCCGGCCTGCCGGCCCCCCGGAGAGTTGCGCGTATGCCTGGCGACGCATTCGACGACCTCGAGCCCCTCTTCGGCGCCGCCCGCGAGGAGCGGCGAGCCGAGGAAGAGGAGTACGCCCACGCCGCCGCGCGCCAGTGGGCCCGGCACCGGGACCTCCTCGACATCGCCCGCGAGCTCCAACACCGCGGCGACACCGTGTCCATGCACGTGGGCGACAGCTCGTTCCGCGGGACGATCGACGCCGTCGGCGCCGACTACGTCCAGCTCCGCACGCCGGCCGGCCGTGTCGACATCGCGCTGGTGGTCGGCTCCGAACGAACGCCGCGGCCGGTCGTCATACGTGTCGTCGAGCGAGCCCGTGAAGGTGGCCGGCGGGCCGAGCCGTTGGCGCGCACGTTTCGAGCCCGCCTCCTCGAATACGACGGCGAGGAGATCGACGCGGTGATCGGTTCGCCGCTCCTCCGCGACGGCCTACGAGGCCGCTTGACGATTGGGCGCGACCACGTCGTCGTACGCGACGGCCACGGGAGCGACACGTATCTCCCGTTGGATCACGTCGCGTGGGCTCACCCCTGGAGGGCGTAGGCCCGACTACGCGTCCGCTTCGCGCTTGGTGGACGTCGACTGGTCGTGACCAGGCTGCGACCGCAACCACTCGAGAAGCTCGTCGCGGTCGAACCGCATCTCGCGGCCGCCAGGGAACCGGTGGCACGGGACCTTGCCGTCGCGCACGAGCTTGCGCAGGTACTCGACGTGCACCTGGAGCAGCTCGGCCGCGTCGGCAGTGGTGAGGACGGGCGGAAAATCGGCTCCCGCGTCCGCCTCGGCTGGGGACATGACGGCATTCTACCCCTCACGGCACGCCTCAATAAGGACTCTTGACAGGCTCAGACAATTTGAGGCATGCTGAGTGTCGGCACACCTTGTCACGCTTGACGGCATATGACCGGGTTCTGCACTATTGGCGAAATGTTCGACTGACGGGCGGCGGCGACGGAGGGGTGGATGGCAGAGGTCGTGGCGCCGAGATCACGGCGCACCGAGAGCGTCCCCAGGCCCGCCACCTCCTTGCCCCGGGGCCTGATGAGCAGGTTCTCAACCGGCCATCTGGTGATGATCGTCGCCGGCCTGCTGGGGCTGCTGCTCACCGTTGCGGTGCTTCGCCGCGCGGACGAGCGGCAGCCGGTAGCCGTTGCCGCTCGCGACCTTGCGCCGGGCGCAGCGCTGACCGAGTCATCTGTTCGATACGAGCAGGTGAAGATGGACGACTCTCTGATCGGCACGGTCCTCCAGCCCGGTGACGTCAAACGGTTGCGGGACTCGGTCGCCGCCTATCCGATCGCGGCCGGCGAGTTGGTCCATCGGCGGGCGGTGCGGCCGGCTGCCGCGCCCGAGGGCAAGCGCGCCATGAGCGTTGCAATCGACCCGGCCCGAGCGGTGAACGGCGATCTCGAGGCGGGCGACCGCGTCGATGTGATCCTCGCGGGCGATCACGAAGTGTCGATCATCGTGGCCGACGCCGAGGTCCTCAGCGTGGGCCGACCCGATCGAGGAGGGGCCTTCGGCGGGGCGAACGACAAGTTCACGGCCACGCTCGCGGTCGACGCGCGCGAATCGCAACTCGTTGCGGCCGGAATCGCCGGCGGCGACATCGTGATCACGAGGACGACCGGGTCGCGTCCGGCGGAGGCGACGCCACCCTTGTCCGTCGACTCGTCGGCTGCCGCAAGCGGGCGGTAGGCATGGCCGAGCCAGAGGTCGCGCTCGTCTTCTCACCGGAGGCGTGGGTCGAGGGGCTGCATCGCCACCTGACCGACCACGGCGGCGCGCGAGTCCGCCAGGTGATCGTGGACCCGTCGCTGGCGTTCGACGAGGAGTACGGAACGCTCGTCGTGAGCCATCGCTGGCCGGGCCTGACGCGTGCGTTCGTCGACGCCGTTCACCGGCGGGACCGCGCCCTGCTCGGTGTCTTCGATCCCGAGGAACCAGCTGGTCGCGAGTTCCTCGGCTCGCTCGGTGTTGACCGTGTGCTCGCGTCAGATGCGTCCATGGCGGAGTTCGTGGACGTGCTAACGGCCCTGTCGCCGGAGCGCCAACAAGCGGCGCCGTCGACCACCGAGTTGGAAGGCGTCGTGGGCGGGCGACCATTGCCGGCGTCGGTCACCCGCGGGGATCGCTCCCGGGGGTGTCGACTCCTCGCGGTCGGCGGCACGCCCGGCGCGGGCGCCACCGAGCTGTCGATCGCGTTTACGGCCGCAGTACGTAGGCAAGGAGGGCGTGCCGTCCTCGTCGACGCCGACGACGTGGTCCCGTCGGTCGCGCAACGTCTCGGTCTGCCGATCGAGCCCAACCTGCGGAGCGCGATCGAGTCCGTCGAATACGGAATGGGCGATGTCGATGCGACGATCGTTCGAGCCGCACGCGAGCTCGACGTGCTGTCGGGCCTCCCGAACGTCAGCGCATGGTCACAAGTGCGTCCGAGTGAGGTGCTGGACGTCATCGATGCGATCGGTCGTACCCGACACCTCGTCGTCGCCAACGTGGCGAGCCGTCTGGAGGACGTCGGTCGTGGTGGTCGGAGCCGGTACGGGATCAGCCGCGCCGTCGTCTCCGACGCCTCCGACGTGATCCTGATTGCTCCCGCGACACCGGTGGGCGTTACCCGCTTGCTCGGCTGGGTCGCCGACGTTCGAGCGCTGAACACCGTTGCGCCTGTTCATCTTGCGATCAATCGCGCGCCGCGCGACGCGTTCCGGAAGGCCGAGCTCGAGCAGGAGATCCGTCGGACCTTCGAGCCCGCGAGTCTCGTGTTCCTGCCGAACGACCCGCGGGTCGAGGCCGCGGCCTGGGCCGGAACGGTCGTCGCGTCTGGCCCCTTCGCGAAGGCGATCGCCGACCTCGCGGCGAAAGTGTCAGCACCCACGGCACCCTCCGTAACGCGGGCCGGGAACGGTTCCCGGAAGTGGGCACGCGTATCCGTCGTGTCGCGATGACTCTCCGCACCGACGCGTACGATGGCATCCGTCGCGATGCGCTTGTGCGAATCGAGCGGCGTCGGCTTCGGCCGGAAGGCGATCTCGACGAGGTGCAGTCCGAAGTCCATCGCGCTGTCGACGAGTACCAGCGGCGTGCTCATCTCGGAGACGAGATTCCTCTCAGTGACCCGGGCGAGATGATCGGCCGAGTCTTGCGATCGATCACCGACTTCGGACCGCTCACGGAGCTGATCGCCCGCCCCGACGTCGAGGAGATCTTCTTCGAGGGTCCGCGTGTGTCGTACCTCGACTCGTCCGGCCGGCTTCGCGGGCTGACGACGCCGACGGGGGAGGGTGAGAACCGCCAGATCGTCGAACGGCTGCTCGCACCCACGGATCGGCAGATCAACACGAAGCATCCGATCGTCCAGGCGCGGGTCTTGCAAGGCAGTGCGCGCCTCACGGCGGCGATCCCTCCAGTCGGCGATCGCCTCTCGGCGACGCTCCGGCGATACACGGTTCGCAACGTGACACTCGGAAGCCTCGTCGACCTGGACTCGATCAGCCCCGAGGCGGCCGACTTCCTGTGGGCGGTGATGCAAGTGCGCAGCCGGTTGGCCATCTCCGGCGAGCCGGGAGCCGGCAAGACCACAATGGCTGCCGCGCTCATCGCATCCGAGCCCGCGAGCCACTGCGTTCGCTGTTGCGAGGAGATCCGCGAGATCGCGGTGCCGGTGACGCACGGGTCGTACTACGAGGTCCGGCCCCCGGCGCTCGACGGCACGGGCGAGATCAGCCTGCGGGACCTCGTGAAGTTCGTGCTCGCAATGCGCCCCGACCGCATTGTCGTCGGCGAGGTCCGAGGAGCCGAGGCATTCGAGCTGAGCCGCGCAGTCAATGCGGGCTGCGGCTTTCTCTGCACTGTCCACGCCAACAACGCGACCGAGGCGCTGCACGCGCTCGTCAAT
>JBKOWN010000137.1:0-8274 GCA_046724435.1 Actinomycetota bacterium
GCCCGGCCATGCGACCACGAGCAGCGCACCGAGCGCGGGGGAGATGCCCCGTCCACCGGCGCCCCGGAGGAAGGGCGACCAGTTGTGCCCGGTGACGGCGACGCCGCCGGCCACCGCCGCCAGCGCCGGGTGCCCCGCCGCCATGGCCAGGCCCGGGCCCGCCGCGCCCTTGGCGACGTCGAGGACGCCCGCCGCCGCCAGTGGCCCGAAGCCGGCGACCCGGTACAGGGCCGAGCCCGAGACGGTGCCGGTGCCGACCCGGCGGAGGTCGACCCCGCGCGATCGCCGGCCCGCGACGTACGAGAAGGGAATGGCTCCCACCACGAAGGACAGCACGAGGATCGCCGCCTGCATCCCATGAGTCTGGCCCACCCCCGCGTTCGCGACGCGCCAAATGTCCAGCCCGCCGCCGAAAGGACGCCTCGACGGCCCAACTGCCCAGACGACCAAGACACGGCCATCCCGGACATGTAAGACTTTCCGTCGTCGGGGTCCCAAAGGGGGGAATGTGGGTCGTCGCCTGAGCGCCACCGCGCTGGCTGTGGCCGTCGCCGTCGTTGGGGGCTCGTTCTCCCTGACCGGCGCCGGGGCGCAGAGCTCGCCGGACCCGGCCCAGGTCGGCCGGTTCCTCCCGCCCTTCGAGGACACGCGTTCGAGCGAGGGTCAGAACGCGTGCCACACCGACGCCGACGGTCGACACTGTGCAAGCCCGCCGGCGCGACCGTCGTCGCGCTCGCCAACGGCAAGGTCCTGAGCGGCACCTTCCAGGCGCGCAGCACGGCCGTCTTCCCGGACGCCAGTACGCCAGAGCGTCTCGCCGCGTAGCGCGACGCGGCGACCACCGTGCTCGGAAGCCAGTCAGCCGCTCGAAGGGGTGACGCGCCGCGCCGCCTTGCTCGGGTACCCCTCGGGCAGCACGAACGTCCCTTTGGTCGTCGGGTAGTACACCTGCCACTGGTAGTAGCCGAGGAACGCGCGCTCGTCCGCGAGCATCAGCTGCGCGTATGCCTGGACCGCATCGACGTACCGCTGACTGTTGTTGTAGCGGTACAAAGCGCGCGCGATGTCGCCGGGCGCCCCGTTCGCTTGCAGCAATCGCGCCGCGGCGACGATCGCGTCGTGGTTGTCGTTGATGTCGCCCTGCCCGTAGCGCGCCCACGTCTCCGGGATGAACTGCATCGGTCCCTGTGCGCCGGCGCTGCTCGTGCCGCGGATGCGACCCAGCTTGGTCTCGACGAGATGGATGGACGCGAGGTACGCCCACGGGATGCCGGTCGCCGCTTCGGCCTCGGCGTAGTAGGACCGAAGCACCTCGACCGGCGGCGGCGGCACGATCTGCCAGTCGGGAAGGCCGTGGGGCCGCTGGCCCTCTGTCCCCAGCGCAGCCAAGTCGCGCCCGGCGCGCGCGTTGGCGGTCACGATCGGCTGCACGTCGGCGGGTAGACGAGCGACGACGTCCTCGAGCCAGCGCGGATGCGCGCCGAGCGCTCGGTATGCGTTCTGTTGCTCCCAGGCCAAGCGGGCGAGTTCGCGCGACGGCGTGGCCGGCGAGCGCAGCGCCCGCTCGACCCGTTTCAGTGACGCAGCCGCCGCCGTCGGACTCTTCGGGAGGGGGGCGTCGGCGGGGCTCTTCGCCGCCGCCCTGCCCTTGTCCGCGCTTCCCCCGCCGGCGCACCCGACGGCGAGCGCGACCACGAGCACGAGCGCGGCCCGCCGCACGCGTCAGGCCAGCCGGCCGGGCCCGCCGCCGTCGGTGATGATCGCTCCGCCCGCGGCCACCCAGGCCTCTAACCCGCCGTCGAAGTTCACGGCCTGGAAGCCCATCTCGCGCAACTCGACGGTCGCGTCGGCGCTCCGCTCGCCGGTGCGGGACATCGCGACGAGTCTCCGGTTCATGGGCAAGGTGAAGCGTTGTGCCTCGAGCTGGTCGAGCGGGATCGACCACGCGTCCGGTGCGTGTCCAGCGGCGAACTCACCTGGATCACGGACGTCCACGAGCACGTCGTCGGCGAGCTCGCCGCCCACTGCGATCCGCGGGATCCGCTGACCGACGTACCGCGGCATGGCCGCCCTCAGGCGACGGTGCCGGGTTGGCCGTCGTCGTTGACGATCGCGAGGCCGGCCGCCTGCCAGGCCTCGTACCCGCCGGCGACGTTCACGGCCCCGTAGCCGGCGCCGACGAGCGCCTGTGCGACGCGGGCCGAGCGAGCGCCCACCTTGCAGACGACGACGATCTCGCGATCGGTGGGGAGCTCCTCCTGGCGCTCGGCCAGCTCGCCCATCGGGATCCACGCCGCACCTTCGCCGTGACCCGCCTGCCACTCGTCCGGGTTGCGCACGTCGAGCAGCAGCGCCCCGGCGTCGACGCGGCGCTTGCCCTCGATCGGATCGACGTGGTCCACGTCAGGTGGCGTCATGCCTTGGGCTCCTTCTCCCAAAGGGGCTTGCTGCTGCACCTTCCATTGCTTCATACCCGCCGAGCAGTGCCGCTCGCGGAGTACACGACGGTAGGGCGCGCCGGGTCAAGCTCGCTCACGAGGCGCATTCAGTCCCCGCCCAACTCTCGCTCGACTGCCTCGACCTTGCGGTGCAACGCGTCGGTGACCCCCGGGCGGTAGTCGACCTTGATCACGACGCTCACTCTCGGTGACCGGGCCGCAACCGCCTCCACACACCGGTGGATGACTGCCATCACCTCGTCCCACTCACCCTCGATGTTCGTGAACATCGCATTCGTCTCGTTCGGGAGCCCGCTCTCGCGTACGATCCGCACCGCGTGGGCGACCAGCTCGCCGACGGAGTCGCCCGCTCCCAGCGGGGTCACGGAGAACGCTGCCAGCACGGCTCACCTCCCTCGTAGGGCTCAAGTTTCGCACCCTGGTGAGCCGATAGTCGCGAGGGTCTCGTGCATACCGGTCCTGGCGTCTTCGCCCCACGACCCGGCGCTCGCGAGAGAACGGCATGGGCGGCCGTCTTGCTGAGCGTGGTGGTCATGTCGCTCCTCGGCTCGCCCGCGCCCGCGGTTGACGACGGCCCGCCCGACGGTCGGTCGGCGGATCAACCGGGTGCCGACAGCCGACCCGAGGTCGTCGACGAGGTCGACGAGAAGCTGGACCGCGTCCCGCCGGCCCCGGACGAGAGCGGTACGCCCGTAGCGACGTCCTTCGATGCGACGGCCGCGGCCCCGGCTTCGGCGTCCGTGACCGGGCTCACCGAACCGTCGGCGCTTGCCGCCCCCGTCGGCGGGGCGGGACCGGTCGATCCGTTCGGTCCGGGTCGCCGAGCCGGCCGAGGCTCCCGACCACCCCACGCTCCGGCAGGGAGGGGGCGCGACCGAACGCTCATTTGGAGGCTGACCAGCAGGGAGGTTGGCTGAGATCCGAGAACGTGAGGCGCCGAGGACCGGCGCCGTCACTCCACGGGGATCGCGATTCGGGGAAGGGTTTCCAGCAGGCGGCTGCTAGGCGAAGTCGCCCCGGTCCTGACCCGACGAGTTGAGCGAGTGGGCCACCAGCTCACCGCCGAGAAGCGACTTCATCACTTCCATCCATTGCATATCCCTCTGGAGGAGGCGCCGGTGCCCCGGCTTGGGCAGCGCACCGTCCCAGCTCAGGGCGGAGAACTTCGAGCGGTCCGGTACGCAGTGCCTCACGGTTCGTGACGATGACACGATCCCCGCGGCGAGGGCAGGGTCGAAAGTCCCGATTACTCGCGAAAAAGGCTTCGCCGGGAGGAATCCACGCAGGCAGGACGCGGCCTTTCCGACGGCTCACGACCAGATTGGCGGATAGAGGCATTTGTCCGGGCGATACTCGGATCGCAGCCGCTGGCGGCGCGGTTTGACTGCGTGAACTTCTGTCCGCCGGGCCAAGAGAATCCGCCGACGCCGAGTTCGTCGACCCGGGTACGCGGCAACTCGATGACCATGCGCACGGGAGCCTGCCCGTGCGCATGTGCGATGAACGGCGGCCATCAGGGGTTCGGTAGCCTGACCCCGTTGTGGTTGCTACGAACGGGACAAACGGGGCTGTCGAGGTCGACGGCCTCGTCAAGCAGTTCGGCGACTTCACCGCCGTCGACGGCATCTCGTTCTCGGTCGAGCCGGGGGAGCTCTTCGGGTTCCTCGGGCCGAACGGCGCCGGCAAGACCACGACCATCTCGGTCCTGTGCACGCTCCTGCACCCGACCGGCGGCCTCGCCCGCGTCGCCGGCCACGACGTCGTCCGCGCCCGCAACGAGGTCCGCTCCAACATCGGGCTGGTCTTCCAGGAGGTAACCCTGGACGACTACCTCACTGGTGAGGAGAACCTGCGCTTCCACGCGGTGCTGTACGGGCTGCACGGGTCGGAGATCAAGCGGCGCATGGACCCGCTCCTCGAGATGGTCGGCCTCACAGACTGGGCGAGCCAGCAAGCGCGCTTCTACTCCGGCGGCATGAAGCGGCGCCTCGAGATCGCCCGCGGCTTGCTCCACACTCCGCGGATCCTGTTTCTGGACGAGCCGACGATCGGGCTCGACCCCCAGACCCGCGTCCACATCTGGGACTACGTCGACGAGCTACGCGTCCGCGAGCGCACCACGATGTTCCTCACCACCCATTACATGGACGAGGCGGAGCGTTGCGACCGCATCGCGATCATCGACCGCGGCCGCATCGTCGCCATCGATTCGCCCGGCGCGCTGAAGGCGTCGGTCGGCGTCGACACGGTGACGATCGAGACCGCCGACGACCCCACCGCCCGCGACGAGATCGCGCGCGGGCTCGGCGTGGAGGGAGAGCTGCTCGAAGAGGGCGGCGGGCTTCGCATGCGCGTGCCCGACGGCGAGTCGTTCGTGCCGCGCATGTTCGAGCACCTGACCGTCGGGGTCCGCAACGTCAACGTCCGCCGTCCCAGCCTCGACGACGTGTTCATCCAGTACACGGGGCGCGACATGCGCGACGCCGAAGCCGGCGCCGGCGACCAGCTCAGGGCGAACCCGATGGTGCGGGGCTTCCGGCGGGGCTGATGGCGACCACTGCGCAGCCGCTGCCGGGCACCGGCGTCACCGACGTCGGCCGGCCCGCGCCGCCGTCACCCGAAGGCGCGCTCATCCGGAACCTGCGCACGATCGGCATGGTGTGGAAGCGCGAGATCATCCGCTTCCGCCGCACGCCCGCCCGCATCGTGTCGGGGCTCGCGCAGCCCATCCTGTTCCTGTTCGTGCTCGGAGCCGGGATCAAGCCGCTCGTCGGTCAGACGAGCGCCGGGGGCGTCGACTACCAGCAGTTCATCCTGCCCGGCGTCATGGCGATGTCGGTCCTCTTCAGCAGCCTCTTCTCCGCGATCTCGATCGTGTGGGATCGCGAGTTCGGCTTCCTGCGGGAGATGCTCGTCGCCCCCGTCAGCCGCGCCGGGCTCGTGCTCGGCAAGGCGGCGGGTGCCGGGACGGTCGCGGCAGCGCAAGGGCTGATCCTCCTGATCGCAGCGCCGATCGTCGGCGTGCACCTGAACGCGCTCCAGATCATCGAGGTCATCCCGCTGCTGATCCTGCTCGCGTTCGCCTTGACGGCGTTCGGTATCGTGATCGCCAGCCGCATGCAGCGCATGGAGAGCTTCCAGATGGTGATGGGTCTGGTCGTGAACCCGATGCTGTTCCTCTCGGGTGCGATCTTCCCGCTGGCAGGGCTGGCGACGTGGCTGGCCGTGGTGACTCGCCTGAACCCCGCCACGTACGGCATCGACCCGATCCGCCGGGTGATGCTGGGCGAGCATGATGCCGCGCCGTTGACGATCAACGGCTGGGTCGTCCCGATCTGGACCGAAGTGCTCATAGTGCTCACTCTCGGCATCGCGATGCTCGCGCTCGCCGTCCGGAGCTTTCAGAAGACCGAGTAACCTGACGTTGCCCAACACGGGCACGAACGGGCAGGAAACAGTTGGTATCAAGTCGCCCGCCGCGGCTGCGCCGTCGCCCGGCACCGTTAGCGTGTCCTCGATGAAGCGGGTCCTTGTCGTGTTGGTGATCGTCGGCGCGCTGGCCGCATTCGTCTCCTTCTCGTCATCGCCCTCGACGTCGACGGCGCTGTCGACGCCGTCCCGGTCGCGGGGCCCGGTGCTCGTGTACGGCGACAGCCTCATCGAGCAGGCTTCGCCGTACCTCCAGCACGCCGACCAGGTCCGCGCGTTCGGCGGAACGGCGCTGTGCGACTGGGTCGACAACATGGCGAAGGCCGCCACGGTCGAGCAGCCGAGCGTGATGGTCGTCGAGTTCGTCGGCAACGACTTGACGCCGTGCATGCAGCGCTACCAGACGCCTGCTCAGGTCCGAGCGAAGTACGAGGCGGACATGGCTCGTCTGAAGCGGCGCGTGGAGGACACGCGGATCCTGTGGGTGGGAGCACCGACGTTCCGCGACCGTCCTCCCCCCACCCTTGGCCTCTACTCGTCGCAGCCCGCGTTCGTCGACGCCGGCGAGGCGGTGCTCAACGACGGCGCCTACACCGACACGCTGCCTTGTCTCGCCGACGAAGGGTTGATGCAGGGGTGCGTCAACGGGCGAATCCGGGTGCGCGCGCTCGATGGGGCGCACTTCGCGACATCACGGTCGGGTTATTCGGCCGGTGGGCGCCGCTTCGCCGACGCGATCGACAACGCGATCCGGAAGGTCGGCTAGCCGGCGCTGCGCGCAACCTAGGGCGCGAGCTTGTCCGCCGCGAATTTGCGCAAGACCTGGTAGTTGGCCTTACCGGCGGCATTGCGGCCGAGCGAGTCGACGAACAGGAAACGCCGCGGCTTCTTGAAGCCGGCGAGCTTGCTGCGGCACCACGCGTCGAGCTCGGCCTCGTCGAGATAGTGACCTTCGGTCACCTGCACGAGCGCGACCACAATCTCGCCGAAACGATCGTCGGGTACGCCCACCGCGACGCAGTCGAACACGCTGGGATGCTTGCGCAGCGTCAGCTCGACCTCTTCCGGGTACACCTTCTCGCCGCCGGTGTTGATGCACGCCGATCCGCGTCCGAGCAGTCGGATCGTCCCGTCCGCGTCGACTTGGGCGTAGTCGCCGGCTACCGCGTAGCGGCGGCCCTCGATCACCTTGAACGTCTGACGGGTCTTCTCGGGATCACGCCAGTAACCGAGCGGGATGCGTCCGCCCACGGCGAGGAGTCCGGTCTCGTCGCTTCCGGGCGTGACTTCCTTGCCGGTCTGGTCGCTGAACACCTTGACCCGGTCGTTCACCGCGAAGCGTGCCGGCTTGATCTCGGCGTCGTCGGCGGTAGCGGCCTGGCGGCTCGCCATGCCCTCGGACGCTCCCAGCGAGTCGAGCAGGGTCACCTGGGGGACGTGGCGAAGGAGCCCGGCCTTCGTCTCGGGGCTCCACGTGACACCGGAGCTGGTGATCGCCCGCAACGACGAGAGGTCCCACCGGCTCGGCTCCGCGTCGAGCGCGGCGAGCAGCGGACGCGCGAACACGTCGCCCACGATGGTGAGCACCTCGACCTCGTTGCGTTCCGTCTCGCTCCATACGCGCGGGGGGTCGAGGCCGAGCTCGTCGATGAGGACGACGGCACCGCCGCCGCTCAGCGTCGACAGCGCGATGAAGAGCCCGGTGCCGTGCATGAGCGGGCACGCCGGCAGGCAGGTGCCGGCGCGTTTGCCGGCGGTGACGGCCTCGATCGGGTCGGGCGGCTCGGTGCCGGGCCGGCCCATCCGCCACAGCGACACGTACAGATCGTCGCTGCGCCACATCACGCCCTTGGGCATGCCCGTGGTCCCGCCCGTGTACAGGAAGATCAGGTCGTCGCCCGAGGGTTGGTGCGCCGGCTCCCACTCTGCTGCCGGGGGCGCCGCCGCCAGCGCGGCTTCGTACCGCTCACCGGTCTGCAACGTGAACGGGCGCCACGGCTTCTGGATGCGCTTGAGGGCCTTCTTCACCGTGTCGGCGAACGCGGGCCCGTGCACCACGGCCTTGGCGTCGGAGTTGTCGACGATGTAGTGCACCTCGTCGGCGAGGTAGCGGTAGTTGACGTTCACGGGCACGCAGCCGAGCTTCAGCGCGGCGAAGAACGCCTCGAGGTACTCGGGACAGTTGACCAGGTCGATGGCCACCTTGTCGCTCCGCTCGAGCTCCGCTTCTTGCGCCAGGTGCCAGGCCAGGCGGCGGGCGCGATCGTCGAACTGCTCGAAGGTGAGGCGCCGGTCACCGCCGACGACGGCCTCCCGCTCTGGGGTCGCGGCCGCGATCCCGCGCCACACCCGGGCGAAGCTCCAGTCCGTCACGTCCGGCACGCTA
>JBKOWN010000184.1:0-22037 GCA_046724435.1 Actinomycetota bacterium
GGAAAGGTATCTACGCCCGCTGCTCGAGGGCCGGGTCCGGTCGTGCTTCGCGATGACCGAGCCCGAGGTCGCCGGCTCCGACCCGACGGGGATCCGCACGATGGCGGTCCAGGACGGCGACGAGTGGGTGGTCAACGGTCACAAATGGTTCATCAGCGGGGCCAAGGGCGCGACCTTCGCCATCCTGATCGCGAAGACCGACCCGGATGCCGACCCGCCGCAGGCGTCGAACACCGCGTTCCTCGTCGACCTGCCGGCGGAGGGCTGGGAGATCGTGCGCGACATCGACACGATGGCCGGCCACGGCAACCACTGCGAGATCCGCATCACCGATCTGCGCCTGCCGGATTCAGCCATCCTCGGAGGACGCGGCAACGGCCACTTGCTCGGCCAGGCACGACTGGGGCCGGCGCGCCTCGCGCACTGCATGCGTTGGATCGGCCAGACCGAGCTCGCGCTCGAGATGCTCGTGAAGCGAGCCGAGGAGCGTCAGCTGCACGGCGCACCGCTCGCAGAGAAGCAGGCGATCCAGTGGATGATGGCCGACTCGGCGATGGAGCTGTACTCCGCCAAGCTGATGGTCCTGCACGCCGCGTACAAGATCGAGCACGAGCAGCCGTTCCGCCAGGAGGTCAGCTTCGCCAAGCACCATGTGGCGAACATGCTCTGGAAGGTCGTCGACCGCGCGATCCAAGTGCACGGCGCGCTCGGCTACTCCACCGACACGCCGCTCGAGCGGATGATGAAGCACGCCCGCTCGGCCCGACTGGTCGACGGTGCCGACGAGGTGCACCAGGCGCTCATCGCCCGCAACGTGCGCGCCGCCATCAGGGACACCGGCGACACCCGCGTCGCCACGGGCGACTTCGACTTCTGAGCTAGATCGGAGGTGGCGCCGCCACCGAGAAGTGCGGGTCGAGGTGGGTCGTGTCGTTGAAGCGGCGCACGGTGATGCGGTCCTCTTCCACGACGATGTGACTGATCGACGCGTTGTCGGCGCCGATGAACGCGAAGCCCCGGGCGCCGGTCGCGTTGGCGAGTACTTCGCCGATGACCCCGCCGTGGGTCACGACGACCACGAGCTGATCCGGGTGCGCGACGGCCACGCGCGAGATCCCCAGGCCCACGCGGTCGCGAAATGCGTCGGCAGGTTCGGCGCCGGGGATCGGCTCCCAGCTGCCCTCTTCGATGGCCCGCACGAACGCCGGGTCGCCTTCTGCTGCCTTTACTCGCAGCAGTCCGCCCTCCCATTCCCCCAGGAACACCTCACGTAGCTCCGGCTCCACGCTCGAGACGATGCCGAGTCGCTTCGCCAACGGGGCCGCCGTCTCCACCGTGCGTCGCAGCGTGGTCACATAGATCGCGGCGATGTCCTCGCCGAAGAGTCGCTCCGCAAGCCGTTCGGCCTGGTCGACGCCGACGGGGTCGAGGGGCGGATCGCCGTGCCCGTCGACGAGGTCGAACGGACGCTCCGGGTCGACGGGCTGGGACTCGCCGTGGCGCACGAGCAGGATCTCGGTCGCGCCGGGGGGCGGCGTGTACCGATGTTGGCGATATCTGTTGGGCTCGCTTTGGGGCTGGCTCACGCTCCCTCCTGTCGCCCTCGCAAGCTCGGGCTGTGCGGCGCCGGTCGGCCAAGCCGCCGGCTGCCGCGAGGCGCAAGACTACGGTTCGCGCGCGGTGGCCTCGTGACCTGGGATCCCGAGCTCGACGAGCTGCGGCGGCGCACGGAGCTGGCCGCTGCAATGGGCGGCGAAGAAAAGGTCGACCGTCAGCACGAGGCCGGGAAGCTCACCGTGCGCGAGCGCATCGACGGGCTCATCGACCCCGGCAGCTTCCACGAGGTCGGCGCGCTCACGGGACGGGCCGAGTACGACGACGGACAGCTGGCGAGCTTCACGCCGGCCAACTTCGTCATGGGCCGGGCCCGCATCGAGGGTCGCCCGGTCGTCGTGGGCGGCGACGACTTCACTGTCCGCGGCGGAGCGGCGGACGCCTCGATCTTCCAGAAGCAGGTCCACGCCGAGCAGATGGCGAACGAGCTGCGGCTGCCGATTGTCCGGCTCGTCGACGGCTCGGGTGGCGGCGGGTCGGTGAAGTCGCTCGAGACGATGGCCCGCAGCTTCGTGCCGTTCAACCCGGGATGGGAATGGGTGGTCGAGAACCTCGCCACCGTGCCCGTCGTCGCGCTCTGCCTCGGATCCGTCGCCGGACTCGGTGCGGCGCGGGTCGTCACGAGTCATTACTCGGTCATGGTCCGGGGCACGTCGCAGCTGTTCGTGGCGGGACCGCCCGTGGTCGCGCGCCTCGGTGAGCGCGTCGACAAGGAGGAGCTCGGCGGCAGCGAGATCCACGGCCGCAACGGCGCCGTCGACGAGGTGGTCGACACCGAGCAGGACGCCTTCGCCCGGGGTCGGGCCTTCCTCTCCTATCTCCCCCGGTCGGTGGACGACCTGCCGCCGCGAGTGGACTCGACCGACGATCCCGCGCGCCGCGAGGACTGGCTGATCGACGCGATCCCGCGCGACGCCCGGCAGGTCTACAAGGTACGGGACATCATCGACGCCGTCGTCGATCGCGGGTCGTTCTTCGAGATCGGGCGTGGGTACGGCCGGTCAGCAGTGACCGGGCTCGCGCGGCTCGACGGCTGGCCGGTGGCAGTGCTGGCGGGCGACCCGTACTTCTACGGCGCCGGGTGGACGGCCGACGCGTCGCAGAAGGTCACGCGCTTCGTCGACCTCGCAGACACCTTCCATCTCCCGGTCGTGCATCTCGTCGACAACCCCGGGTTCGTCATCGGCGTCGACGCGGAACGGGCGGCGACGATCCGACACGGCGCGCGCGCCCTCGCTGCCATCTACCAGGCGCAGGTGCCGTGGTGCTCGGTGATCCTGCGCAAGGTGTACGGCGTCGCCGGCGCGGCGCACCAGAACGCGGCCCGACTCAAGTACCGGTTCGCGTGGCCGTCGGGCGACTGGGGCAGCCTCCCACTCGCCGGCGGTATCGAGGCCGCATACAAGGCGCAGCTCGAAGCGGCCGACGACCCTGTCGCGGTTCGGGCCGAGATCGAACGACGACTCGAGACGGCGCGCTCGCCGTTCCGTACCGCGGAGGTCTTCATGATCGAGGAGATCGTCGACCCGCGCGACACGCGTCCACTGCTGTGCGAGTTCGCCAATCTCGCCGCACCTATCCGTGGCGCCGGTCCCACCGCGCGCGGCTTGCGGCCCTGAGCGAACGTGTGGCGGAGGTCACCTAGACCCGGCACGAACCCGGGCATACCGTGACGCAAACGGCACCGGCAGCACGGGGGGCCCCGATGGCACAGCCGGCCGAGCCGGCACTCGACTTCTTGAGCGTCGCGCTCACGCGCGAGTTCCGAGAGAACCCGTACCGGTTCTTCGAGGTGCTGCGCGAGCACGAGCCGGTGCACCGGACGCCATTCGGCGTGTACCTCGTGAGCCGCCACGCGGACGCCGCCGCGATCGTTCGGGACCCGCAATTGAGCGCCGACCAGCAGAACTCCGATCTGTTCCGCGCTTTCGCCGAAGCGAACCCGCAATCCAACGACGGCATGGACCAGATGAACGATGTCGTCATGCTGTTCAAGGATCCGCCCGACCACACGCGTCTGCGCGGCCTGGTGAGCAAGGCGTTCACGCCGAAGATGGTCGAGCGGTTGCACGATCGCATCCAGCAGATCGTCGACGAGCGGCTTGACGGCGTCGCCGCCCGCGGCGACGCCCGTATGGACGTCGTGACCGACCTCGCGTATCCGCTTCCTGTCGTGATCATCTGCGAGCTGCTCGGTGTGCCACCGGAGGACCATGCGACGTTCTCGGCCTGGTCGTCCGAGCTGGCGGCGAGCATCGACCCCGACCCGCTCATCACGCCCGACCAACGGGTGCGCATCGAGGCGGCAGGGAACGCGTTCCTCGAGTACTTCGGCAACCTCATCGAGCGGCGGCGGCAGTCGCTGCGCGACGACCTGCTCTCCGCGCTCATCGAGGCCGAGGAGGGCGGTGACCGGCTCAGCGAGGAGGAGCTGCTCGGCACCGCGCTGTTCCTGCTCATCGCCGGGCACGAGACGACCGTGAACCTGATCGGGAACGGAACGCTCGCGTTGCTCGAACACCGGGACCAGCTCGAGCGCCTGCGGGACGATCCCTCGCTGGACCGGCACGCGGTCGAGGAGCTGCTGCGCTTCGACAGCCCGGTGCAACTGACGCAGCGCATCACGGTCGACGAGTACCAGATGGGCGACGTCACGATCCCGAAGGGTCAAAACCTGATCCCACTGCTCGGCGCCGCGAACCGTGACCCGGCGGAGTTCGACGAACCGGACCGGCTCGATCTCGGCCGCGAGAACGCGAACCGTCACGTCGCCTTCGGCGGAGGCCACCACTTCTGCTTGGGGGCGGCGCTCGCGCGGCTCGAGGGCGCGGCGGCGATCGGGACGCTCGTGCGCCGTTTCCCCGACATCGAGCTCGCGGGCGAGCCCCTCCGCCGCACGACGTTCACCCTCCGCGGCCTCGAGCACCTGCCGGTCTCAATCGCTTAGCGCGCGGTCAGCTCGAGCTCGAACGTCTGACCGACGAGGTCGACGCCAAAGCTGTGATGCCGTTCCTCGTCGGTGAGCATGAACCCGGCTTCGAGGTAGATGTGGCGGGCGGCGACGAGCGGGTGGTTCGTCCACAGCACGATCCGCTGATACCCGGCGGTGCGCGCGTATCCGACGCACTCGTCGACGAGGCGGGCGCCCAGCCCGAGCCCTCGACCGTCGGGATGAACCAGCAAAATCCGCAGCTGCGCAGTTGTCTCGTTCTTCGCGACGCAAAATACGCAACCCACGCGTTCCCCACCGACCTCTGCAATCCAGGCGCGCTCCCGGGTCGGGTCGTGTTCTGCCGCGAAGTCGGCAACGATCCGGGCTACCAGGGCTTCGAAGGTTGTGTCCCAACCGAACTCGTGTGCGTACACCTGCCCGTGGGCCATGACGACCCACCCGAGGTCACCAGGCTCGCCGATCGGGCGGATCGTCACGCCGCGCGCGCCCATCGACGTCCATCGTCGCGCTGTAGCAATCGCCGTTGCGCGCGAATTGCAGTGTGACGCGCGACACGAAGACTTCCGTGAGACTCCGGTAGCCGAGCGCTCAACTGTTGTTCGCGTCGCGCACGCCTGCGCGTGACCGGATCGACATGTGCCGTCGCTACCGTGCGATCGACTCGCACTGCGCGAGGAGAGGAGGCACGCATGGACGCTTTCAACGGCTGCGGATACCTGTCGCGCGTCGTTGCCTTGCCCGTGGCCGTGGCCGAGGCGGTGTTCGACGACGTGACCTGGTCGCTCGGCGCCTCGGCGCACGCGGACCCGACGGCGCTGGGCACGGCGCTCTTGCCCGCGCGCAGGATTCGCACGCGCCTCGGCTCCGCCATCCCGGGGGCCGGAGTATCGGTCGACGTGGAGCTGGCGCCGTGGTCGAGGAACCGAACCGAGGTCGCGGTGCGGTACGCCGGCAACCGTCAGCCGCGTGCGCTCGCCCGCTACGTGTATGACAAGCGGGCGCCCGAGCTCCTGGCCGATGTCGCCGGAGCAATCAACGCCCGCCTCCCCGGATCGACGGCGGACCGCCGCGCGGCCTGACTATCGCGGCGGCAGCGCGACGAGACAGAACTCGGTGATCGGTCATCACGGCGCCGGTGCCTTCCCGCTCCGTGTGCATCTCCCCCGTTCGCCGGCCACCGAGCTCCTGGACGCGGGCTACGGCGGCGGCGAGGTCGTCGACCCAGAGGTCCAGGTGGACGCGCGCCTTCCCCACCTTCTCCTCGGGCACGGGCTGGATGTTGATCACTGGCCCGCCCACCGGACCTCCCAGGCTGAAGCCGGCGTTGTTCACGAGCGCGCCGACCGTGCCCTCAGCGGCCTCGACCTCGGCGATCGCCGCTCGCCGCGACTGCTCGTCGGCGACGTCGAGCGTCAACAGCTTGCAGCCGGCGTCGGCGAGGTCCTTGATCGACTCCGGCCTGCGAGCCGACGCGTACACGGTCCAGCCCCGGCGAGCGAGCCGTTCGGCGGTCGCGCGCCCGATCCCGGTCGAGCACCCGGTGACGAGCACGGCCTTCGACACGGCGCCGGACACGTCCGAACGGTAGCCGAGCTCCTAGAATCTGGCACTGTGTCGCATTGGCTGAAGACCCCGCACTGGTCGTCCGACATCCCGCTCGACACCCCGCATCCGCGGCTCGACGCGCTCGACGAGCGCGGCTTCGCCCGACTCCGGGATCTCGACGAGCCGATCCCCGAGTCGGAGTACCTCGCGCTCGAATACATGGACTGGAAGAGCGGCGGCGACACCAACTTCGCGCCGATCGCCACCGCCGACGGCGAGCTGGACTGTCGCGGCTTCTGGAAGCCGGGTGACGAGCGGCCCGACAAGGACGGCAAGTTCACCGTCAACGCCGAGCGCTGCCCCGAGATCAAGCGCTACGTCGAGGCCGTCGGCGCCAACTTCGGACGGGTGCGGGTGATCAAGCTCGAGCCGCAGGACTACGAAACCGCGCGGCGACAGATGCACCGCGACGACAACAACCGGTTCAACCCGCCGGACCAGGGTTGGGTCGTGCGGTCGTGGCTGGAGCTCACGGACTATCCCGACAGCTTCATGATCCTGATGGAACAGGACGAAGACGGCCTCCCCGACGCCGATACAGAGGCCCATATCCCGCTGCACCGCGGCTCGCAGTTCCTGCTCGACACGCAGCGCCTGTGGCACGTCGTGTGCCACACCGGCGACGCCCCCCGCTACGCGCTGATCTCGAGCTTCGAGAGCGGTCCCGCTCTCGAGCGCTGGGTCGACCGAGAGCACCCGTAAGCCGGAGATCTGAGTAGCGGGTACTGAGGCCGGCGGGGCGGCCTTGTGGTCTCCTCTCCGTGACGCAGGAGCAGGGTGGACTGATCGCAAAGCGAGGAGCGCGTCATGGGCATGTTCAAGAAGCTCAAGACAATGACCGGTTCGGTCGACAAGGATCTGCTCAGAAACGGGCTGCTCGGCCGGGGCACGCTGACAGAGATTCAGCAGACCAGGGTGAGCACAGGCGGAGATGACGCCTTCTCTCGGCCCGTGTGCGTGTTCACGGTCGAGGTCGCGCTCGACAACGTGCCGGTGTACACGACCTCCTGCCGGCAGTCGGTGCCGATCACCATCCTGCCCCGGTTGGTGCCCGGTCAGACCGTGACGGCGGTGCGGGTCAACCCCGACAACCACGACGAGATCGCGTTGGACCTCGAGACGGAGCCGCCCGAGGTCACCATGGCGCAGGGCTCGGGGCAGGCGACTGCAGCTGACGTCCTCGCGAGAGGCAACCCGGTGCGCGCGGTGATCGTGCAGACCCAGCCCTTGGGCATGAAGAACCCCCAGGGCGTCGACATGCACGCCTTCATCCTGACGGTCATGTCCGACGGCCAGAAGCCGTATCAGGCCAAGGTGGGCAACCCCGTCCCCGAGGACGCCGTGCCGCTGTTGTTCCCCGGGTCGAACCTGCCGGCGAAGGTCCTGCCCGAGGAGGCGCAGGGCGTCTGCATCGACTGGAAGGCCGCGCTCGCCGAGTTCACGAAGTAACCGCCAGCGCGTGGTCCGGCGCGACGGCGAGCTCGTCGCGCAGCATCGTAAGCTCCGCCGCCGTGCCGGTGATCACCGCTGAGAACCGCAAGTGGTGGGTCGTCATCGCGATGTCGGGCGTGATGATCCTGCTGACCGTCGACTTCTTCGGGATCACCGTCGCGCTGCCGCGCATCGGCGACGACCTCGATGCGTCCACGACGACATTGCTGTGGACACTGAACGCGTACCTCCTCGCGTTCGTGTCGCCGATGATCGCGATCGGGCGGTTTGCGGACATCTTCGGCCGTCGGAGGATGGCGCTCATTGGCATCGTGTTGTTCGTGGGTGCGTCGGCGGCGTGCGCGGGAGCGCCGACCGTGTTGTTCCTCATCGCTGCCCGCGTCGTGCAGGGCGTGGGCGGCGGGATCATCTTCACGGTGTCGGTCTCGATCGTGAACAACGCCTTCGACCCCGACGAACGGGCCAAGGCGCTCGGCATCTGGTCCGGCGTCGGTCTTGCCGGCTCTGCGCTCGGGCCGTTCCTCGCCGGCATCCTTACCGAGTTCGCGTCGTGGCGATGGTTCTTCTTCCTCAACGTGCCGATCGGGATCGTGACGCTCGTGATCACTATCGCCGCCGTCGAGGAATCCCGCGACGAGTCGTTCACGGGCGGGATCGACTGGACCGGTTTCGCCACGCTGACGGCCGGCTTCGTGCTGGCGATCGTCGGCCTCCAGCAAGCGAGCAACGAGGGGTGGAGCTCGGCCGTCGTCATCGGGCCGATCCTGATCGGTGCCGCGTTCCTCGTCATGTTCGTCGTCAACGAGCTCCGGCTGAAGCGGCCTGCGCCATTGGTGGAGTTCTCGCTGTTCCGGGACTCGCGGTTCGCGGGGGCGTCGGTGGTCGCGTTCATCGGGAACTGGATGTTCGGCGTGATCCTCTTCTTCCTCACCCTGTACCTGCAGAACGTCCTCGACCTCGGTCCCCTCGCCGCCGGCGGCGTGTTCCTTGCGTTCAGCGTGCCGCTGGTCGGCATGTCACCGATCGGGGGCCGGCTCGTGTCGAGGTTCGGCTCGCAGGACCTCATGGCCGTGGGCATGGTGCTCGTCGGCGTCGGGATGCTGCTGTTGGCGCTGATCGACGCCGAAACCGGGATCGGGCTCGTCTTGATCGGGCTCGTCGTCGCCGGGTTCGGGCAGGGCTTCGCCTACAACATCTCGAATACCGCCGGCATGGAATCGATGCCCGACGAGAAGGCCGGGATCGCGTCCGGCGTCCTGCAGACGGCGCGGCTCATGGGGATCGTGATCGGGCTGGCGCTCTCCGGGTCGCTCTTCTCGAGCCTCGAAAACCGTGAGCTGCTGACGCAAGTGCACGCGCACGGAGCGACTGCAGCCGAGGCGAACGACGTCCGCGGCCTGCTGTCGGGGTCAGCGGCCGCCGAGCAGCACGTGAAGACGCTGACGGGTGCGACGCGCGCTCTCGTCCAGCAGATCACCGACGTCGCCTTCACGCACGCCCTGCGGTACGTGATGCTCCTCGGTGTCCTGCTCTGCGCGGTGTCGATCGTGCCGGCACTGTGGGGGCGCCGCGCGCAGGTGCCGGAGGGCGCGCATCCCAACACCGCACATCCACTCTGGGCCTCGTTGTGGCGACGCCATCATCCCCGCGTTCCTACCGGTTCCACGCCGGCGAGCTGAGCCTCGTCGTGCACGACTGGGGTGGCGACGGCCACCCCGTCCTGCTCGCGCACCCGACCGGCTTCCACGGGCTGACGTGGGCGCCGGTGGCGGCGCGGCTGGTCGGAGCGGGGTGGCGGGTGTGGTCGTTCGACTACCGGGGGCACGGCGACAGCGACAAGTCGCCCGACGGGTATCGGTGGTCGGAGTTCGCCGACGACGTCATGGCCGTCGTCCACGAGCTCGGCCTCGCCGGCGACGCGACGCTGCTCGCGTGCGGGCACTCGAAGGGCGCCGCTTCTCTCCTCCTCGGCGAAGCGCGTGGGCCGCGCACCTTCGCGCGGCTGTGGTGCTATGAGCCGATCGTGTTCCCTTCTGATGAACCGCTCGAGCCCCAGCACCACTTCCCGCTCGCCGAAGGTGCTCGGCGCCGCCGCGCCCTCTGGTCGTCACGGGACGAGGCGTTCGCGTCGTACGGGTCGAAGCCGCCGCTCGACGTGCTCGACCCCGTGGCGCTGCGGGCCTACGTGGACTACGGACTACGCGATCGGTCCGACGGTCAGGTCGAGCTGAAGTGCCGGCCGGAGGACGAGGCCACCATCTACGCGATGGGCGTCGCCAACGGCGTGTACGCGCGCCTTCGCGACGTGCGCTGCCCGACACTGGTCGTGTGCGGCGAGCACACCGACGCCATCCCGCCCAGTCTCGGGGAGATGATCGTCGAGCGGCTCCCTGCGGGCCGGCTCGAGGTCATGCCGGGCGTCGGCCATTTCGGGCCGATGCAGGACCCTGACGCGACCGTCGACTCGATGCTGCGGTTCGCGGCTGCGACGTGAAGGCCCGCCACTAGCGTCGACGCTGTGTTCGTCGAACGGAACGCGGCCCGCGTGGTACTGGTCGCCGACGGGCGGGTGCTGCTCCAGCAGGGCTTCGACCCTGGTCGGCCGGAGGCCGGTGCGTGGTGGATCACGCCCGGCGGCGGCCTGAACGACGGGGAATCCGTCGAGGATGGGGCGGTTCGCGAGGTTCTCGAGGAGACCGGGCTGCACCTCCCACCTGCGGAGCTCGGACCTGTGATCGCGACACGCGTCGCGTTCTTCGAGTTCGAGGGCCGCCGGTTCCGCCAGAGCGAGTCGTTCTTCGCCGTGAACGTCCAGGCGTTCACGCCGCAGCATCACGGGTGGGACGAGGCGGAGCAGAGAGCGCTCCTGGATCACAGGTGGTGGAGCGTGGACGAGCTGCGTGCGACCGACGAGGCGGTCTACCCGCGCGAGCTGGCCGACGTCGTCCAGGCCCTCATCGACGGCACGCTCAGCGCGCCGATCCGGCTCGACACCTGGCGCTAGGTCCGCCCGACTCGGCGTGCCGCGCCCCAACGCTCAAGCTCCTGCGCGAAAGTTCTCTCAGATGATCGAGGTCCGCGCTCTGACGAAGCACTACGGGACAACCGTCGCTGTCGACGGTCTCTCGTTCCAGGTGCCGCCGGGGCGCGTTACCGGGTTCCTGGGACCGAACGGGGCGGGGAAGACCACGACCATGCGCGTCATCCTGGGGCTCGACGCGCCGACGAGCGGGAGCGTGACCGTCAACGGCGACCGCTATCGCCGGCGGCGCTTCCCTATCCACGAGGTCGGCGCACTCTTGGAAGCACAGGCGCTGCATCCGGGGCGCAGTGCGGCGAACCACCTGTGGTCGTTGGCGCAGAGCAATCGCATCGACCGACGGCGCGTCGACGAGGTCCTGGAGATGGTCGGCCTGTCCGAAGTGGCGACCCGCCGGGCGGGGCCGTTCTCGCTCGGGATGAAGCAGCGGCTCGGGATCGCCGGCGCCCTGCTGGGTGATCCCCAGATCCTCATGTTCGACGAGCCGGTGAGCGGCCTCGACCCCGAGGGCATCGTCTGGATCCGTGACCTCTTTCACCGGCTCGCGGCGGAGGGGCGCACCGTCTTCGTCTCGAGCCATGTCATGAGCGAGATGGCGCTCACCGCCCAGCACCTCATCGTCATCGGGCGCGGCAAGCTCATCGCCGACGACAGCATCGAGCACATCACCGCGGGGGCGGGATCCTCCGTGCGCGTGCGGTCGCCCCGCCAAGACGACCTGGTGGGCCTGCTCAGGAGCGAGGGCGCGACCGTTCGCAGCGAGGACGGCGCGCTGACAGTGACCGGCGTCGATTCCGCGCACATCGGCGACCTCGCCGCCCTGCACGGCATCGCGCTGCACGAGCTCAGTCCGCAGCGAGCAACCCTCGAAGAGGCGTTCTTCGAGCTGACGGACGCCAGCGTCAAAGACCACGGCGCCGACCTCACGGAAGCCGGCGCGACCACGGAGACCCGCCGATGACCGCAGCTGCTCCTACCACGACCGCGACAACTCCGCCCGACGACACCGCCACCCGGTTGCCGCCACCCCGCGGCTTTGTCCTCCCGGCGGTCATCCGCTCCGAGTGGACCAAGCTCCGCTCGGTTCGCTCGACCGTCTGGTCGTTGTTCGCCACCTTCGGCATCACCGTCGGGCTCGGGGCGCTGTTCTGCTTCGCCTATGTCCGCCGGTACGACCACCTCAACCTCCGCCAACGGCTGACATTCGACCCCACCCTGCAGAGCCTGCGCGGGCTGTTCCTCGCGCAGATCGCGATCGGGGTGCTCGGTGTGCTGGTCATCAGCTCGGAATACGCGACGGGCCTCATCCGAACCACGCTGACGGCAGTTCCGCAACGCCGTGTCCTCCTCACGGCAAAGGGCGTCGTGTTCGGCGCGGTGGCGCTCGTCGTCAGCATGATCTCGGTGTTCGTGGCGTTCTTCGTCGGCCAGGCGGTGCTCGACGGCAAGCACCTCGGCGTCTCGCTCGGGGATCCCCACGTGTTGCGAGCCGTCCTCGGCGCCGGCGTCTACCTCACGATCGTGGGGCTCCTCGGCCTCGCGCTCGGCGCGATCGTGCGCCGCACCGCGGGTGCCGTCGCCACGCTCTTCGCCGTCGTGCTGGTGCTCCCACTCCTCACTCGCGCGCTCCCCAGCCCGTGGGACACGGACATCGGCAAGTTCCTCCCCGCTCAGCTCGGCGCCGCCATGTTCAGCGTCCGACCAGACTCGGGGATGCTCTCCCCCGGCACCGCGCTCGTCGTCGCGCTCGTCTGGCTCGTCGTCGCGTTCACGATCGCTGCCGTCCTCATCACCCGCCGCGACGCGTAACCGCCAAGCGCCGGTCAAGATGGGCGGGTGCCGTACGACCCGACGATCTACCGAGGGAGCGCTCGCTACTACGCGCCCGGCCGTCCGCCCTATTCGCGGGAGCTCGTCGCGACAATCGCCGACGAGGTCGGGCTCGACGGCACCGGCCGGCTGCTCGACGTCGGCTGCGGTCCCGGCATCCTCACGGTCGAGCTCGCGCCATCCTTCGAGGAGGCGATCGGGCTCGACCCGGATTCCCACATGCTCAGCGCGGGCGCGCGCCGCGCCCGCGCGGCCGGCCTTGACAACATCCGCTGGGTCGACGCGGTCGCCGAAGCCATTCCCACACTCGACCTCGGCGTGTTCAAGCTCGTGACGTTCGGCCAGTCCTACCAATGGACGGACCAGGTCCCCGTCGCCGAATCCGTCTATGACCTCTTGGAGCCGGGCGGGGCGCTTGCGCTCGTCGTGCACACGGTCGAAGGACGGCCCGAGCCGGAGGGACCGGGCTACCCGCCGATCCCACACGACGAGATCCGCGAGCTCGTGCGCCAGTACCTGGGCCCTCGCCGGCGCGCCGGGCAGGGCCTTCGACCCGACACGCACGAGCGCTACGAGGATGCGCTTGTCCGCACCCGGTTCGGCAAACCGCAGGTCCTTTGGGCGCCCGGCCGGCCCGACATCGTCCGCGACGTCAACGGCGTGCTCGCCGGTTATCTATCTATGTCGTATGCCGCACCCCACCTTTTCGGAGACCGGGTCGACGCGTTCGAGGCCGACGTGCGCGCCCTGCTGACCGAGCGCTCGCCTACCGGCTTGTTCTGGGACTGGCCCGGCGACACCGAGATCCTGCTCGCCCGCAAGCCCAGTTAGGGCGGGACGAGGTCCCAGTTGCCCGGGTCTCCCACCACCGTCCATGCGAAGTAGGTCTTGAGCACATGATGGTGGGGACAGATGCGCCACGTGTTCAGGATCTCGGTGCGGCCTCCTTCTGCGATCGGGACAACGTGGTCGATCTGGAGGAACTGCTCGTTTGCGCAGGACCTGACGCCACAGGTCGGGTAGCGGGCTTCGAGCGCGCGCCGTAGCTTCATCGGAATCGTGCCCGATCATCGGCCTCGGCGCCGGCGCGCGCCTGCCGGCACCGATCGCGAAGACCCTTCACACTTGTCGAGCCCGCTGCTTCGAGCAGCGCCATCTCGGCGGCCGGGTCTGCGATCGCCGTTGAGGTGATGTCGGCAGCTTGCGTCGCGGAGAGCTTGCCGGAGCGAAACGCTGCATCTGTGTCGGGCAGCTGTTCGAGCGCTCTTGCCGTTTCGAGCGCGCGAGTTGCCGCGCCTATCGTCTCGCCCGTCGCCTCGGCAACCCAGTGCGCCGCGCTGCGACCGCCGTCGCGCCACACCCTTGTCTCCTCGACCCGCCGCGCCAAACGACACTTGATCGCTGCGCACAGGCGCTCGGCACGGGCCGCGTCATTGAAGCGCGCCACCGCCTGACGACCATCCAGCTGCATGGGATCGAGTCGCAGTGAGATCTGCTCGAGCTCATCGAGCACCGACGCGAACACGCCTCCCCGCGGTAACAGGCACCGACCGGGGAAGTGCGACCATCATACGAACATACGTTCGCCCTGTCAACCCCCGCTCTTGAATCCCTCGACGACGCGCGCCCAGCGCTCGGGGTCGCTCTTGTACGGCGCGTAGAAGCTGACGCGGTCGACGACGTCGCCGTACCGGCCGAGCAGCTTCGCCGGGATCTCCTCGGGCTCGCCGCTGACCGCGAACGTGCCGAGGATCTCGTCGTCGATGAGGTCGCCCATCTGCACCCACTCGCCCTGCTTCGACAGGCGGTTGAGGTCGCTCTGCAGGTCGCCCCAACCGTGCAACTCGAGCACACCGCGGTACGCGGGCGTCGATCCGTAGAAGGCGATCTGCTGCTTCGTGCCCTTGCGCGCGGCCTCGTACTCGTCTTCGTTGGTACCGGTGACGACGAACATCGGCCCCGACAGCTCGAAGTCGCCTCGCTCCTTGCCGGCGCGCGCCCACCCCCGCTCGAGCGCGGGCATGGTGACCTCGCGCACGTAGCGCTCGGTCGTGAAGCCGTGGAGCAGGATGCCGTCGGCGACCTCGCCCGCGACCTCGGTCATGCGCTCCCCCACGGCGGCGAGGAACACTTTCGGGACGCCGTACGGGTTCGGGCCGGGGTTGAAGAACGGCGTCATGAGGGTGTGGCGGTAGAACTCGCCGCGGAAGTCGAGCTTGTCGCCGTCGTTCCAGCACGCCCAGATGGCGCGCATCGCCAGGATGAACTCGCGCATGCGCTTGGCCGGCTCGGACCACGGCATCGAGAACCGCTTCTCGATGTGCGGCTTGATCTGGCTGCCGAGGCCGAGGATGAAGCGCCCTTTCGTGTACAGCTGGAGGTCGTTGCCGATCACAGCGGTCGACATCGGGTTCCTGGCGAACGCCACCGCAATGCTGGTGGCGAGCTCGATGCGCTCGGTCTCGAGCGCCGCCAGCGTGATCGGGAGGAACGGGTCGTGGCTGGTCTCGGCGGTGAAGACGCCGTCGTATCCCAGCTCCTCGAGCTCCCGCGCCTCTGCCGGCATCTCCTCCGGCCGGGCCGTCATGACCGTTCCGTCGACTCGCATCATCCCCCCTGGTCAGCGCAGACGCGGAGGTTACGGGAGATCTCCCGCGTGGGGTCAGCTCTTCCTTGCTGGTCGTCGCGGACGGACGGTGAATCCGAGCTCTCCGAGCACCTTGACGGCGCCGGTCTTCCCGCCTTCGAAGTCACCGGAGGCAAGGCGCTTGCCCGTGGCGAACTCATAGGCCGTGCCCAAGATTGCTTTCGGCGGGTAACGGTGCTTTTCCCAGACCAGGTCATAGGTGGTGGTCGGCGCGAAACCATGCTTCGAGAAGAACCCCTCCGGCCCCAGTCGGTCGTACGTCTTGATCGCGCGCACCACGTCGGCATGGTTGACCTTGTCCCACGCGGGTGAATGTGCCATTGGGTCCTCCCAGGATCGTTGCGGTCTCCACTTCCGACCCACTACGGATGCAGCGAGCCGGGGTCGCGCCGGTGCAAACACGCAGTGCCCGCCACATATTCGCGGGTATGGACATGGGGCCTTCGCCGAACAACTGGGTCCACGTAGCTGTCACACCCCGGCGTTACTCTGCGGACATGGGACTGGGATTCCCTCCGTCGTTGTCACCGAGCTCGGTTTCCGCGTTCAAGTCGTGCCCGCTCGCGTTCAAGTTCTCGTACATCGACCGGCTCCCGGAGCCGCCCAGCCCGGCGGCCACCAAGGGCACGCTCGTCCACCGCGCCCTCGAGCTCCTGATGCTTCGCCCCCCCGCCGACCGCACCGTCATGGCCGCGCTGGCCGACCTCGCGACCGCCCGGATCGAGATGGCCGACGACCCCGAGTTCGCGGGTCTCGAGCTGACGGAGGAGGAACGGGCCGCGTTCGACGCCGACGCCGAGGAGCTCGTGCGGCGGTACTTCCAGCTGGAGGATCCGCGGACGGTGCACCCCAACGGCCTCGAGCTCAAGCTGACGGCCCAGTTCGGGCGGGTCACGCTGCGCGGGATCATCGACCGTCTCGAGATCGACGACGACGGCGAGCTCGTTGTCACCGACTACAAGACGGGCTCAGTGCCAAGCGCGTTCGCTGAGAACCAGCGGCTGTCGGGCGTGCACATCTACGCGGCGCTCTGCGAGCAGATGCTCGGCAAGCGCCCCGCGCGCGTGCAGCTGTACTACCTGTCGAAGCCCGAGGCGATCATCGCAACCCCGACCGAGCAGTCGGTCGCCGGCGTCGGACGCCGTGCCGACGCCCTGTGGACCGCCATCCTGCGCGCCTGTGAGCGCGAGGACTTCAGGCCCCATCCCGGTCCGCTCTGCGAGTACTGCACGTTCAAGCCGTACTGTCCTGCGTTCGGCGGCGACCCCGTGCAAGCGGCCGAGCTGCGCGGTCCGGGCACTGTCATCGAGCCGAGCCTGCCGCTCGGCGTCGGGTACTGATCGACGGGGTCAGGCTGACGCGCTGGCCGTAGCCACCAGCCGGTGGGCTTCGAGCGGGTGCCGCAGGCGCAGCATGTCGAGGTGCGCGTACTCCGACCGTCGCAAGAGCTCCGGGTCGTTGCGGCGGCGTTCGCCGTGCTTCGCCCACGCCCAACGGATCGGGTGCTCCGGGTCGGCCCAGCTCTGCCAGTCCTCTCGGTTCTCGTTCCACATCGGCTTGCGTCTGAAGGCCCGCCATACGGAGCGGCGGATGACGCGCGCCATGATCAGCGGACGCTCTAGTCGAGCCAGACGACGAGCTGATCGGCGCGTCCCCACACGAGATCGCGCACCGTCTCGTAGTTCCCGTCGCAGACCCAGTGGTCGCCCGCTGTCGCAGGATCGGTACGCTCACGCAGCTCATCGACGGTCGCCTGCTGCCAATTCGGGCCGTGCTGGAAGGTGTCGAGCTCGATGTGCGGGTAATCGGGCCGGGTAGCGAAGCGGGCCGAGAGCGTCGTCTTCCCCGCGCCACTGGTCCTGACGACGGCAATCCGAGGCCCGAGCTCCACGACACCATTTCACCCCACGACTTGTACCCTCGTGGTCTGTGACCTCCCCTTCCGCCGTTACCTCGCGCGCCGCGGCGCCGAGCTGGCCGCGGCGCGGCACGGTGTCCGCACGGATCCGCGCATTGGACGACGCCGTCGACCGCTGGGTCGACCGTTACCGCAGCCGCGAGCTCGATCCATTGTTCTACGGCCTCTCGAGCGCGGCAGACCACGCACTGCTCTGGATCGCGCTCGGCTCCTTGCGCGCCGCACGCCGCGGCGAGCCGGCGATCGCGTTGCGGTTCGCGGCCGCGCTCGGCGTGGAGTCTGCCCTGACCAACGGTCCGATCAAGCTCTTGTTCCGTCGTATCCGGCCTCCGAGCGCGCCGCCGGGCCCGCTGCCGTACGGAATGCACCGACCGGTCACGAGCGCCTTCCCGTCCGGCCACGCGACGACTGCATTCATGGCCGCAACGCTGCTGTCCGAAGACGCGTCCACCTCGGCGTACTGGGAGCTGGCCGTCCTCGTGGCCGCGAGCCGCGTCTACGTTCGGATGCACCACGCTTCGGATGCAATCGCAGGCGCGTTGCTGGGCCTCGCGTTCGGCCAGATCGCCGAGCGCGTGCTGACGCCATCGACGGGGGAATCGCGGGGGTAGCGTGGGGGTTGCTCCACCTCAGCCGGCAGGACAGTTCGCCGTCCGGGAGGTTCCCTGTGCCCCGCGAGATCGCCGTCAGCTTCGACTATCGCTGCCCCTTCGCCCGCAACGCCCACGAGGCGCTCGTCACCGCATTGCGCGACGGCGCGGACCTCGACGTCCGGTTCCTGCCGTTCTCGCTCGATCAGGCGCACGTCGAGGAGGGTGAGCCGCCGGTGTGGGATCGCCAACCCGGCGAATGGGGCACGGGAGTGACCGCGCTCCTCTACGGGATCGCCATCCGTGACCAGTTCCCCGAGCGCTTCCTCGACTTCCACCTCGCCGCGTTCGCCGCTCGCCACGACCACGGCAAGAAGCTCGGCCACGAGGACGTCGTCCGCGAGGCCGTGAGCTCCGCCGGCCTCGATGTCGACGCCGTCGCCGAGGAGGCGTGGAGCGGCGGTCCGTTGAAGACGCTCGCCGCCGAGCACACGGAGCAGGTCGACAGGTTCCAGGCGTTCGGCGTCCCCACCTTCATCGAAGGCGACGAGGCCGTGTTCATCCGGTTCATGGAGCGCAATCGCGTCGACGACCTCGAGCGGGCGCTCGGGCTGCTCGACTGGACTCGCCTGAACGAGTTCAAGCACACGCAGATCGCGCGCTAGCCACGGCGCTTGCGCGTCCATTTACCTCGCGAGACCCTGATCCAATGCGAATGAGCGACGCCGAGGCGATCATGTGGGCGGTCGAGAAGGACCCCGCCCTCCGCTCGGACTTCACGAACATCAGCATCCTCGAGCGTGCACCCGACGCCGCCCGCGTACGCGCCAAGGTCGAGCAGGCCATCGAGGCGATCCCCCGCCTCGGCGACCGCGTCGTCGCGCCTCCGTTCCGCCTTGCGACGCCCGAGTGGGTGCCCGACCACGATCTCGACCTCGACTATCACCTCCGGACCGTCGCCGTCCCGGCGCCCGGTGGCATGCGGCAGTTGCTCGACCTGGCGGCGGCGGTGGCAGCGACGCCCCTCGACCGGTCGCGTCCGCTCTGGGAGTTCACCGTCGTGGAAGGCCTGGAAGGAGGCAGGGCCGGGTTCCTCCAGAAGGTCCACCACACGATCACGGACGGCGTGGGCGGCGTGAGGCTGTCGCTGAGTCTGCTCGACTTCGAGCCGGATCCGCCGCCGCCTCCGGAGCCGTCGGCAACGCAGCGCATCGCCGCCGAGGCCGAAGCCGAACGCCGAGCCGAAGCCTTCGCCGATCCCGTAAAGCGCGTTTCGCCGGCGAACGCCGTGGAGAAGGCCGTCGCCTACACGGTGCGCCAGCAGCTCGGACGCGCCCGGCGGGGCCTCGAATCCGCCACGCGCGTCCTGGCCAGTCCGGAGTCGGCGCGTCGGAGTGTCGACGACGTCGTCCGATTCGCAGGATCGGTGCGCCGGCAGCTGATGGTCACCGATCCCGCTCGCTCGCCCGTGCTCGCCCGCCGCTCGCTGGCTCTGCGGTTCGAGCGGTTCGCGGTGCCGCTCACGCGCGCGAAGGCGTCGGCGGCGAAACTGGGAGGCAGCGTCAACGACGTCTATGTGACCGGCGTTGCCGGCGCCCTCGGTCTGTACCACGAGCGGATGGGCGCTCCGACCGACGAGTTGCGCATGGCGATGCCGATCAGCACCCGTGTCGACGACGAGGACACCGCGAACAGCTTCACGCCGGCGCGAGTGCTCATCCCGGTCACGCCCAAGGACCCGGTGGCGCGCTTCAAGCTGGTGCACGAGCGACTGCACGGCCTGCGCGACGAGCCGGCGGTCACCGCCGCGGGGTCGCTGGCAGGACTGCTCGCCTCTCTGCCGACCTCGATGCTGGTCGGTCTCACCCGCACTCAGGCCCACACGATCGACTTCGCGACATCGAACCTGCGGGGCAGTCCGGTGGACTTGTTCCTCGGCGGCGCCCGCATCGAAGCCAACTACCCGATGGGCCCGCGCGCCGCGTGCGCGCTGAACGTCACGCTCCTGAGCTACCGCGACTCGCTGGACATGGGGCTCAACATCGACCCCGCCGCCGTGAGCGACCCGGCCACGCTGATCGACTGCCTCGAGGAGTCCTTCGGCGCGCTGCTCGATGTCGATTGACGCCCTCGCAGGCTCGGGCTTTGCGACGACGGTCGGCAAAGCCGCCGCCGTCGCGGTCGATTGACGCCCTCGCAGGCTCGGGCTTTGCGACGGTTAGGGCGCGGGGCGACGAACGCCGGGCACTTCCTCGATCGCTTCGCACCATTCGGTGAAGCCGGGGTCGAGCCAATCGTCGTGCTCGCAGGCGGTGACGACGTCCTCGACGTATACGTGCAGGGTCGGCGCTTCCTCGGTCAGCTCGGCAAGGTCGGTCGCGCGTGGGTGGTAGGGGCCGCTCTCGAGGACGTCGAGGACCGCGACCACCGCCAACACCCGGCTCCGGCAGGAGGGACACGCCGACACGGTCGCCGCCTCGAGCCCGTCGGTCAGGCCGAACAGCAGGACCGCCTCGGCGGCGTCGAGGAGGACGCGATTGCCGTCGTCGTCGACGAAGGCCAGGGAGCCCTCGGGCTGGTGATCAGGGCTGTGCTCGGCGAACGCCATGACCGGAAGGTAGCGCCCGCGGCGGCCGGCTCCTCCGGCGGCCCGTTTGCCCAGGTCAGAGGGCCCGATCCTCGGGCCGTCCTCTAGGGTGACGGCCGTGCGGGCGGTGACCGTGGCCGAGGGCCGGCTGGAGTGGCGGGAGCACCCCGACCCCGACCCGGGCGCAGGCGAGCTGCTGGTCGACGTGCGCGCCGCCGGCCTCAACAGCGCCGACATGCTGCAACGACGCGGCCTGTACCCGGCGCCGCCCGGCAGCCCTCGGGACATTCCGGGCATGGAGTTCGCCGGTGAGGTCGTCGCCCTCGGCCGCGACGTCGAACGCTTCTCGGTCGGCGATCGCGTCATGGCGCTCGTCGGCGGCGGCGGGCAAGCCGAGCTCGCGCTGGCGCACGAGCGCGTCGCGATGCCGGTGCCCGACACGCTCACGTCGCCGCAGGCGGGCGGTTTCCCCGAGGTGTTCACAACCGCGCACGACGCCCTGTTCACGCAGTGTGCGCTTCGCCTGGGCGAGCATGCGCTCGTGCACGGCGCCGCCGGCGGGGTCGGCATCGCCGGCGTCCAGCTCGCCGCGCTGGCAGGTGCGCGCGTGACGGCGACAGTGCGCAATCCGGACTTGCACGACGATGTCGCCGCGATCGGGGCGGGCGTCGGCTGCATCGAGGTTCTCGAGCCGGATGTGTTCGCTGAGCACGGTCCCTTCGACGTCGTGCTCGAGCTCATCGGCGCTCCGAACATCCCGGCGGACCTCGTTGCGCTCGCCGTGGGAGGACGCATCGTGGTGATCGGAGTGGGAGGAGGTGCCGCGGCGGACGTCAACCTCCTGACGCTGATGGCGAAGCGTGGCCGTATCCATGCCTCGACCCTGCGTGTCCGCCCGCTCGAGGAGAAGGCCCGCGCCGTACAACTCGTCGAAGCGCACGTGCTCCCCTTCCTCCGCGACGACAAGCCGTCGCTCCAGGTCCCGGTGGCGGCCACGTACCCGATGAGCGAAGCCGAGGCCGCCTATGACCGGTTCGTCGCCGGCGGCAAGTTCGGCAAGATCGTGCTGACGCGCGACTAGTACCGTCCTCGCATGCCCTTCGTCGATTCCGCAGAGCTGTCCACGCGGGAGCGGCTGCCTGGTTGGACGAGTCGCGTGTTCCGGTCCGACAACATGACGTTCGCGTACTACGAGATCGACGCAGACGCCGTCCCGCTCCACGAGCACCACCACCCTCAGGAAGAGGTGTGGAACGTCATCGAGGGGAAGCTTGCGGTGACGATCGGCGGCGAGGAGCAGGTGACGGGCCCCGGGTGTGCGGCGGTGGTCCCGCCGGACACCCCGCACTCGGCACGAGCGCTCAGCGCGTGCCGGGCGATCGTCGTCGACTATCCGCTCCGCGACGACTGACGCCGCTACGCCCTCCCGGCGAGGAGGCGCGGTACGACGCTCCACACGAGCACGCCCGTGCCCGGCACGACCTCGTCCCAGCGATCGACGTCGAAGTCGATGCGCGCCATCGCCGCTGTCGGCAGCCGGACACCGCCACCACCGATGAACGCAGACACGGCTTCTGACCACGTGGGCTCGTGGCCCACCGCGAGGAGCACATCCGTGGTGGCGGGCTCGCTCCGCACCTCGGCCAGCAATTCCGCCATGCCCCCGCCGTAGAGGGAGGCGGCGGTGCGCGCGGCACAGGTCCAGCCGCCGCCGTCCATCGCCAACCGGAGCGTGTCTTCCGCCCGCACCGCGGGCGACGTGATGGCGGCATCCGGCACCTGACCGGCACGGGCGAGGAAC
>JBKOWN010000118.1:0-5455 GCA_046724435.1 Actinomycetota bacterium
CCGAAGTCGGCCAGCGCGTGGGCGAGCTGGTCGCCAAGGGCCGCGTCGACACGGGCGTCCTGTTCTGTTGGACGGGCACGGGCGCGTCGATCGCCGCCAACAAGGTGCCGGGCGTGCGCGCTGCGTTGTGCACCGACGCGGCCACCGCCGCCGGCGCGCGGAAGTGGAACGACGCCAACGTGCTCGTCATGGGGCTTCGGCTGACGACGCCCGACGTGGCTGGCGAGCTGCTCGACGCGTGGTTCGCAACCGAGCCCGACCCCGGCGAGGCCGACAACGTCGCCCGGTTGGAGAGCCGTCGGTAAGCTCCTACCGCATGCCGACTTACGCCATGCTCACGACGCTGGGGCCCGATGGTTGGGCGACCGTCCGCGAGAACCCCGAGCGCATCCGGGAAGTCACGCGCGAGGTCGAGGAAATGGGCTTGAAGGTCATCGCCCAGTACGCCCTCATGGGCCAGTACGACTTCCTCAACGTGATCGAGTCGCCCGACGAGGCGACGATGGCCCGGGCCGCGATCACGCTGGCGGCGCGGGGAACAATGCGGACCACCACGCTCCAGGCGGTCTCCGTCGAAGAGCTGATCCAGAGCTTGAAGAGCGACGCTTAGCGGGCCGCGCTTACGCGATCCACCACATCGAGCGCTTCTTCTCTTCGCGGAGCTCGTCGTCGACGAACAACGCGGGGAGGACCGATCCGTCGGAACGACGCTTCAGCTTGTAGCGGGAGCTGTCGCCTTCTTCGACGACCTCGGCGACCTCGAAGCCTCGTGACCACCTGTCGTCGAAGCGTGAGCGCACTTCGACGCGGGTGCCTTGCTGCATCGAGGGCGAGGGTAACAGGCACCTGACCAGGACCGGAAGGGCGCCGTTCCGGCGCGTCCGCTTCGGTGCCGCAGGGGCTTGGTATGTTCCGGCGATGGTGGCATCGGCGTCTGCTCCCCCGGTGCCGGCGGCAGGCGTCGGCGCACCATCCGCGCCGCGAACGCGGACTCCGACCCTCCGTCTCGAGCGTCGGTGCTGGGGCGCCGGCGAGCCGGTCGTCGTCGGCATCGACGAAGTGGGCCGCGGCGCGTGGGCGGGCCCGGTCACCGTGGCAGCGCTCGTCCCCCCGCCCGACCACCTCCGCGGCGTGCGCGACTCGAAGGAGCTGACACGCCAGGAACGCGAGGTCGTGGCTGCGCGCGTGCGGGGGTGGGCGATCGCGATCGGCGTCGGCCACGCGTCGTACGAGGAGTGCGACGCCCTCGGCATGACCGCGGCCTTGCGAGCCGCCGGTCGCCGCGCGCTCGAACAGCTCGCCGCCGTCGGGTACGAGCCCGATCGCATCATCCTCGATGGCAATTACGACTACCTCGCCCTGGGTGCACGCGTCACGACCGTGGTTCGAGGCGACGCGACGTCGCTTTCCGTGGCAGCAGCCTCGTGTGTGGCCAAGGTGACGCGTGATGCGCTCATGCGCCAGGAAGCCGAGCACTATCCGGCGTACGACTTCGAGTCCAACGTCGGGTACCCGGCGCCTGTCCACAAGTCGGCGCTGGCCTGGTACGGCCCGAGCGCGATCCACCGGCGCTCGTGGATCTTCATGGACGGGTTGTGCTGGCGGGGCGTGCCGCCGGCGCCCGGACGCTTGTTCTGAGCAGGGGGCGAACATGGCATCCGACTTGCCGGATCTCCACGATCGAGCGCTGGCGGGGACGCGCCGGTACGTCGCCGGCGTTGGCGGTGACCAATGGGAGAGCGAGTCGCCCTGCGAGGGCTGGGACGTGCGCGAGCTGGTCAACCACATCGTGAGCGGCAACTTCTGGGCGGGAGAGCTGGCACGGGGAAAGACGATCGAGGAGGTCGGCGACCGTCTCGAGGGCGACATCCTCGGCGACGATCCGACGGCGTTGTACGAGGAGTCCGCCCGCGCCGCGAGCGAGGCGTTCCATGCGCCGGGCGCGATGGAGGCGCCGTGCGCGGTTTCGTACGGACCGGTCCCGGGCGAGGTGTACCTCGGGCATCGCTTCATCGACGTGTTGGTGCACGGCTGGGACGTCGCCAAGGCGACGGGCCAGGACACGAAGCTCGATCCGGAGCTCGTCGAGGTGTGCTGGGCGGTCATCGAGCCGCAGAAAGAGCTGCTGCTCGGCAGCGGGATGTTCGGGACCGACCACCACACCGAGCCCGGCGCCGATCGGCAGAGCGCGTTGCTCGAACTGCTGGGCCGAACCCCGTAACCCCTAACCTCGCAGCCGTGGGAACAGCGGCTTTGCCGACCGTTCCCACAAAGCCGGAGCTTGCGACGGCGACAGGAGAGCAATGGGCCAGCCGATCACCGTCACCGCCCGACCCGGCGCGTCGCCGTCGATCCGGCTCTTCGACCTCAACCGGTCGCTCACGGGCATGGAGATCGAGCGGTACCACGCCGTCGAAGACACCCGGGGTGACCGGCCGCCCGACGTGCTGGCCCGGCGCCTGTTCGACCTCGGCGCCACCCAGGTGACGATCTATTCGAGCGCGGTCACCGTGCAGGCACCGCCCGAGCGCTGGCCCGAGCTCGAGCCCAAGGTCATCGAAACGATCGAGCACCTCTTCGGCTACTACGGCGACGACGCCGGCTGGTCGCCCGACGCGCTCGAGGCCCTCGGCATCGAGGTCAAACCCCCGCCCGAACCGCAGAAGTAACGGGCGCGCGTGGGTGGTCTGCGCGAGGCGTGGGAGGCGCAAGCCGAGAACTGGGCGGCCTGGGCACGCGCTCCGGGCCATGACGTCTACTTCTGGGAGGTGAACCTTCCTCCGTTTCTCGACCTGTTGCCGCCCGCCGGCCGATTGACGCTCGATCTCGGTTGTGGCGAGGGCCGACTCGGTCGGATCCTCCAAGAGCGTGGTCACCGGGTCGTTTCCGTCGATGGCTCACCAACGCTCGCCCGTCTTGCCAAGACGCACGAGCAATCGCAGCCGGTGGCTCTTGCAGATGTTGCTCACCTGCCGGTGCGACGCGCGGTCGCCGATCTCGCGATCGCGTTCATGTCGCTGCACGACGTCGACGACCTGCGAGGGGCGGTTCTCGAATCAGCCCGGGCGCTCGTACCGGGCGGACGGTTTTGCGTGTCGATCGTGCATCCCGTCAATGCGGCCGGGAAGTTCGTTGATGACACCGCCGACAGCTCGTTCGTGATCGCCGGGTCCTATCTCGAGGAGTTCCGTTACTCGGACGAGATCGAGCGCGACGGTTTACCGATGGTCTTTCACAGCTACCACCGATCGCTGGACATGTACGGCCGCGCCCTCGAGGAGGCCGGGTTCGTCATCGAGGCGATCCGAGAGCCGGCCGACCCTGTGGCCGGTGACAAGCACGCCCGTTGGCGTCGCGTTCCGTTGTTCCTGCACCTCAGGGCGGTTCGGCAGTAGCGGGTACCGGCAGCCAGGCGTTTGCTGATCGAACACACGTTCGCCTATGGTCGGGCGGTGGCCCTGGCGGCGCTTCCCCGGCGGGACGAACGGTCCCGCGAGCACCTTGACAACACAGCCCGGCACGCCCGGCCCGTGGTGCTGGCCGGCGAGCGGGTCCTGGCCGTCCCCGGCCCGCTCGGTGCGCTGCTCCCCGGCGCCGCCGTCCAGCGGGGGACGGTGGTCGCGGTCGACGGCGATCCCGGAGCGGGAGCCACGACGGTCGCGCTCGAGCTGGCGGCGGCGGCCACGGCCGCCGGCGAATGGGCCGCCGCAGTCGAGCTCGACGCCAGCCTGGGCGGGCTCGCCGCGGGAGAAGCCGGGGTCGAGCTCGACCGGTTCGCCGTTGTCCGGTGGGTGCCCCCCGCCCGCTGGGCTGCGGTGGTCGCCGCATTGCTCGATGGAATCAGCGTCGTGCTCGCCGAGGTGCCGGCGTACGCCCGGGTGGGAGACACGAGGAGGCTGCTGGCTCGCGCCCGCGAGCGGGCCGCGGTGCTGGTGGCGATAGGACCGTGGCCGGCCGAGGCCGCGCTCCGCCTGCACGCCCGAGGGTCGGTCTGGCGCGGCCTGGATGCCGGCGCCGGTGCGCTCGGCGAACGCGACCAGCGCGTGAACGTCGACGGCCGCGGCGTAGCCGCGCGTGACCACGTCGCGCTCGTCGAAGCCGGCTGACGGGATGGCCGAGCGCAGCGCCTGCCTGTGGTGTCCCGAATGGCCGGTGGTCGCGCTGCGCGCCCGTGATCCCGCGTTGTGTGACGTAGCGGTCGCGGTCGTGGAGCGCGGCGAGCGCGGGCTCGTCGTGATCGCGGCGTCGACCGAAGCGATCGCAGAAGGCGTGACGCCCGGCTTGCGCCGGCGCGAGGCGGAGGCGCGTTGCCCGGGCCTGGTCGTCGCCGAGGCCGATCCGCAGGTCGAGGCGCGCGCGTTCGAGCGGGTCGCCCGCGCGGTCGAGGTGTTCACCCCTCGCTTCGTGCTCGAGGAGCCGGGCCGACTCACGTTCCCGACGCGCGGGCCGTCGCGGTATTTCGGTGGCGACACCGCCATGGCTCTTCGATGTCTCGACGCCGTTCGCGACATCGGGATCACCGACGCGCGCGTCGGTATCGCCGACGGCGGGTTCGCAGCCGTGCTCGCGGCGCGTGCCGCCGGACCCGGCGCGGTGTACGTCGTGCCACCGGGAGAGTCATCCCGGTTCCTCGCGCCGTGGCCGGTCGCGGTGCTCGAAAACTCCGAGCCCGGCGAAGGCGCGGGGCTTGCCGACCTGCTCGTCCGGCTCGGTGTGCGCACGCTGGGCGCGTTCGCGGCACTGCCCGACGGCGCCGTGCTCGGTCGTTTCGGATCGGCCGGTGCGCGCGCGCACCGGCTCGCCCGCGGCGACGACGAGCTCACCATGTCCCCCGCGCCCCCGCCTCCCGAGCTCGTCGAGACCGCCGAGCTCGATCCACCGGCTGTGCACGTCGAGACGGCCGCGTTCGCGGCCAAGGGGCTGGCCGAGCGGCTCATGGCGCGACTCGGGGCGCTCGGTCTCGCATGCACGCGGGTGATGATCGAGGCCGAGACCGAGCGGGGGGAGCGGCTGACCCGGTGCTGGCGCCACGAGGGGGCGCTCACCCCGGCGGCGCTGGCGGCGCGCGTCCGCTGGCAGCTCGAAGGCTGGCTCACGGCGGAAATGCGCGGCGACGGCGACGACGACGGATCGGTCGACGAGCTCGCGACCAGCGGTCTCGTGCTGCTGCGGCTGGTGCCCGACGAGGTGCTGCCCGCCTCCGGTCGGCAGCTCGGGTTCTGGGGCGGCGACCCGGCCGCGGCCGACCGCGCCGGGCGCGTGCTCGCCCGGGTGCAGGGAATGCTCGGCCATCCCGCCGTGGTCACGGCCGTGCCCCAAGGCGGGCGCACGCCGGGCGAGCGGGTGCGGTGGGTGCCGTGGGGCGATCCCCGCGAGCCGGCCCGGGCCCTCGAGGCGGTGACGGCGCCGGGCGCCAACGCGCGCGAGGTCCCGCCGTGGCCGGGCGCGATCCCGG
>JBKOWN010000126.1:0-15343 GCA_046724435.1 Actinomycetota bacterium
CGAGATCGAGAAAGCCCACTCCGACGTGTTCAACACGCTGCTGCAGATCCTGGAGGACGGGCGGCTGACGGACGCGCAGGGCCGGACGGTCGACTTCAAGAACACCGTGATCATCATGACGTCCAACCTCGGCACCGCCGATCTGCGCAAGGCGGCGATCGGGTTCGGCCCGTCGAGCGAGGCGATCACCTACGAGAAGATGAAGGAGCGCGTGATGGAGGAGCTCAAGCGGAGCTTCCGTCCCGAGTTCCTGAACCGCATCGACGAGGTGATCGTCTTCAACGAGCTCAGCCAGCCCGAGGTCACCGAGATCGTCGACCTCATGATCAAGCGGGTGCAGGAGCAGCTCGAGGGCCAGGGTCTCGGCCTGGAGCTCACGCCCGACGCGAAGCTGCTGCTCGCGAAGAAGGGCTACGACCCGCAGCTGGGCGCGCGGCCGCTGCGCCGCGCCATCCAGCGGCAGGTCGAGGATCCGCTGTCGGAGAAGATCCTCTGGAAGGAGTTCCACGCCGGGGAGACGATCGTCGTCGATGTCGACGGCGAAGGCGACTCGGCCGAGATCGTCTTCCGCGCCATCGAGGGCGTCGAGCCCCCGCCGGTGGAGCTCGCCGGGAGCGGCCCCTCCGAGAGCTGAGCACACCCGGCCGCGCCCCCGGCGCGGCACGGGCTGGTGTCAGACTCGGCGCCCGATGCGTCGCCTTCTCGTCGTCGTTGCCGCCTGCTTCCTGCTCGCGGGCTGCAAGGTCGACACGACGCTGACGATCGACGTCCACGAAGACGGCGCTGGAAGCGTTCGGATCAGGGTCGCGCTCGATGCCGACGCCGTGCAGAACGCGCAGGCCGGCGGCGGCATGCTCGAGGACCGGGTGCGCCTGGGTGATCTCAAAGCCGCCGGCTGGACCGTCTCCCCGTGGCGGCGGGCGCGGGACGGGAGCGCCACCGTCTCGCTGCGCAAGAACTTCGCGAACGCCGGCGAGCTCGCGGGCGTGGTCAGCGAGCTCAACGGCAAGGACGGGCCCCTGCGGGGCGTGACGCTCGAGCGCAGTCGGGGCCTCCTGACCACCGACTACAAGGTCAAGGGGGAGGCCGACCTCTCGCGGCTCACCGCCGGCGTGGCCAACGATCCCGAAGTCGTCGCGCAGCTCACCGGGCAACGGGTCGACGTCGCGCAGATCGACCAGCGACTCGCCCAGGAGATGAACAACGCGTTCCGGTTGCGGATCCGGTTCGTGTTCCCGGGTGGTGACACGACGGAGATCGCGCCCACGCCGGGGAAGAAGGTGAGCCTGGCCAGGTCGACCACGCAGTTCGATACGACTCGGGCGTTGCTGCTCGCCGGGGCGGTGGTGCTCGGCTTGGTAGGGGCCGTCGTGTTCATCCGAGGCGAGGTGCGCCGCCGCCGGCAGAGGCGACCGGCAGCGTAAACAGGCTTCCAGGCCCGTCCGATCCCGTTGTTGGTATCGTTGCACTCTCGAACGGGCGGGCGGTGACCGTTCGAGACCTTGGAGGATCCTGCGGTGCCCGCGCAACCACGTACAGAAGCGATGCTCGACTCCCTGCGCCTGGTCGCGCCGGGGACGCCTCTGCGGGAGGGGCTCGACCGCATCCTCCAGGCCCGCATGGGCGCGATGATTGTCGTCGGCGACGGGCCCGAAGTGCTCCACGTGTGCTCGGGTGGTTTCCTCCTCGACGCCGAGTTCACGCCCCAGCGGCTGTCCGAGCTGGCGAAGATGGACGGCGCCATCATTCTCGCCGCCGACACGTCCCGAGTCGCCCGCGCCAACGTCCACCTGGTACCCGATCCCAACATCCCGACCTCCGAGACGGGCACCCGCCACCGCACCGCCGAGCGGGTCGGCCGGCAGATCGACGTCCCCGTGATCACCGTGTCCGAGGACATGTCCGTGGTCGCCGTCCACCGCCGCGGCCTCAAGCGCACTCTCGAGCCCATCCCGCGCGTGCTCGGCCGGGCCGACCGCGCCGTCCAGATCCTCGAGCGGTACCGCGTGCGCCTCGACGCGGTGAGCAACTCGCTGTCGGCGCTCGAGGTCGAGGACCTCGTCACGGTGCGCGACGTCGCAACCGTGCTCCAGCGGGCCGAGATGGTGCGCCGCATCGCCGAGGAGATCGAGGGCTATGTGATCGAGCTCGGCGCCGACGGCCGCCTCGTGCTGCTCCAGCTCGAGGAGGCCATGGGGGGAGTCGAGGACGACCGCCGGCTCGTCGCCAAGGACTACTTCGTCGACGGTCCGGACTGGGGCCTCGTCGACGTCATGATCAAGCTCGCCGACCTCGACACCGAGTCGCTGCTCGACCTGCGCGAGGTCGCGTCGCTGCTCCACTTGCCCGCCGACGTGAGCCTCGATGCCCCGATCCAGCCGCGTGGCTTTCGGCTCCTGCACAAGATCCCCCGGATCCCCGAGGTCGTCGCCGACCACGTCGTCGAGCGGTTCTCGAATCTGCAGAAGATCATGCGCGCCGGCGTGTCCGACCTCGTCGAGGTGGAAGGCGTCGGCGAGGCCCGCGGGCGGGCCATCAAGGAGGGTCTGTCCCGCCTCGCGGAGACCTCGATCCTCGAACGCTACGTGTAGCGGATGGGCGCGCTCTCTCCGGGACCCCACGAGGCACGTTCGGAGCGGTTCGTCCTCGTCGCAGGCGACGGCACGCCCGTCGACGCCATCCACGCCCGAACGGTGGCACAGCCAGAAGCCGGTCTCGTCGTGCATCCCGACATGCTGGGGGTCCGCGACTTGTTCGAGGATCTGTGCCACCGCCTTGCGACGCACGGGTTTGCCGTCGTGTGCGCCGAGCCGTTCGCCCGCTTTCCGCGCGAGGTGCGGGAGGCCTCAGATGCGACGGTGCGTATGGCGCGCATGAAGGAGATGGACGACGACGTCCAGCTCGGCGACCTCGCGGCTGCCGCCGCGTTCCTGAGCGCGACCGACGGTGTCGACCGCGTGTCGATCATCGGGTTCTGCATGGGCGGCATGTACACGCTGAAGGCCGCCGCAACTGGGACGTTCGAGCGTGCTGTGCCGTTCTACGGGATGATCCGCGTGCCCGACGACTGGCGCGGTCCCAAGCAGCGCGACCCGCTCGACACCGCGGCAGCCGTGTGCCCGACGTTGGCGATCTTCGGCGACAAGGACCCGTGGACGCCGTCGGACGACATCGACGCGCTCCGCATGGTATGGCGCGACCGCGACGACTGCGAGATCGTCGTGTATCCCGAAGCCGACCACGGCTTCGTCCACGCACCCGAGCGTCCCGCTCACCGTCCCGACGACGCCGCCGACGCATGGGAGCGCGCACTCGCGTTTCTTCGCCGCTAGGTCGCGGCAAGTTCTTCGCCCCCAACACTCCGAGCGCCATTGGAGGCGTCGGGCGCGCCGGGCGATGCGTCCCGGGCAGTCCGGCCCGCCCGGCCGAGACCGGGTCGAAGACCCGAGCCGAGCGAGCGCAGCGAGCGAGGCGAGCAGGGGCTCCGCCGGATCAGCGGTGCCGGCCCGGGCGCATCAGTCCGGTGCGTCCGGCGCCGGTCACACGGTGGCGCGGTCCTCGAGTGCGGGGCGGTCGAGGAACTTGTAGCGGCCGCGGCCCTTCACTTCGAGCCATCCCAAGCGCGCGAACAGCGCGAGCGCTTTGTTGACGCGTTCGCGGGAGGCGCCGACCATGCCGGCGAGCTCTTCTTGGGTGACGGGGAGCTTGAACTCGTCTTCAACACCGGCCAGCTCGAGCAGGCGCTTGGCGGTGCGGCCGGGCACGTCGAGGAAGACGGCATCCGCGAGGGCTTCGTCGGTGGCGCGCAGCCAGCGGGCGAGAAGGCGGGTCACGGTCCAGAGCAGCTCGGGACGCGCCTGGAGCACTTCGCGCACGGGCTCGTACTCGAGCACGATGACCCGCGACTCGGTCAACGCCCGCGCGTCGGCGGACCGCGGGGAGCCGTCGAAGAGAGGGAGCTCACCGAACATCGCTCCGCTCTCGAGCACTGCGAGCACCGACTCGCGACCGTCGGGAGCTTTCGTTGCGATCGCAATTCGTCCTTGCTCGATCACGAAGAGCTCGCCGGCGATGTCGCCTTGCGTGAACAGCAGCTCGTTGCGGTCATACGTGCGGTTCGCCGCCCGCTGGCGCAGCGCATCGAGCACGTCTGCGGGCAGGGCCGTGAACAGCTCCGTCGTGTCGAGCAGCCGTCGCTCGGGCACGCGCCTGCACCTCCTTTGTCGGCTGCACGAGGCTACCCGTACGTAAGGGTCCAAAGGTCGGTCTGGTATTCTTGTTGTTCTTCCAGCCTCGTCCGAGGAGCCTCATGTCCTTTCGCGTTGGTGACAAGGTCGTCTACCCGCATCACGGTGCTGCGACGATCGAGAAGAAGGAGAAGAAGGACGTCTTCGGCGAGAAGAAGGACTACCTGATCCTCAAGCTCGCGTACGGCGACCTGACGCTGATGGTGCCGGCCGACAACGCCGAGGACATTGGGCTGCGCGACGTCATCAACGACGAAGAGGTCGAGGAGGTGTTCGCCGTCCTTCGCAAGAAGGAGGCGCGCATGCCCACGAACTGGTCACGACGCTTCAAGAACCACGTCGAGAAGCTCAAGAGCGGCGACATCTACCAGGTCGCCGAGGTGGTCCGGAACCTGTCGATCCGCGAGAACGACAAGGGCCTCTCCGCCGGGGAGAAGCGGATGCTGGCCAAGGCCCGCCAGATCCTCGTGTCCGAGCTGACCTTCGCCCTCAACGTCGACGAAGAGGCGGCCGAAGGGCGTCTCGACAAGGCGCTCGGAAAGTAAGGGCGGACCGGAGACGATCCGGTGCCATCCTGACGGCGTGGACAGCGGCACCCCGACCTGCGGCATCGTCGTCGCCGGCGGCTCCGGGAGCCGCTTCGGTGTGCCGAAGCAGTTCGAGACCGTTGCCGGCGCGCGCCTCGTCGATCGTGCCGTTGACGCGGTGGCGGCGGCGTGCGACGACGTCGTGCTCGTCCTGCCCGCCGGTGTTGCATGGGACGGACGTCCGGTGGCCGCCACCGTTCCGGGGGGAACGACCCGTTCGGCGTCGGTACGGGCCGGGCTGGACGCGGTCGCGGGGTCGGCGGCGGTCGTGGTCGTGCACGACGCCGCCCGGCCTTTGGCGTCGCCGGCCCTGTTCGACGCCGTGATCGACGCGGTGCGTGCCGGCGCCGACGCCGCCGTGCCCGGCCTTCCGATCTCCGACACCGTGAAGCGCGTCAACGGCGATCACGTCGTCGAGACGATCGCGCGCGACGAGCTCGTGGCGGTCCAGACGCCGCAAGCGTTCCGGACCGACGCGCTCCGCGCCGCGCACACCGCGAGCGGAGAGGCGACCGACGACGCCGCACTCGTCGAGGCGAAAGGTGGACGCGTCGTGGTCGTCCCGGGTGACCCGCGCAACCTCAAGATCACGACGCCTGCCGAGCTCGTCGTCGCCGCTGCGCTCCTCGTCGCCCCGTACGAGGAGCAGCAGTGACCGCGCCGCGGATCGGGCAAGGCTTCGACGTGCACCCGTTCGGCGACGGCGGCGTGCTCGTTCTCGGTGGCGTCGAGCTCGACGGCCCGGCGCTGGTCGGGCACTCCGACGCCGACGCCGTCACGCACGCGGTGGCCGATGCGCTGCTCGGCGCGGCGGCGCTGCCCGATCTCGGATCGATGTTCCCGGCTGCCGACGACCGTTATCGCGACGTCTCGTCGATCCGGTTGCTGCGCGAGGTCGCGGGCCGGGTCGCGGCAAGCGGCTGGCAGCTCGGCAACGTCGACGTGGTCGTGGCGGCCGAGCGCCCGACGCTCGCACCGCACGTGCGCAGCATGACGGACAACCTGTACCGCGCGCTCGTCTCGCTGTTCCCGGAGCCCGGAGCGCAGAACCTCGTGTCCGTGAAGCCGAAGCGCGCAGAGGGTCTCGGCGCGATCGGCCGCGGGGAGGGGGTGGCGGTATGGGCCGTCGCGCTCCTGGAAAGCGTCGACACCTGATGATCCGGCTGTACGACACGTTCTCGCGCGAGAAGGTCGAGCTCGTCACCCGCGATCCCGGCCGCGTCTCGATCTACGTTTGCGGCCCAACGGTCTACGAAGTGCCGCACGTCGGGCACGGCCGCGCTGCACTCGTGTTCGACATCATCCGTCGCTACCTCGAGTGGCGCGGCCTCGACGTCGACTTCGTCAGCAACGTCACCGACGTCGAGGACAAGATCATCGCCCGCGCCGCCGAGGAGGGCAGCACCGAGCCGGAGGTGGCACAACGCTACGAAGCGGCGTACTGGGCCGAGATGGACCGCCTCGGTGTGCGCCGGCCCGATTCGCTGCCGCGCGCGACCGCTTACGTCGACCGCATGGTGAAGCTCATCGGCGAGCTCATCGACGACGGCCGCGCCTACGTGGTCGAAGGTCAGGGCGTGTACTTCGACGTCGCGTCGTTCCCCGAATACGGCGAGCTCGCGCACCGGCGCCTGGAGGATCTTCTCGGTTCGGCGGGCGCACGCGTCGACGTCGACGAGCGCAAGCGGAGCCCGGTCGACTTCGCGCTCTGGAAGTCGGCCAAGCCGGGCGAGCCGGCGTGGGATTCGCCGTGGGGCAAGGGCCGCCCCGGCTGGCACATCGAGTGCTCGACGATGTCGCTCGACCTTTTGGGCGAGGGCTTCGACATCCACGGTGGTGGCGACGACCTGATCTTCCCCCACCACGAGAACGAGCGGGCTCAGGCCCAGGGCGCCGGCCACCCGTTCGCCCGGTACTGGGTTCACAACGGCATGGTGATGGTCGGCGCCGAGAAGATGGCGAAGTCGCTCGGCAACTTCACGACGCTGAAGGACGCGTTGGACGCGCACGGCCCGCGCGCGATGCGCATGGCGGTGCTGCAGACGCACTACCGCAGCCCGGTCGAGATCGGCGATCGCGAGCTCGACGACAGCGGCGCAGCCGTTGCGCGGCTCGACGCGCTCGCCCGCCGGGCGCGAGTCGCGGACGTTGCCGCCGACGCGCCGCTCGACGACGACGCAGTAGCCGAGTTCACGGCGGCGATGGACGACGACTTCGGCACGCCGGAGGCGATGGCGGTCGTCTTCCGCCTCGCCCGTGACGCCAACAGCGCGATCGACGAGGGCGACCTGGAGCGAGCCGCACGCGGGCTGGCGACGGTGCGCGAGCTGACCCGCGCCCTCGGGCTCGAGCTCGACGACGGCTCGGGGGCCGACGACGACGAGATCGACGAGCTCGTGCGACGCCGCGCCGAGGCCCGCTCGGCGGGCGACTTCGCCGCGGCCGACCGCATCCGCGCCGAGCTCGCCGACCGTGGCATCACGCTCGAGGACACGCCGACCGGCACGATCTGGCACCGGTGACGCCGCGACGGAGCGCCGCCGTCGGCGCCCCCGGGGTGGGCGGCGAACGGGTCGAGGGGCGGCGGGCGGTGAGCGAGCTGCTGACGGCGGGGCGCCGCCGGGTGCGCACGGTATGGGTCGCGGCGGGGCGGTCGGCGGACCTCGCCGAGCTCGCCGACGACGCGGCGCGCCGGGGCGTTCCCGTTCAACGTGTCACCCGCGAGGAGCTCGACGACCTGGCCGCGACGGAGGTGCCGCAGGGCATCGTCGCCGACGCCGACCCGATCGAGCCCACAAGCGTCGACGCACTCCTCGCCGCGCCCCGAGCGTTCCTCGTCGCGCTCGACGGCGTCACCGACCCGCAGAACCTGGGCGCGATCGTGCGTACCGCCGAGACTGCCGGCGCCACCGGCGTCGTGCTGCCGCGCCATCGCGCCGCGCGCATTACTCCCGCGGTCACGAAGGCAGCAGCAGGCGCGATCGAGTATCTCCCGATCGCCACCGCTGCCGGGATCCCGGCAGCGATCATCCAGGCGGCCCGCGCCGACGTGTGGACGATCGGGCTCGACGCGGACGGAGACGTCACGGTCGACGAGCTCGCCGTCGCCGATCGTCCGCTGATGCTCGTCTTTGGCGCGGAAGGTCGGGGTCTTTCGCGCCTCGCGCGCGAACGCTGCGACGTCGTCGCGCGAATCCCGATGCATGGCCATGTCGCGTCGTTGAACGTGGGCTCGGCCGCCGCGATCGCGTGCGCAACTGTCGCGCGCGTTCGCACGGCTAGCCTTTGACGCTGCGCCGGAGTAGCTCAGCTGGCAGAGCAGCTGATTTGTAATCAGCAGGCCGTCGGTTCGAATCCGACCTCCGGCTCAACCCTTGTCGCCACTCGTCAGCGCCTTCGCAAGCTCCGGCGTTGCTGCGGCGGTCGGCAAAGCCGCCGCCTCCGCGCCGATCGCCCGAAATGCTTGCTCTTGATGCCACCAGCGACCACTATCGACACCTATGAGCCTCTCGGCGCGCGGTCGCGCGATCCTGGACTTCGAGCGGGCCTGGCGTCAGCTCCGGGGCCCGAAAGAGGTCGCGATCCGCGAACACTTCAGCATCTCGCCATCGCGCTACTACGAGGTGTTGAACGCGTTGCTCGAGGACGCCGATGCGCTCGCGTACGATCCGCTCACGGTCAAGCGTGCGCAGCGGGTGCGCAACCAGCGCCGGCGAATCCGCATGGAAGGCCGACGCGCCGACCCGGAGTCCCGGTGACGATGGCCTCGCCGGCTGGGAGCGGCGTCGGCGGGCGCGGAAGGTCGGGCGTCAACTCGGCGGTGCGCGGCGCCGGGCTCGTCGGTCTCGCGGTCGTGCTCGGCATCGTTCTCCTCCAGGTGGTCGACAAGGGGCCGAGCGGGCACGGCGCCACCCCGGCTCACAAGAGCCAGGCAACGACGACACCGACACCCACGTCGGCGGCTCTCCCCGCGTCGTCCCAGCCCGCGACTACGGCCAAGGGCAATGCCAAGCCGCGTAGCGAAGTGCGCATCCTCGTCCTCAACGCCGGAGCCGCGTCGGGTGCTGCCGGCAACATGACCAACAAGCTCCGCGCGCTCGGGTATCAACTCGCTCCACCGGATAACACGACCGCGCGCAAGGGCACGGCCGTGCAGTGCAAACAGGGCTTCGACAAGGAAGCTACGCAGCTCCAAGGCGACGTCGGCGCGGGCACGACCATCGAGCCGCTCCCGAACCCCCCGCTCCCGGGAACCGAGAACGTGAACTGCGTCGTGCTCGTCGGGCAGTAACGCCGCACGTGGAGCTGCCGGCGCCGCTGCTGCCGTTGGCGGCCCATCCACGTGAAGCAGCCGTGCTCGTCGACTTCGACGGGTCGATCTCCGCCATCGTCGACGACCCCGCCGCCGCTCACGTCCTGCCCGGCGCGCGCGAGGCGCTCGCAGGGCTCATCAGAGTGATCGGGACCGTAGCGGTCGTCAGCGGGCGGCCGGTCGAGTTCCTCGCCCGGGCGATCGACCTTCCCGACCTCACGCTGGTCGGGCAGTACGGGCTCGAGCGGATGGTCGACGGGCGGGCGGTCGTCGACGCCCGCGCCGAGCCCTATCTCGACGCGGTCGCGGCCGCGGCCGCCGAGATCGAGCGGGAGCTTCCCGACCTGCTCGTCGAGCGCAAGGCGGGCGTCGCCGTGACGGTCCACTGGCGGACGGCCCCCGAGCGCGCGGCCGCCGCCGACGCGGTCGTCGAGCGGGTCGCCCGGCGTCACGGCCTCGCGGTGTACCAGACCAAGATGGCGCGCGAGCTGAGACCGCCGGTTCGCGCCGACAAGGGCACCGCAGTGGAGGCCCTCGTCGAGAGCGCCACCAACGCCTGCTTCGCCGGCGACGACCGTGGCGACCTGGTCGCGTTCGCCGCCCTCGCCCGGTTCCGCGACGCGGGACGCCTCGAGCACGCCGTCCGCATCGCGGTCGGCTCGGCGGAGGCGCCCCCCGAGCTGCTCGAGCGCGCCGATCTCGTCGTCGACGGTCCGGCCGGCCTGGTGTCGGTGCTCGAAGAACTGGCGCGCGCCGCTACGCGTACGCCGCGCTGATCTGCGCCTTCAGCCAGCTCGCCGGCGTGTGCACGGACGCGAGGTCGCGCAACCGGGCGGCCTGCTCGCGCCGGACGTCGGCCGGCATCGACAACGCCGTGGCCAGCGCGCTCGCAGACTGATCGAGGTCGTAGGGGTGCGCCTCGAGCACCGCCGGGGCGAGCTCGTCGTAGGCCCCCGCCTCCGGCGAGAGGCAGACGACCCCGTCGCGGCGGTTCACCATCGGGCCCTCTTTCGCCACCAGGTTGAGGCCGTCCTTCAGCGGGTTGACGAGCAACGCGTCGTACCGCGCGTACCCGGCCACACTGCGGGGAAAGTCGTCGCGCAGGTCCATCACGACCGGGTCCCACCCGCGTCGCGCCCACCGGTCGTTCAGCCGGGCCGCCGCCTGCTCGACTTCCTGCCGGTAGGCCTGGTACTCGGGCAGTCCCTGGCGGGACTCGTTCAGCATCGCGACGAACACGACCCGCTCGCGCCATTCGGGCGCGCGCTCCAGGAGAAGGTCGAACGCGAGGAAGCCGCGCACGATGTTCTTCGACGGCTCGAGGCGATCGCTGCGCAGAAGGAGCATGCGGTCACCGAGGTACGTCTCGAGCGCATCGAGCGCGCCGCGACCCTCGGGCGAGTCGATCGCGTCGCCCAGGTCCGCGGGGTCGGGACCGAGGGGAGCGGCGAACGTCGCCGCCCGCGGGTAATCGTCGCCGAGGACGACCTCCACGCACGCCTCGTAGGCGCGCGCCCACCGCCGGCTGTGAAACCCGCACGAGACGGTCGCCATCGACTCGCAGATCGCGCGGCCGACGTCGTCGGGCAGCACACGGATCGAGTTGGGCCCGCAGAACGGCGTGTGCGTGAAATGCACGACCCGCAGATCGGGCCGGCGGTTCCTGAGATCACCGGGCACGAGCGCGAGGTGGTAGTCCTGGACGAGCACGACGTCGCCGTTCGACGCGGTTTCGACCACGCGATCGGCGAACGCACGGTTGACGGCGACGTAGGCGTCCCACGCCTCCCGGAAGCGCTCGTCGAACCGCGGACGGCGCGGTAGGTCGAACAGCCCGTGGTGAAGGAACCACAACGTCGCGTTCGACACGATGTCGTAGTGGAGTCGGTGTTGGCGGGGGTCGAGGGCGAGGAGCTCGAGGCCGATGTCCGGGAGCTCGGTCGCGCCCTCGGTCGCGGCTGCCCGGTCGTCGTCGGTCATGGCGGCAGCCACCCAGCCGACCGGCTCGTCGGTGCCCCCGCTCAACAGCCGCCCGAGCGTTCCGGCCAGACCGCCCGAGCCGCGACGAGCCCGGAACGAGCCGTCCTCGGCGCGGACGAACGTCGCCGGCCCCCGATGGGAGACGACGATCACGCGCGGAGTTCCGTCAGCAGGCGGAGCCAGTCCTCGAGCTCGCGGGTCGACAGGAAGTTCGCGCGCACGTGCTCCTTGCCCTGCGAGCCCATCGCGTCTGCGCCCACGGGATCGGCGAGCAGATCCACCGTGCTAGCGGCGCACTCGTCGACCGAGCCGACGAGGTAGCCGTCGAAGCCGTCACGGATTTGGAGGACGATGCCGCCGGCGCGCCCGCCGACGACGGGCCGGGACTTCCAGAGCGCCTCGCTCACGGTCAACCCGAAGCCCTCCCGTACCGATTTCTGGATTGCGACGTCGGCGACGCGCTGGAAGGCGTTGATCTGCACGTTGCCGACCTGATGGAGGTTCGAGAGCGTGTGGATGTCGGGGTCGCCGGCCCGCTCCTCCTGGACCTCCTCCCAGACGCGGAATCCTTCCGGGTCGTCCGTGGCCATGGAGCCCGCGAGCAGCAGCTGGGCGTCGGTGACCTTCTCGCGGACGACGCGAAACGCGCGGATCACGCCGACAGGGTCCTTCCAGGGGTCGTACCGGCTCACCTGGCAGACGATCGGGCGCCGCACGTCGAGCCCGTACTGGCGGCACAGCTCCTCGGCGAACGGGAGCGGCATCTCGAGGTTCTTCACCGAGAGCGGATCGATCGACGGATGACATTCGACGACGCGATCCATCGAGAGCGAGTCGGGGACGAACTCCTTCAGCGTCCAGACCGACGCGTCGTGGAGCTCGACGTACGGTCGGAAGAACTCCCAGACCGACGGGTTGGCGTCGGTCAGGTCGATGTGGCAGCGCCACACCCACTTCGTGTCCGACGACCGGAGCGACGAGTCCCGCACGTAGCTCCGCAGCGCCACCGGTTGCGGGTCGTGCGCGATGACGAAGTCCCATTCGCCTTCGAGGCGGAGCGCGTTGTCGAGCACGTGCTCGAGGTAGACGCGTTGCTTCCGGCTCGACCAGTCGATGTCGGCGCCTTGCAGCCCGTTATGCACTTCCTTCGTGATGCCGAAGAACTCGTCGCTGCCCCTGAGCACCTGCCACTCGGCGTCGATGCCGACGCTGCGTAGCAGCGGGACGTGGGTGGCGAGGACCTCGGCCACGCCACCGCCATAGGCGGTCGCATTGATGTGGAGGACGCGACATCCGCGGAGCGGCGCCGCCTGCTCCTTGATGCGCTCGACCACCTCGGGTCCCACGATCGGCGCGTACTCGCCGAGGTCCTTCTCGAGGAGCGGGACACGTTCCGGCACTCGGTGCAATCTATCTACCGTGGCTCTCGCCATCGTGGCTCCCGACAAGTTCCGCGGGTCGCTCACCGCGCCGGAGGCTGCCGACGCCATGGCTGCCGGGCTGGAGGCGGCAGGGCTGACGACGCGCCGGGTTCCGCTCGCAGACGGCGGCGAAGGGACTCTCGACGCCCTGCTCGCCGCACGCGGCGGGTCCATCCGTACGGCGACGGTCACCGGGCCGTTGGGTGACCCGGTGGAGGCGGAGTGGGCGCTGCTGCCCGATGGCGCGGGCGTCGTCGAGATGGCGCGCGCCAGCGGCCTGTCACTGGTGCGCAGGCGCAACGACCCGTTGCGGGCGTCGAGCCGCGGAACCGGCGAGCTCGTCACGGCGGCGCTGCGGGTCGGCGCCCGGCGCGTGATCGTCGGCGTGGGCGGCAGCGCGACGACCGACGGCGGCCTCGGCGCAGTAGACGCCCTCGGCTGGTCGCTGGCCGGTCACGACGTCACCGTCGCATTCGACGTCGCCACACCGTTCCTCGACGCCGCAACCGTGTACGGGCCGCAGAAGGGCGCGACGTCCGCCCAGGTGTCGTTGCTGACCCGACGGCTCGCTCGACTCGCCGAGGTGTATCGCGATCGCACCGGCGTCGACGTCACCGAGCTCGAAGGCGCGGGCGCGGCCGGCGGCCTCGCGGGCGGGCTGGCAGCGATCGGCGCGCAGCTCGAGCCCGGCTTCGACGTCGTCGCCCGCGCCGCCGGTCTGGACGACGCCCTCGAGGGCGCGGACATGGTCGTGACGGGCGAGGGTCGCCTCGACGCGACGAGCTTCGAGGGCAAAGTCGTGGGCGGTGTGATCGAATGGGCATCCGAGGCAGAAGTCGGAAATCGCGTGGTCATCGTGGGGCAGGCGACAGCGGAGGGTCGTGACGAGCTCTCAGTGCTCGGCGACGTGCAGCTGTTCACGCTCACCGACCGGGTCTGGCAAGCCGGAGACGCGTTCGCGCGCGCCGCGCTGCTCGTCGAGGAAGCGGCGATCGAAGCCGGACGCCACGCGCGGGCGGAGGGTTGATGCCCGTCGATGTCGCGATCGTCGGCGCCGGTTCGGCCGGGTGCGTCCTCGCCGCCCGGCTCACCGAGGACGCTGACCGGAGCGTCGTCCTCCTCGAAGGCGGGCCCGACTACCCGACCGTGGAGGACCTGCCGCCCGAGATTCGCAGCGGGCTGCGTCCGGTGTTCACCCACGACTGGGGGTACCGAGCCGAGAGTGCGCTCGACGGGCGCACGCTCGACGCCAACCGCGCCCGCATCGTGGGGGGTTGCTCGGCGACGAACGCCGCCCTCGCCGTGCGCGGCCGTCCCGCCGACTACGACCGGTGGGACGAGGTTGCCGACGGCTGGTCGTTCGCGGAAGTGCTGCCGTTCTTCCGCCGTCTCGAGCACGACTTCGACTTCCACGGTGACGCGCACGGAAAGGACGGGCCTCTGCCGATCCGCCGACCGGCGCCTGACGAGCTGGCACCGGTCCAGCTCGCCTTCCTTGATGCCTGCGCGAACGCGGGTCTCCCAGTCGTCGACGATCACAACGCCCCGGGGGCGGTCGGCGCCGGGTTGCCGCCGATGAACCTGATCGACGGCGTCCGGCAGAGCACCGCGCTCACGTATCTCGCTGCCGCCAGGGAGCGGCCGAACCTGACTGTGCGCGGCGACGCGCTCGTCGACCGGATCGAGCTCGATGGCACGCGTGCAGTGGGCGTGCGACTCGCGGGAGCCGGCGAGGTGATCGAGGCCGATCTCGTGCTGTTGGCATCAGGTTCGTACGGAAGTCCGGCGATCCTGCTGCGTTCGGGCGTCGGCCCCGCCGGCGATCTGCGAGCCGTCGGCATCGAACCGGTCCTCGAGCGGCCCGGCGTGGGCGCGAACCTGACCGAGCACCCGCTCATGCCGAATGTGTTCGAGGCGATCACGCCGCCTCGGGCCGGTGATCCCGTCTTTCAGGCGATGCTGACCACGGCGAGCTCGACGGCAGACGGGATCTTCGACCTCCATGTACTCCCTTTGTTCAATCCACCTGAGCTCCAGGGCGACGCGCCGCTGTTCGTCATCCTCACCGGCCTGATGACGCCGCGGTCGCGGGGCTCGGTGCGTCTGCGCTCCCCGGACCCGGGCGACGCCCCGGCCATCGACCTCGGGCTGCTCACGCATCCCGCCGACCTGCCGCGCATGCTCGACGCAATGCGCATCGCCCGTCGCCTGGCTGCGACCGAGCCGTTACAGGAGCTGTTGGGGAAGCAGCTGATGCCCGACCCCGATGCGGCGGACGATGAAGCGCTCGCCGGCGCCGTGCGCGCCGGCTGCGAGATCTATCACCACCCCGTCGGCACCTGCCGCATGGGTCAGGCGGACGATCCCGACGCGGTCGTCGACGCCCAGGGCGCGGTGCACGGGCTCAGCGGCGTGTCCGTCATGGACGCGTCGATCATGCCGACGATCCCTGCCGCCAACACCAACGTGCCGACGATCATGATCGCCGAGCGTTGCGCGGCGTCGCTCCGTGGCGAAGGAAGTCCCTAGTGCGCGCTACGCGGTCTGCTCTCGGCCGAACTTGGCGCAGTACTCGGGGACGGTGATCATCGGCGACCGCTCGCGCACGACGACAGGAATCCGCTCGGGCGCGAGCTCGTCGTCGTAGCGCACGAGCTCGGCCGCGAAGGGCGGGTCGCACGCGTCGAGGCCGGCGCGGCGGAGCGCGGTGGCGAGGATCGCAAGCGCCTGCGGGCCGAGCTGGTCGAGCGGCCGGTTCCGGTGCGCGCGCACGCCCAGGTTCACCTGCGCGACCGA
>JBKOWN010000175.1:0-17037 GCA_046724435.1 Actinomycetota bacterium
CGACAAGAAGAAGTCGAAGGCGACCGGGTTCCGCGCTGGCGGCTCCGACCCGGACCTGCGGACGAAGGACCTGGACGAGGACGGCGTGTGGGGCGAGGTGCTCTACCCGACGATCGCGCTCTTCGGCTTCGTGATCCCCGACCCGGAGCTCCGGTGGGCGACGGCGCGCGCGTACAACGACTGGCTCGCCGAGACGTTCGCGGCCGCGTCGACGCGCTTCGCCGGCGCGGCCCTGATCCCGGTGCAGGAACCGGACGAAGCCGTGCGCGAGATCGTGCGCGTCGCCCGCCTCGGATTGCGCTCGGTCATGCTGCCGATGCAGGCGCCGGCCGAGGGGCCGTACAACAGCGATCGGTACGACCCGGTGTGGGCCGCCGCGCAGGCGCACGCGATGCCGGTCAGCTTCCACGTCGGCACCGGCGCGAACCCGGTGACCGAGCGCGGCCCCGGCGGCGCGGTCATCAACTACGTCGAGGTGGGGCTGGGTGCGCAGCGTACGCTCGCGTACCTCGCGACGTCCGGCGTCCTCGAGCGCTTCCCCGATCTGCACGTCGTGATGGTCGAATGCGGTGCGGGATGGCTCTCGTGGCTGCTCGAGCGGATGGACGAGGCGTTCGAGGAGCACGAGCAGTGGGTGAAGCCGAAGCTCGCGGAGCCGCCGAGCTTCTACGTGCGCCGGCAAGGGCACGTCACGTTCGGCAACGACGCCGCCGGCGTCGTGAACCGCGACTTCACCGGCGTCGACCCGTTGCTCTGGGCGTCCGACTACCCGCATCCCGAGGGCACGTGGCCGCACACGCAGGAGACGCTCGAGCGGATCTTCGCCACGGTCGACCCGGTCGAGCGGCGCCGGATCACCTACGAGACGACAGCGCGGCTGTATGGCCTCGAGGCGCCGGTCCGGGCGGGCACGTGACGGCGCTGCGCGACGGCGCTCCGTACCTGCCGGCGGACTTGCCGCTGCCCCCCGTGAACGGCACCAACGCCGGGTTCTGGAAGGCGGCGGCCGAGGGTCGACTCGACGTGCAGCGGTGCCGCGACTGCGGCGCGCATCGACACCCGCCGACCGAGGGCTGCTACCGATGCGGGTCGCTCGACTGGCGCTGGGACACGCTGCCGGGGACGGGCACCGTGTTCACGTACACATGGGTCGTGCAGCCGTTGCACCCGGCCCTCGAGTCAGTCGCGCCCTACAACGTGAGCGTCGTCGAGGTGGACGGTGCCTCGGACGAGCCGGTCCGGATCGCCAGCAACGTCCTCGACGCGACGGAGGAGACCCTCCACGTGGGGAGCCGGGTCACGCTGGCGTGCGACAAGCTGACCGACGAGGTGGGGTTGCCCCGGTTCCGGCTCGCGTAGCCTTCCGTCGTATGGCCGACACGCCGAAATCGTTCTTCCTCACCAAGCCGGTGCACGACTACCTCGTCACGCATGCACCACCGCTGGACGACGTGCAGCGAGACCTGATCGCCGAGACCGAGGAGCTGGGCGGCATCTCGATGATGCAGATCGCGCCCGAGCAGGGCGCGTTCATGACCCTGCTGACGGAGTTGATCGGCGCCCGGCGCGCGGTCGAGGTCGGCACGTTCACGGGGTACTCGTCGATCAGCATCGCCCGCGGCTTGCCCGACGACGGCACGCTGCTCTGCTGCGACGTCAGCGAGGAGTGGACTGCCATCGCACGGAAGTACTGGGAGCGAGCCGGAGTGGACGGGAAGATCGAGCTGCGCCTCGCGCCCGCCGTCGACACGCTGCGGGCGCTGCCGCCGGAGGAGCAGTTCGACCTCGGGTTCATCGACGCCGACAAGGGGAACTACCCCCACTACTACGAGGAGGTGCTCACGCGGTTGCGACGCAACGGCGTGATCCTCGTCGACAACACGTTGTGGGGTGGCGCCATCGTCGACCCGAAGGCGACCGACGACAACACGAAGGCCATCCTCGCGTTCAACGACATGGTGGCGCTCGACGACCGCGTCGAGAGCACCATCCTCACCATCGGCGACGGGCTCACGCTGATCCGGAAACGCTGACGCGTCCTTCCACGACCACCCGCCCGCGGACACCGGTGCGGAGCCGCTTCGCCGCGGTCAACCGGGGCACGAGGTTGCTGACCACGAGCTCGCCGTCGTCCTCCTCGACGCGCCAGCGCGAGGTGTCGTAGACGGGCCCGCTCTCGTCGCGACCCTCGATGGCGGTGGTCGGGCCGAGTTGCACCGACCGCCGGGGCGCGAGTCCCGCGCTGCGGAGTCGGGCGTAGGCGTCGTCGTCGGCAGCGACGACCGCCCGCACGGGCCCGAGCACGTCGGCTGCATCGTGTGCCGCCTCGACGAGGCCGTCGAGCACGTCCCCGGTGATCCCCAACACGACCTGTGGCTCGAGCTGCCGCGTGAGCGCGGCAACGCGGAACGCGTCGAAGGGCGTCGCATCCGCCGACGAGTACAGCGCGCCCACCTTGCCCGCGGCCCGCTCGAGTGGGACCGCGTGCACGGCCTGCGACAGCATCGCCACGACGAGCACGAGCCCGCCCGGCTCCAGGCCCAACGCGGTGAGCCGGGGGGCGAGCGACTCGGCCTCGTCGTCGATGTCGCGCTGCGCCACGGGCCAAGGTGTGACCGTGCCGTCCACCACGATGCGGCCGACACCCCACGCGTCGGGCGGATCCTCGTAGCGCTTCGCGAACGTCACCATGTCATTGCTTCGTGACCCGGGGGATCTTGTGCGGCGGGCCCTGGCGCAGGAGCACCTCGTTGTCGACGAGCTCGACCTCGGGCTCGATCCCGACGGCGTCGTGCACCGACTCCGTCACGCGCGTCCGGAGGTCGGCGGTGCCGCGCGCGCCATCGCTCGCGTATCCCACCCGCAAGCGGAGCCGGTCGACGTCGCGCTGCGTGCGGATGACCTGGAACAAGCCCGCGCCGGTCTCGGGCACGGCCTCGATCGCCGCCCACAAGTCCCCGGGGAGCACCGAGCGACCCTCCACGACCACCTCGTCGCCCTTGCGGCCGAGCGGCCAGACGCGTCCGTGAGTGCGTCCGCACGCGCACGGCTCGTGCGTGATGCGGACGAGATCGTCCGACCGGTAGCGCACGAGCGGCGCGATCTTGTCGAGCAAGGTTGTCGAGACCAGCTCGCCGCGCTCGCCCTCGCCGACGGGCTCGGTGCCGTCGGGGTCGAGCGACTCGAGGAAGCACGTGTCCTCCCAGAAGTGATAGCCGTCGTGCTCGCGGCACTCGGTCGCGGCGCCGACGTCGCCCACACCCGTGTGCATGAACAGCTCGAGGCCCCAGCCATCCTCGACCCGCCGGCGTGCACGCGGTCCGATCGGCTCGCCCGCGAACGTGACCCCGCGGTAACTCGAGAACGCGTCCGCGAGGTCAACGTCGGCGTGCGCTGCGTACTGCTCGATCGCGAGCACCAGCGGGCCCGAGAGGTTGTACCAGGCTGTCGGGCGGAGCTCGCGGCTGAAGCGAATCAGCTGCGGCACGTCGGCGGGCATGTGGTCGAGGAAGAGCGGTGTGGCCCCGATCCCGCGGATCGTGTCGTGGATGGCGGGGCCGCGGAACGTGAAGAGGCAGTACGTGAAGATGTCGCCGGGCCGGCAGCCGAGCTCCCAGAACTCGCGCACGAGCATGCTCGGCCCCCGGCCCGCGTACGGCGCCGGCGTCGGATCGCCCGTGGTGCCCGAGGTCGAGAAGATCGCGCTGAACACCTCGGTCATCTTCGGATCAAGGCACAGCATGCCGCCGTACGGATCGCGGTGACGGTCCCGGAACGCACGGATCGCGTCCTTGTCGACGAACGGCACCCGTTCGCGGAATTCGTCCATGGACTGGACGTCGTCGGGCGTGACGCCGGCCGCGTCCCACGTCTCGCGGATCAGCGCCGACCGCTGGTACGCCCATGGCAACAGGTCGCCGAGGAGGCGTTCCTCGCGAACGCGCTCTATCTCGTCGCGCGGCATCGTCTCGACCTCGGGCGAGAAGTAGCGACGTTGCGGGCCGCTCATGCGCGGCACCGTAGCCGTGCATCGAATTTTGAGTAGGCCTTACTCAGGGCCGACGCGGCGATTCGTGTTCTCCTGAACGGGTCCGATCGACAGCCGAGACGAGGGAGCAAAGGTGGCGACCGACTGGGTTGCGAAGGTAAAGGAAACGGCGCAGGAGCAGGTACCCGAGCCCGTAGTTGCGGCGGCCATCCTCCAACCTGCAGGCACGTGGGGCTCGTTCGGGCTCGATCAGGTGAGCGGCGTCGCCGCCATGTTCAAGCGCCGCAAGGTCAACAAGGACGCCGGCGGTCTCGCCCGGACCTCGTGGAAGGGCACGAAGACGGTGCTCCTCGCCGTCACGGGCGAGAAGCTCTACGCGTTCGCCGTGAAGCAGAAGGGCCGCAACTGGAAGATCGAGGGCCAGCTCGGTGCCTGGGACCGGTCGGATCTCGACGTCGAGACCAGCCCCGGCAAGCTGGCCACGAAGGTCGTCTTCGACGTCGGGCCCACCGGCGAGCACTACGAGCTCGAGGCGACGACGGTCGGCAGCTCCGGATTCAACGACCCGTTCCTCGCCGCGATCGGCTGACGCTCAGAACTTCCCGGTACGGCCGAAGCGGTAGTAGCCGGCGAAGGTCTCGTTGACCTCGTCGGGGATGGGGACGATCTCGCCGAGCTGCCTGGCGCCCCAGATGATCTCGGCCGTGCGCTCGACGAGATGCGCGACGTGCAGGACGTGCTTCGGGTCCTTGCCGACCGCGAAGAGCCCGTGGTTCGCCATCAGCACGGCCGACCGGTCGCTGACGCGCTTGGCCACCTCGTCGGCCAGCTCGTCGGTGCCGGTCGTCCTGTAGTCGGCGACCTCGACGTCGCCACCGACGAACACCACGAACTCTTCGATCACGGCCGGGATCGACTGACGCGTCAGCGCGAACATCGTGGCGTGCCGCGCGTGGCAGTGCATCGTCGCGTTGATGTCGTCGTGCATGCGCAACGCCGACAGATGGAGCGCCTTCTCGGTCGTCGGGCTGCGCTCACCCTCGAGGACGTTGCCGTCGAGGTCGGTGACGACGAGATCGTCGAGCGTCATCTCGGTGTAGTCGACCGACGATGGCGTGAGGACGGCGTTGCCGTCGGGGAGGCGAGCGCCGAGGTTGCCGGCCGTACCCTCGACAAGGTTCGTGCGCAGCATCTCCTTGGCGACCCACAGGACCGCTTCCTTCATCTCCTGCGCGGTCAGCTTGGTCTCCGGGCTCACGAGAGGACCTCCGGGTTCACGAGGTTGTCGGGCTTGCCCCCGCCGAGGAGCTGCTCGAGGCCGTCGGCGATGAGCTTGGAGTGGTTCGCCTCGGTGTCGTACGTCGCGCCGCCGATGTGCGGCGTCAGCACCACGTTCGCCATTCCGACGAGCGGGTGGTCGGTCGGCAGGTGCTCGCCCTCGAAGTGATCCAGGCCGGCACCGGCGATCGTGCCGGATTCGAGCGCGCCGACGAGGGCGTCGGTGTCGTGCAGCATCGCTCGGGCGGTGTTGACGTAGATCGCGTCGTCCTTCATGCGGGCGAACTGCTCGGCGCCGATCATGCCTTGCGTCTCCGGCGTGACCATGGCGTGCATCGAGACCACGTCGGCCGTGGCGAGCAGGTCGTCGAGTGAATGCGTCGCGTCGTCGGCGTACGGATCGTGCGCGATCACGCGCATGCCGAGCCCTTCGAGACGCCAACGCGTGGCGCGGCCGACGGCGCCGAGGCCGACGATCCCGGCCGTGCGTCCGGCCAGCTGCCACGCTCGGAAGCGCTGGTAGGGGATCGTCCCGTCTCGGTAGATCTCGCCCTCGCGGACGTCGCGATCGGCGCGCACGACGCCGCGGTTGACGGCGAAGAGGAGCGCGACAGTGAGCTCCGCGACGGCGTCGGCATTGCGGCCGGGCGCCCTCAGCACGGGGATGCCGCGGGCGGTGGCGGCGGGGACGTCGACGTTGTTCGGATCGCCACGGCAGGAGCCGATGGCCACGAGGGGCAGGTCGAGCACGGGGCCCTTGACGGAGTCGCTCTCGACCACGACCACGTTCGCGCCTTCGGCTTCAAGGCGCTCGGCGAGCTGCGCCGAGTTGTAGATGCGCAGTGGTTGCTGCTCGATCCACGGGTCGTAGACGACGTCCGCGAGCTCCACGAGCTTGTCGAGCCCTACACCACGGAACGGCGCCGTGACGAGCGCTTTGGGTAGGTCGGCCACGCGGGTCCTCTCGGCTACGTCTCGGCGTGCTTCTCGGCTCGTGCGTCGCGCTCGACGAGGTCGGAACGGTACTCGGGGTGGGCCGACAGCCACTCGGCGGCGCGCCGCATGCTCTCCTCGTTCTTCTTGTTGATGAACCCGTAGATCGGACCTTCGAACCACTTCCACGGCGCCTTCTGGAGGTGGTAGCGCTCCTCGAACGAGAACCGGGTGCGGTTCGGGCCGATGGGCTCGAGACGGACCTTGCCCGTCTGGTCGTTGCCGGCGTCCCTCGAGATCATCGTGTACGTGTAGCCGCGCTCGGGCTCGACGTCGGTCACGAGCTCGAGCGCCGAGCCCTCGCGCCCGAACGGCATCTGGTACATCACGCGCCGGAGTCGCCCGTTGTGGTGGTCGTCGCCCGGCCAGAGCACGTCCACGCGCTTGACCATCGGCGCGTAGTCGGTCCAGCGGTCGTAGTCCTGGATCAGCGCCCAGAAGCGCGCCGCCGAGTGCGGGATGTCGAACGAGTACCGGTGTTCACGCACGATGCTCCCCCCGTGGCCCCGGGCTGCAGTCGGCCTTTCCTGACTATCGTGTCAGGTTCGCGAGCCCGGCAGGAAGGCGCCGATGCCCATCCATTACGAGCGGGACGACGAGCACGTCGTCCGCATCACGATCGACCGGCCCGAGGCCCGGAACTCGGCCGACATGGAGCACTTCAAGCAGCTCCGCATGGCATGGGAGCGCTTCGACGAGGATCCGGACGCCTGGGTCGCGGTCATCACCGGTGTGGGCGACGCCTTTTTCACCGGCGCCGACCTCAAGACCTACGTCCCCGAGATCACCAAGGTCGCCGAGCGCATCCAGAACGAGGGGTTGAGCGAGCTCGACGGGTACCGCCTCGATGACGGCACGAAGTCCGTGCTGCGGGGGGCGAGGATCTGGAAGCCGATCATCGCCGCCGTCAACGGCTTCTGCACTGCGGGCGGGATGGAGATGCTCGGCGGCGTCGACATCCGAATCGCGTGCCCGGAGGCGCAATTCGCGGTGATGGAGCCCAAGCGCGGCTTGTTCGCCGGCGGCGGGACCACGGTGCGACTCCCGCGCCAGATCCCGTTCCCGTACGCGATGGAGTTCCTCCTGTGCGCCGACCTCATCCCGGCCCATCGCGCCTACGAGATGGGCCTGCTCAACGCGATCGTTCCCAGCGAGCAACTGCTCGACAAGGCGTACGAGTACGCGCACCGCATCACCGCCAACGCGCCGCTCGCCGTCCAGGCCACGAAGCAGAGCGTGTGGGAGGGTCTCGGCATGAGCCTGCGCGACGCCTACAAGAACGAGAGTCAGCTGAGCTCGATGATCTTCCAGACCGAGGACGCCAAGGAAGGCCCGAAGGCGTTCCGCGAGAAGCGCAAGCCGAATTGGCAGGGGAAGTAGCTGTGGCGCCCGTCGACTCGCGCGCGCCCTGCCTGATCGGCGTCGGGCAGCGCACCTGGCACCCGGACGAGGTGGGGGACGAGGGTGCTCCCGAGCCGCTGGTGATGTGGGCGGACGTCGTCCGGCGCGCCGCGGACGACACAGGTGTTGCCTCGGCGGCGGTCGACCGCCTCGACAGCCTCCAGATCGTGTACTGCCAGACGTGGCAGTACGACGACCCGTCGGCTCGGCTCGCCGCCGAGCTCGGCATCTCGCCTCGGCACTCCTACTACTCGGGCATCGGGGGGACCACGCCGCAGGTGCTCGTGAACGGCGCCGCGGAGCGGATCCTCGCCGGCGAGCTCGACGTCGCGTTGATCTGCGGCGCCGAGGCGCTCGCCACGCAGCGGCGGTACAAGCGCCGAGGTGAGCGCTACCCGTACAGCTTCAAGCCGGAGGAGCGGCGGCCGTTCCCGTGGGAGGCGCCGTTCCATTCCGCCGAGGTCGCCCACGAGGTGTTCCAGGCGTGGCTGACGTTCGCGATCTTCGAGAACGCTCGGCGCGGCCACCTGGGCGTCGAGCTCGATGCCTACCGCCGTCAACTGGGCGACCTGCTGGCTCCATTCACCGACATCGCCGCCGCCAACCCGTTGGCGTGGTTCCCGGTGTCGCGGACGTCCGACGAGATCATCACCGCCACGGCCGAGAACCGCATGGTCGGTTACCCGTACACGAAGTACATGATCTCGATCATGGACGTCGACATGGCGGCGGCGGTGATGCTGGCGAGTCACGAGGCGGCCGATGCGCTCGGGGTGCCGCCCGAGAGGCGCGTCTACCTGCGGGGCTGGTGCTACGCGACCGACCCCATCTACGTGGCCGAGCACGACGAGATGTGGCGCTCCCCGGCCATGGCGGCGGCGGCGGACGAGGCGTTGCGTGTGGGTGGCGTCGGCGTCGACGACGTTGCGCATCTCGACGTGTACAGCTGCTTCAGCAGCTCGGTGAACTTCGCGCGCGACGCGCTCGGTGTAGGGAACGGCGATTCGCGCTCGCTCACGGTGACGGGCGGGTTGCCGTACCACGGGGGAGCCGGCAGTGACTACATGACGCACTCGATCGCCACGATGGCGGACGTCCTCCGCCGCGACTCCGGCTCGTACGGGCTCGTCAGCGGAGTGGGCATGCACATGACGAAGCACGTCTATGGGCTCTACTCGACGGAGCCCGGCCCCGTCGCGCCGCCCGAACAGGAACGTGTGCAGGCGGCCCTCGACGCGGAGGGGAAGCACGCCATTCGTGACGTGTACGACGGCGCGGCGACGGTGGCTGCGTACTCTGTCGTGCACGACAAGGACGGCGAGCCCGAATGGGGTGTGGTCGTGTGCGACCTCCCGGACGGCGACCGTGCCTACGGCAAGGCGCTCGACACTGACATGCTGGCGTCGATCGAGCGCGACGAGCTCGTCGGGCGCAAGGTCACACTGACGCCGACCGAGGCGGAGACACCGGCGGGCAAGCAGACGATGAACGTGGCGACGGTGTGACGGCGCCCGTGACAAGGAGAAGGTGACACATGGCCTGGGACTTCTCGACCGAGCCCGAGTTCCAGCAGAAGCTCGACTGGATGACGGAGTTCGTGCAGACCGAGATCGAGCCGCTCGACCTCGCGTTCAGCTCGCACCTCGTCTACGACAAGGACCATCCCGTCCACGAGAAGGTCGTGCGACCGCTTCAGGACGAGGTGAGGGCGCGTGACCTGTGGGCCTGCCACCTCGGGCCCGAGCTCGGTGGCAAGGGGTACGGGCAGCTGAAGCTGGCGCTGATGAACGAGATCCTCGGCCGCTCTCTGTGGGCGCCGAGCGTGTTCGGGTCGCAGGCGCCCGACTCCGGGAACGCCGAGATCATCGCCCACTACGGCACCGATGAGCAGAAGGAGAAATATCTCCAGCCGCTCCTCGACGGCCGCATCTCGTCCTGCTACTCGATGACCGAGCCGCAGGCGGGCTCCGACCCGCAGCAGTTCCGGTGCCGCGCTGAGCGCGACGGCGACGAGTGGCTCATCAACGGCGAGAAGTGGTTCTCGTCGAACTTGCGCTACGCAAAGTTCGCCATCGTGATGGCGATCACGGATCCGGACGTCCCCGTCTACCAGGGCGCGTCGATGTTCCTCGTGCCGACCGACACACCCGGCGTCAACATCGTCCGCAACGTCGGCCTCGGAGGCGAGAGCGAGGGCGAGGGCTCGCACGCGTACGTCCGGTACGAGGACGTGCGGGTGCCGCCCGAGAACCTGCTCGGCGGGGAGGGGCAGGCGTTCGTGATCGCGCAGACGCGCCTCGGCGGCGGGCGCATTCACCACGCGATGCGCACCATCGGGACGTGCCAGCGGGCGTTCGACATGATGTGCGAGCGGGCGCTGAGCCGGGAGACGCAGGGCGAGGTGCTGGCGAAGAAGCAGATGGTGCAGGACGCGATCGCGGAGTCGTGGATCCAGCTGTTGCAGTTCCGGCTTCAGGTGCTGCACGCGGCCTGGACGATCGACCAGGTCGGCGGGCACAAGTCGCGCACGGAGATCGCGGGGGTGAAGGTGGCGACGCCCAAGGTGATGCACGACGTCGTGTACCGGGCGATGCACATCCACGGCGCGCTTGGCGTGTCGAACGAGATGCCATTCGCCGGCATGTGGCTGGCGGCGCCGATCATGGGCATCGCCGACGGCCCGACGGAGGTCCACAAGGTGACGATCGCCAGGCAGGTGCTGAAGCGCTATCAGCCGTACGAGGGGCTGTTCCCACCCGCGCACCTCCCCGAGCGGCGTGCCGAGGCGCGGGCGAAGTTCGCGCACTTGCTCGACCTCGAGGTCGGCAACCTGTGATCGACGCTTGGACGCAGTAATGCGTGCGTAGACCATGAAGGTTCTGGTGCATGCACGCATCAAGAGCGCCAGCGTGTGACAGCTACTCACGCGGCAGCCCCAGGATGCGCTGGGCGATGATGTTCTTGTTCACCTGCGTGGTTCCGCCCGCGATGGTGTACGAGCGCATGGCGAGGCGATCACGGCCCCAGCGGCCGGTGTTGGCGTCGGGGCCGAGCACGTCCCCGGCGGCCTCGCCGAGATGCTGCGCGGCTTCGCTCCAGACGAGCTTGGCGATGCTCGACTCCGGCCCCATCTCGCGGCCGTGCAGCGCGCCCGAGATCGCCCGCTGGGAGACCAGCTTCAGGAGCTCGCCCTCGAGGTAGACACGCGCCAGCTTCTGCCGCACGACGGCGTCGTGCGCGGCGGGGGTTCCCTTCGCCGCCTCCAACAGGCCGGCGATCTTCGTGCGCAAGCCGAGGTGCAGGTTCGCGACCGTGCCGCGTTCGTGCGCAAGGGTCGTCATCGCCACGCGCCACCCCTCGTTCACCGGCCCGAGCAGCGCATCCCGCGGGACCCTCACATCGGCGAAGAAGATCTCGCTGAACTCCCGTTCCCCGGTGATCGTGACCAGCGGACGTGCCTCGATGCCGGCCAGCTCCATGTCGACGAGCAGACAGGAGATCCCCCGATGCTTCGGGGCGTCGCGATCCGTCCGCACGAGAAGCTCGCACCGGTTGGCGAAGGCGCCGAGCGTGTTCCAGGTCTTCTGCCCGTTGACCACGAAGGCGTCGCCGTCGAGCACAGCCGAAGTCGACAGCGACGCCAGGTCGGAGCCGGCGTCCGGCTCGGAGAACCCCTGGCACCAGATGTCGTCGCCGCGCAGCATCCGGGGGAGCAGATCCCGCTTCTGCTCCTCGGTGCCGTGCTCCATGATCGCCGGCGCGATGTTCGACAAGCCGATGATGTTCGCCGTCCCCGGCGCCCCGGCCCGGTGCATCTCCTCGGCGTAGACGACCTGCTCCATGAGCGACGCGCCCCGCCCTCCGTACTCCGACGGCCAGGCGATGGCCGCGTAGCGGGCGCCGGCGAGCGTGCGGTTCCATTCCTTCAATCGCTCGACCCGCTCTGGGTCGTCTCCGACGGGATGCCGCGCCAGGTGGCGGAGATCGTCCGTGAGGTGCCCGTCCAGCCAGGCCCGGAACTCCTTCCGGAATGCCTCGGCTTCCTGGGGATACGTAAAGTCCATGGCGGCGTCATCCTAAGTGGGGGACCGCGAGCAGGAGGAAGACGACGATGGCCAGCGACGAGCTCGCGCGGCAGGCAGTCGACGCCCTCGAGGCGATCAGCGGCCACCACCCGGGGTTCCGTGCGGCGCACGCCAAAGGCACGTTGTGCGCGGCGACGTTCACCCCGACCACCGAGGCGGCGAGCTTGACCCGCGCCGCGCACTTCCGGAACGGCCCGGTGCGTGCACACGTTCGGTTCTCGAACGGGAGCGGAAATCCGAACGATCCCGACTTCGAGCCCCGCGAGGCCCGCGGCATGGCGACGAAGTTCTACCTCGCCGACGGCACGACCACGGACCTCATCGGGATCACGCTGCCGGCCTTCTTCGTGGGCGCGCTCGACGGCTTCTTCGACTTCTGCCGCGCCCGTACCCCTGACGCCGCGACGGGCGAGCCGGACCCGGCTGCGATCGGCGCGTTCCTCGAGCAGCACCCCGAAGCACTGACCGCCGGCGCCGCCGCGCTGAGCGCGACGCCGCCCGAGAGCTACCTCCGCTGCGCGTACAACTCGCTGCACGCCTACCGCTTCGTCGACGACGCCGGCGTCGGCCGGTACGTCCGCTACCGGTGGGAGCCTGAAGCAGGGGAGGCCAGTCTCGATGCGAAGGATGCCGAGGCGCGCGGTCCGGACTACCTCCGGGACGACCTCGCCATCCGGCTGGCAGATAGCCCGGCCGCGTTCGCCTTGTCGGTGCAGATCGCCGAGGGCGGCGACGCCGTCGACGATCCCAGCATCCCGTGGCCCGAGGAGCGGCCGCGGGTCACGATCGGACGGCTCGAGATCACGGGACTCGCACACGATCGCGAGCAGGGCGACGACGTGCTCGTGTTCGATCCGACGCGCGTCACCGACGGGATCGAGCTCTCGAACGATCCCATCCTCCGCTTCCGCACGGACGCTTATGCCGAATCCGTCCTGCGCCGAACCGGTGTCGCCCGCGATGCGGTGTAGATTCCTGCTTTCCCAGCGAGCGGGGCAGGAACCGAGTGTTGAGATCGACGAATCGATGGTGGCAGGCGGCGGTGGCGGTGCTCTTCGTCGTCGGGTCGATCGGTATCGCGGCGCCATCGGCCGGCGCGGCACAAGGGCAAGGCGCCCGGGAGGTCCACATCGGCGCGCTGCTCTCGCTGACGGGTGACGGGGCAACCCTCGGGACCACCAGCAAAGCCGCGCTGGAGATCGCGGCGAAGCGCTGGAACTCGTCTCCGCCGGGCAAGCAGGTCAAGGTCGTGCTCGACGTCGAGAACACGAACCTCGAGCCCGAGAAGGCGCAGGCCGCGCTGACGCGACTGGCCGACAAGGGCGTGCGGATCGCGATCGGCCCCCAGTCCAGCTCGGAGGTCGCGGCCATCAGCGATCAGGCCGACGCCCGCGGCGTGCTCCTCGTGTCCCAGGGCAGCACGGCGTCGTCGCTCGGTCTTCCCGACGACAACGTCTTCCGCTTCGTTCCCACGGACCGGGTGGAAGGGCGCGCCAGCACTGACCTCATGCTCCACAACGGCGCGAGCACGATCATCCCGATGTGGCGGAATGACCGCGGCAACAACGGACTCGCCGACTCGGTGCGCGCCGCGGCCACCTCGTCGGGTGCCACGGTGACCGACGGAGTCCGGTACGAGCCCGACACGACCGACTTCACTGCCGCGCTCGCCGACCTCGACACACAAGTGCGCGCTGCGGTCGGGAGCGCCGGGGCCGACAAGGTGGCCGTGTACCTGGCCGGATTCGAGGAGGTCGCAGGGATCTTCACGGCGGCCCGCACGGTCAGCGGCCTCGACGGCGTCCGCTGGTACGGCGGCGATGGCTCGGCGCAATCCAAGGCGCTTCTGGCCAGCGGCCCGGCGAAGTTCGCCACGAGCGTCAAGGTCAACGGCTACCCGAGCCCGCTCGTCGCCGTACCGGCCGAACGGGTGAAGCGCGACGCGAAGCTCCTGAGCGAGATCTCGAAGCGGGCGAAGAAGGAGCCCGACGCGTTCACACTCGCGGCATACGACGCCTTCAACGACGCCGCCCGCACGCTCTCCGACACACCCGCCGATGCCGACGCGGCGACGCTGCGGGCAGCGTTCGCGAGGACCGCCGAAGGCTCTCGAGGCACGACGGGCACCATCCACCTCGATGCCGCGGGCGATCGGGTGTCGAGCCCCTACGCGTTCTGGTCCGTGTGCCAGCGGGGCAAGGGCCCGCGTTGGACCGAGACGGGAACGTGGACGCCGGCGAACGATCCGACTGCACCCGGGCGCCTGACCCCGAAGAGCTGCCCGAAGGGCTAAGGCGCCAGGCGGCTCTCCTACCGGTCGAGGTCGCCGCGCTCGAGGGCGCGCTCGACCTCACGCTGCCGGGCGACGTTCTGCTCGTGCAGCTCCTCGGTGGTCTTCACGACGCCGTCCACCTTGAGCTCGCCCATGATGTGCACCTCACCCAAGGTCTCGTGCATGTAGTCGGGCCCCTCACCTGTCGGGATGAACCAGCCGGTCGGGCACATCGTGAGCACCTCGACGAACGTGAATCCCTCGCTGCGGAACTGCGCCTCGAAGGCGCGGCGGAACATCTTCTTCGTGCGCGCGACCGCGCCCGCGTTGTGCACGGAGCCGCGCGCGACGTACGCGCTGCCCCGCAACCGGGCGATCAGGTCCCCGATCAGGATCGGGTAGCCGTGGTATTCGGCGTCGCGTCCGTCGAGTGAGTTCTTCGTGCGCTGGCCGAGGACGCTGGTGGCCGTCATGTGGCCTCCGGTCTCGCCGAACACCCCGTTGTTCAGCAGGATGCACGTGACCTTCTCACCCCGCGCGGCCGTGTGCAGCACCTCCTGGAGGCCTTCGTTCACCATGTCGCCGTCGCCCTGGAGCGTGAACACGACCGCCTCCGGTCGCATGCGCTTCGCGCCCGTGGCGACCGAAGGGGCCCGACCGTGCAACGCCTGCACCAGGTCGACGTCGACCGTGCTCGTGAACGCGGTGTAGCAACCGATGCCGGCGACCATGATCGACCGCTGCGTGAGCTCGAGCTCCTGGAGCGCCTCGAGATAGACGCGCAGCGCGAGCGGCTCGCCGCAACCCGGGCACATGTCGTGCTCCTGGGTGAGCAGCAGGTCGGGCGTGAGGTCGGCGACCTTCTTGGCGTGGTCGGGCGGCGCGCTGGTGTCGAGCACCGGCCCGACGGGTCCCTTTGTGCCAATGCGTTCACCAGGCATCTCGGACCCTCCGTTCATCCTCGGTCGTTCACGGGCAGGGGTGGCAGCTCGGCGTCGACGCCGCCGCGATGCACGGCGAGGACGCGTTCGCGAATGACTTCGGCGTCGAGCAGCGGTCCGACGCCGAAGCCCGAGCCGTCGGTCGAGATGCCGCCGATCGGGACGATGGGCGCGCGCCCGAGGACAGCGAGGCGGACGTCGTCGATCATCTGACCAGCGCAGAGCTCGAACACGGCGACCGTGTTCGCGTCGGCGGTCGCGTCCGCCACTGCGCTGAACGGGTACGGCCACAGGCTGATCGGTCGGACGAAGCCGACCTTCTCGCCCTCGGCGCGCAGCTGGCTGACGACGTAGCGGAGGAACTTGGCCGGCGTGCCGAACGCGACCACGACCGTCTCCGCGTCGTCGCAGAACGCGGTCTCGGCGCGTTGCTCCGCGCGCTCGATGTCGGCGAGCTTGGCTGTGATGTCCCGCAGGTGCCGCTCGATCCCCGGCGCCTCGTGCCCGTGCTTGGCGAGCCCGAGTGGTGTGATGAGCCGCGAGTCGCCGGTACCGCCGCCCGACCCGTCGACCGCCCAGGCCTTCGACGGCAACCGGGGGAACTCGACTGGCTCGATCGAGACGGCTTCGTGGGTATGGGCGAGCAGGTAATCGCCGTAGACGAGCACGGGGTTGCGCCACTTGTCGGCGAGATGGAATGCGAGCTGCGTGAGCTGGACGGCCTCCGCGATGTCGAGGGGCGCGAGCACGAGGTGGCGGTAGTCGCCGTGGCCGCCGCCCCGGGTCGCCTGGAAGTAGTCCTGCTGGCCGCGCGCCATGTTGAAGACCACGAGCGGCAGCTCGGCCAGCGTGATCTCGCTGAACGACTCCTGCATGAGCGAGAGGCCTTGGCCCGTCGAGCCGGTGGCGGCGCGGGCCCCCGTCGCCAAGGCTCCCCATGCCATGCCGACGGCCTCGAGCTCGCTCTCGGCGTTGATGCAGACGCCGCCCACCTCGGGCAGCTTCTTGGCCAGGTACTCGAGCAGCTCGGTGAACGGCGTCATCGGGTAGCCGGCGAAGAAGCGGCAGCCGGCCGCGATCGCGGCTTCGGCCATCGCCTCAGAACCCTCCATGAGACGTCGGTCGGCGACGGCGACGCTCGTCATGACAGCTCCTCGGCGCGGGCGGCGATGTCGGTCAAGACGGGTTGGTCGAAGCGGAACACCTCGAAGCAGAAGTCGGGACACACGAGGAGGCAGGCGGCACAGCCGGTGCAGCCGGGATGCAGTTGCGGGTACCGGTAGCCGAGGTGGTTGACCACGTCTGTCATCGACAGCACGCGAGGCGGGCACGCCGTGATGCAGAGCTCGCAGCCCTTGCAGGTGTCGACGTCGATCGTGACGGTGCCGCGGCTCTTGATCGTCGTCATGCCCGTGCCGCCTGCTGCTCCCACGCCGGGAAGGCGAGATGGTCCACGGCGTCGAAGCCGGCGACGATCGCCTCCTCGTTCGCGGCGATGTGCTGTTGCCGGTACGGGGGGATCGACTGGCGCATCGCCTCGACCGTTGAGTCGAGACCGACGAGACCGGTGATCCCGATGTACGCGCCCACCATGACCATCGACCCGCCGAGCTCGTTGCCGAGGCCGATCGCGATGTCCGTGGCGGGCACCCGGTGCACACGGTAGCGGTCGTCGTCGAGCGGCTGCTCGAACGTGGCTTCGTTCACCAACACGAGTCCGCCTTTCCGCACCTTGGACGCGACCGGCGACCAAAACTTGTCGTGCATGGCGACGGCCGACCACGTGTGCGAGACAAGGGGAGGAGCCTGCAGCGGCGCATCGCCTACCACAACGGTCCCGTCGGTGTTCATGCCACGCATCGCGCCGCCGTACACGCCGAACAGCATCACCTGGCGGCCCTCGAGCGTGGCACCGCGGGCGATCACCTGAGCCGCGAGCTGGACGCCCTGACCGCCCATTCCGGTCATCAGGAGCTCACGTTCCACGCAGCCCTCCCAGCACGAACTGCTCCAGGTGTTCGATGTCGTCGTCACTCGGACGACGGCGGGCGACGAGCGCGTCGTTCATGCAGCCGATTG
>JBKOWN010000135.1:0-6884 GCA_046724435.1 Actinomycetota bacterium
GGCTACGCCCGATGGGCGGCGACGTACGACCGCCCCGGCAACCCGCTGATCAGCGTCGAGCAGCCCACGGTCTGGCGCTTGCTCGATGCGCTCCCGGCCGGCCGCGCCCTCGACGCCGCCTGCGGTACCGGCCGGCACGCCGCGCATCTGGCCCAGCGCGGGCACGACGTGACGGGTGTGGACGGGTCACCAGAGATGCTCGACCTTGCTCGGGAACGTGTCCCCGACGCCCGATTCCTCGACGGCGACCTCCGCAACCTCCCCGTCGAGGACGGCGAGTTCGACCTGGCCGTCTGCGCGCTGGCGCTCGGCCATTGCCCCGACCTCCGGACACCAGTCGCCGAGTTGGCGCGCGCCGTGCGTTCGGGCGGCTCGCTCGTGCTGTCCGATCTTCATCCCGGCATGTCGGTAACAGGCGGGCAGGCCCTGTTCGCGTCGGCTGACGGCAGCCTCGCGTTCGTGCGCGAGCACGTGCACTTCCACTGCGAATACCTCGACGCATTCGGGGCCTCCGGGCTCGACATCGTCCGGTGCGTCGAGCCGCGCTTCGGCCCCGAGGAAGCCGGGATGCAGGGGATGGCGGCCCAATTCATCCCCGAGGCGACGCGGGCGGCGTTCGCCGGGCTGCCCGGCGCGCTGATCTGGCAGCTCGAACGCCGCTAGCGCCCCTGGAAGCGCGGGGCGCGCTTCTCGCTGAACGCGGCGAGCCCTTCCTGCAGGTCGTCGCTGGCGAAGGCAAGGGCCTCGAGGGCACGCATCTCGGCGAGCGCGGTTTCGTCCACGCCGCCGGCCACGAGGTTGAGGGCGCGCTTGTGGCCCTGGACGGTCAAGGGGGCGAGGTCTGCGATCTCGTCGGAGATCGCGAGCGCGGCCACGAGTGCGTCGGGCACCCGGCGCTGCACGAGACCGACCGCGGCGGCTTCGTCGGCGTCGAGCGTGCGCGCGGTGAGGAGCACGTCACGGGCCGCGCCCTGGCCCACGAGCGTGGCGAGCCGCTGCACGTTCGCCGGGCTCAGGAACACGCCGAGGCGCGCGGCGGGAATGGAGAACGTTGCGGTGAACGCGGCGATGCGGAGGTCGCATGCCACGGCGAGCTGCATGCCGGCGCCGATCGCTGGACCGTTGACGGCCGCCACAACGGGCGCCGGGTACTCGACGATCGCGTCGAGGAGCCGATCGAACGCCGGCCGGAACGTGTCACCGCCGCCGGGCTCGGACGCGTCCTCGGCCCGTACGACGAGGTCGGCGCCGGCGCAAAACGCCTTGTCGCCGGCGCCGGTGATCACCACGGCCCGAAGGTCGGGCTCGGCTTCGAGACCGGCCAGCAATTGCACGCACAGCTCGGCGTTCAGCGCGTTTCTGCGCTCGGGCCGGTCGATCGTCGCGATCCCGATCCGGTCGCGGACCTCCCAGCGGATCATTGCCCCCCTGTCGCCGTCGCAAGCTCCGGCTTTGCGGCGCCGGTCGGCACAACCACCGCCAGCCGCGTGCTAGCTCTCGTCGATGATGGCGATGAGATCGCCCTCTTGCACCACTTGCTCGGGCTCCACATGAAGCTCGCGCACGACACCCGGGATCTCGGTCACGACGGGGATCTCCATCTTCATGGACTCGAGGATGACGATCTCGTCGCCTTCGGCGACCATCTGCCCCTCCTCCGCCACCACCTGCCACACGTTCGCCGCGATCTCGGCCCTGATCTCTGCCATGGCGGGCGACGTTATCCGCGAACATCGGTGGGTGGGCACCCCGGCGCGGCGCGCGACGACCGATGACATCGACGAGCTCATCCGATTGGCCGCGGTGATGCTGGCCGCGATGGGCCACGATCCGTCATCCGAGGATTGGCGGGGCGTCGCCCGTGACCTGCTCCCCGCCGACTTCGGAGCCGGGTCGAAGGCCGCATTCGTCGTCGACCATCCGGACGGCGGCGGGCGGCTCATCGCCAGCGCCGCCGGATCGATCACGCAATGGTTCCCGACGGTGTTCAACTCCGATGGGCGTTACGGCTACGTGCAGTGGGTCGCGACCGATCCCGCGTTCCGCCGCCGCGGGCTCAGCCGGGCGGTGATGACCTCCCTCCTCGACTGGTTCCGCGCTCGCCGCGTCTCGCTCGTAGACCTCCGCGCGACGCCAGAAGCCGAGCGGCTCTACCGCTCGCTGGGCTTCACCGAGCCCGACCCGCCGTCGCTGCGTCTCCGGCTCTGACTCGTCAAACAGGCAACACGCCGTGCTTGCGCCACGGGCGGTCGACGCGCTTGGCGCGCGACACCTGCAGGCCGCGCCAGATTGCCTGGCGGGTCTCGGCGGGGTCGATCACGTCGTCGAGCTGCGCGTGGCCGGCCGCGATGTACGGGTCGATGTTCTGGCGGATCTCCTCGGCCAGCTCGAGGCGCTTCTGTGTCCGCTCCTCTTCGGGAACGGCCTCGATCGTCTTGCGGTGGATGATGTTGACCGCGCCGTCGGGGCCCATCACCGCGATCTCGGCCGTCGGCCACGCCACGATGAAGTCGGCCTCGTACGCGGTGCCGTTCATGACGAAGTACCCGGCGCCGTAGCTCTTGCGCATCACCACGCTGATCTTGGGGACAGTGGCCTCCGAGACGGCGAACAGCATCTTGGCGCCGTGGCGGATGATCCCCTGCTTCTCGACCGCGGAGCCGACGATGAACCCGGGCACGTCGTGGAGGAACACGAGCGGGATCCCGAACGCGTCGCACAGCCAGACGAAGCGCGCCACCTTGTCGGCCGCGTTCACATCCAGCGCGCCACCCAGCACCATCGGCTGGCTCCCGACGATCCCGACGGGCTCCCCTCCCACGCGAGCGAGGCCGGTGACCACGTTCTTCGCCCACTCGGGCTTGATCCAGAGCACGTCGCCGTCGTCGACGACCGCGGCGACCACCCTGCGCATGTCGTACGCCCGCCGAGGCGCGGTCGGCACGATCTCGTAGAGCTCCTCGACCCGCCGGTCGACGGGATCGGCGCTCTCCTGCAGCGGCGGCGATTCCTGGTTGTGCGACGGGAAGAAGGAGAGGTATTTGCGGACGATCTCGAGGCACTCCTTGTCGTCGGCGACCTCGAGGTCGGCGACTCCGGAGATCTTCGTGTGCACGGCGGACCCGCCCATCTCCTCCTCGGTGACGTCCTCCCCCACCGCCGCCTTCACGAGGTGGCGCCCCCCGAGCGCCATGGACGATGTGCCCTTCACCATCGGCACGAAGTCGGCGAGGGCCGGGATGTACGCCGTGCCCGCCGCGCAGTGGCCAAGCATCGCCGCCACCATCGGCACCACGCCACTCATCGCGACCTGCTCACGGAACAAGGCTCCTGCACCGGCGAACGTCGAGCCGCTCGTCGACTGGATACGCGCGCCCGCCGAGTCGAGCAGCCACACGAACGGGATGCGCTGACGGATCGACAGCTCGCGCAGGCGGGCCATCTTGTGCTCGCCCACTTGACCCATCGAGCCGGCCATCACGGTGAAGTCATAGGCGCCGACGGCGACGGGACGACCGTCGATCTCGCCCACGCCGGTCACCACGCCGTCGGCAGCAAGGAACCGGTCGCCGAGGCCGGCGTCCATGTGGTCGGCGAGCAGCGCGTACTCCACCCATGTCCCCGGGTCGAGCAGGAGGTCCATGCGTTCGCGCACCGTGAGCTTGCCCAGCGAGTGCTGGCGCTCCACCCGCTCCGGCCCGCCCATCTCGAGCGCGCGGTCGCGCCGCGCCTTCAGGTCGCCGACCAGCGGTCCCCAGTCATGGACGTCGCCGCCGCCCGTCGTCGTCATCGTCCCTTCCATTTTGGCTCGCGCTTCTCGGCGAACGCGGCGACGCCTTCGGCCGTGTCCTCCGAGCCGCTGGTGACCGTGAGCATGGCTTGGAGGTAGGCGAGGGCGTCGTCGGGATCCATCTCGGCAGCCCGGTAGAAGCTCTCGCGCCCCCACCGCAGGATCAGCGGAGACTTCGAGGCCAGCGTCGTCGCGAGCTCGTCGACCGCGGCGTCGAGCTCGTCGATAGGCACGACGCGCGTCACGAACCCGATGCGCTCGGCCTCGTCGGCACCGACCCGGCGGCCGGTCATCATCAGCTCGAGCACGCGCTTGGGTGGCATCGACCGCAGCAGCGGCACGGTGATCATGTACGGCCACAGGCCGACGTTCACCTCGGGCGTGCCGAACTGCGCATCCTTCGCGGCGACCACGAAGTCGCACGCCAGCGCGAGGCCGAAGCCGCCCGCAAGCGCATAGCCTCGAACGCGCGCGATCGTCGGCTTCCCGAGACCCCAGAGGTCCCGAAACAGGTCGGCGAGCACCCCCCGACCCTCGTGCGCGGCCGATGCCCCGTCAGCGATCCCGCCGCTGCCGAGATCGGCGCCGGCGCAGAAGGCCTTCTCCCCCGCGCCCGTGAGGACGAGCACCCGCACGGCGTCGTCTGCCTTCGCGGCGGCGACGGCCTTCCTCAGCCCCTCCATCACACCGAAGGACATCGCGTTCCGCCGCTCCGGTCGGTCGATCGTCGCTCGCGCGACCGATCCGACGACCTCGTAGCGCACGTCCGCCACAGCTCCTCCTGACGCCCTCGCAAGCTCGGGCTTTGCGGCGCCGGTCGGCAAAGCCGCCGGCCGCCGCGAGCATCGTAGGGAGTCGGGGCCGCCGGCCGCCGCGAGCATCGTAGGGAGTCGGGGGCGTCGGTTGTACGGTGGCGCGGCGTGATCACCATCGCCATCGTCGGTGGCCTCGCACTCGTCGTGGTGCTCGTCACCCGGGGCAGTTTCAGCCAGCTGTTCCGGCTCCCGATCCAGTCGGTCTGGCTGGTCGTCGTCGCGCTCGCGATCCAGCTCCTGCTCGCGTTCGTCGACATTCCCGCTGACCGATTCGACGATCTCGGGTTCGGGCTCGTCATGGCGTCGTACGCGTTCCTGCTCGCGTTCTGCTTCGTGAACCTACGGATCTCGATGATGTGGGTCATCGGGTTGGGCATCGCCCTGAACGCGCTCGTCATCGGGCTCAACCAGGGGATGCCGACCGCCGACCACGAGGTGACGACCCGCTCGGGCCGGACCATCGAGGAGCCCATCGAGCGGACCGCGAAGCACCGACCCGAGAGCAAGGACGACGTGCTCCCGTTCCTCGGCGACCGGCTTCGGGTGCCGGCGCCGGTCGACGAGCTGATCTCGGTCGGTGACGTCGTGATCGGGCTCGGGATCATCCTCGTCTGTTACGAAGGCAGCCGCCTTAGGCGTCGCCGGTCCGCGAGCTCTCGATCGGAGCGGACGGCGCGCATCGCGGCGCGATTGCGGCGCGAGGAGCGGACGACGGAGCCGGCCCCGCAGGTGCAGCCGCCGCCGACGAGCACGAGCACGAAAGACAAACATGCGTTGTCCCACGACTCCCCCGACGACACGCTCGGCGTCGAGCTCGACCAGGTCTACGCGCGACTCGCCGCGGACGAGCACGCCGGCGAGGCGGCGAAGGAGCGCGAGGAGGACGAGGCCCACGACGCCTGAGCCGCGCCGGGTGCGGCGGCCCGGGCGAACGGTATCGTCCGATCGATGGTCCCTACCGCGGTGTTGCTCTCGTACCGACTCGGCGGCACTGACGGCGTGTCCGTCGAAGCCCGCAAGTGGGAATGGGCTCTGCGCACCCTCGGCTTCACGACCCGCCGGGTCGCAGGACACATCTGTGACGAGCACCGCCCCGACGACGTGGCGCTACCCGGCATCGCCTTAGACGCGCGGGACGGCGTAGCGGATGCGCGCCGTCTGGCGACCGCGTTCGACGGCGCCGACCTGGTCGTCGCCGAGAACATCTGCTCGCTCCCGATCAACGTCAACTCCTCCGCCGCCGCGTCCGACGCGCTCGCACGCCATCGGGGCCGTGTCGCGTTCCATCATCACGACCTGCCCTGGCAGCGGGCGGAGCTCGCATCGATCGGCGGGTTCCCACCCGACCTACCCGGCGCGCTCCACGTCGTCGTGAATGACCGTTCGCGCGCCGAGCTCGCGGCGCGCGGCATCACGGCCGAGACGATCCACAACACGTTCGACTTCGACGCACCCCGCGGCGATCGGGACGCCTCCCGCGCCGAGCTCGGGTTCGCGGTCGGCGAGCTCGTCGTGCTCCAGCCCACCCGCGCCATTCCTCGCAAGAACGTGCCCGGCGGATTGCGGTTCGCCGAGGCCCTCGCCGGCTTCGTTCCCGACCCGTCCGTCGTGTACTGGCTGACCGGCCCGCCCGAGGACGGCTACGACCGGGCGCTGGGGCAGGCCCTGGTGGCGACGCCGCTCCGCGTGGTCCATGGTCGGGCTGCGCGCGCTGCGGACGCCTACGCCGCCGCCGACGTCGTCGCGTTTCCGTCGACCTGGGAGGGGTTCGGCAACCCGGTGATCGAGTCGATGGTCGCCCGCCGCCCCCTCGCCGTGCGTGGATACCCCGTGCTCGACGAGATCCTCGCCGGCTTGGAAGTGTTCAGCGTGGACGACACGGCCGCGGTGGCGGCGTGGCTGCGGTCGCCCGACTACGCCCTGCTCGAAGCCAACCATGAGATCGCCCGACGCGAGTTCTCACTGGCCGACCTGCCGAGCCGCCTCGACGCCGCCTTCGCGGGGAAGGGCTGGACCTCGTGGTGAGCGAACCCGATCCCGTCCTCGCCCGGCGGGCCCGGATCGCCCGTGTCGTCCGCTACGCCCAGCGGGCCGGGTACGCCACGCTGATCGTGGCGGTCGTGAGCTTCGTGATCGCCGCCGCCACCGACTTCCCGGCCCTGGCCGTCGACCTGTCGATCGCGGCACTCGTCGGCGCCATCCTGATCCTGCCCGTCCCGATCGTCCTCGGATACGGCGTCCGTGCCGCTGAGCGCGAGGAGCGGGAGACGCGCGGCGGC
>JBKOWN010000093.1:0-3921 GCA_046724435.1 Actinomycetota bacterium
GGCCCATCTTGTGCTCGACCTTGCCGATCGTGAGACCGGGCCGGTCTCGCTCGACGACGAAGGCGGTGATGCCGCGGTGGCCGCCGGCAGGCTCGGTCTTGGCGAAGACCGTGTAGACGTCGGAGACGCCGGCGCTGGTGATCCAGGCCTTGCGCCCGTTCAGCACCCACTGGTCGCCGTCGCGGACGGCGCGCGTGGTCATCGACGCCGCGTCGCTGCCGGCGCCCGGCTCCGAGAGGCAATAGCTCGCCTGGTGCTCCCCCGTCACGACCGGTGGGAGCACCCGCCGCCTGAGGTCATCGGTGCCGTGGGCGAGGAGGGCGGCGACCCCGGTGCGGGTGACGAGCGCCGTGAGGGCGGTCGACCCGCACGCACGCGCCAGCTCCTCGATGACCAGCGCCGCCGTCAGGAGGTCGCCGGCGTCACCACTCTGCTCGGGGGGGTAGAGCGCCCGAACGAAGCCCGAGTCCCGGAAGGCCTCCATGCTCGCCTTCGGGTACGCCTCCCGCTCGTCGACCTCGGCGGCGTGGGGGGCGATCTCCTTCTCGGCGAACCGGCGGAGCGCGGCCCGGAACTCTTCGTGCTCCTCGGAGAGCAAGAAGCTCGGCGCGCTCACAACCTGACATCGTAGTCAGGGTTCTCTGATGCGTATCTCAGTCGCGCAGAGCGCGGTTGGGGGTACGCATCGTCACTCCACCGGTGCCGGCACTCCGATGCGCAGCGCGGCGCGGGCCTCCGCGAGGTGAGCCGGGAGCGCGGACGGGACGAGGCGCAGGACGTCGACGGGGATCGCGTCGACGAGAGATCGCCGCTCGTAGTAGTCGTGGTGCACCCCCCGCACCGCGCGCGCCCGCCACGCGACGAAATCAGGGTCGGCGTCACCCCGGTAGCCCAGGATCTCCATCCCGAAGTCGACGTCAAGCATGACCGGGGCGCGCCCGAAGAGGGCGGCGCGCCGCATGGCGATCTCGGCCACGACCGCGATCGCGTCCTCGGGATGCTCGTGAGGCGCGAGCTCCAGCTGGTCGCGCACACGGTTGGCGAGTGTCAGCGCGTACCCGACGTTCGGTCCGGGCGAGCCGAGCAGCTTGCCCGTCGGCCACCCGGCCGGGAGGTCGCCGGGCCGGTCCGCGACCCAGCTCTTCGCCGGCGGCATCTTCACGCCCGGCGCGAGGTTCTGCTCCTGGCGCGGCTCGTCCTCGAGGCGCTCGGGGACGAACGGGTCGGTGGGCACGGGACGATGGCTAGCCCGGTACGCCGGCGCGAAGCAACCCGTACACGAGCGAGTCCTCCAACGCCTGCCACGACGCCTCGATGATGTTCTCCCCCACCCCGATCGTCGTCCACGTCTCCTCGCCGTCGGTGCTGTCGACGAGGACCCGGGTCACGGCGCCCGTGCCCTTGTGCGTGTCGAGCACGCGCACCTTGTAGTCCGTCAGGTGGATGCGATCGAGCTCCGGGTACCGGGTGCCGATGGCCTTGCGCAAGGCGGCGTCGAGCGCGTTCACGGGGCCGTTGCCGGTCGCGATCTCGTGGAACGGCTCGCCGTCGACGCGACCGCGCACGATCGCCTGCGTCGACAGCCGCTCGGCGTCGCGGGCATCCTCGACGATGACCTCCCATTCCTCGACGTGGAACCAGGACTGCCGCCACCCGGTCGCGTGCCGGAGGAGCAGCTCGAGCGACCCGTCCGCCACCTCGAAGTGGTACCCCTCGTGCTCGAGTCGCTTCAGCGTGTCGACGACCTCGCTGAGCTGCGGCCCGTCGAGCTCGATGCCGAGCTCCTTCGCCTTCATCGCGAGGTTGCTGCGCCCGGCGAGCTCCGACACGACGACGTGCGTTCGGTTGCCGACGAGCTCCGGCCGCACGTGCTCGTACGCATCGGGCCTCCGGGCGATAGCACTGGCGTGGATGCCGCCCTTGTGCGCGAACGCCGACGCGCCCACGTACGCGGCCTGCGCGTTCAGCGCCATGTTCACGAGCTCGGCCACGTGGTGGGCGACGGGCGTGAGGCGGTCGAGCCGGTCCGGCGGAATGGTCTCGATGCCCATCTTCAATGTGAGGTTCGGGATGATCGCGGTGAGGTTGCAGTTCCCGGTGCGCTCGCCGTACCCGTTGATCGTCCCTTGTACCTGGGTGGCGCCGCCGCGCACTCCGGCGAGCGCGTTCGCGACACCGGTGCCGGCGTCGTCGTGGAGATGGACGGCGACGGCGACGTCGCCGCCGAAGTAGGCGACGACCTCGCGTACAACACGCTCGACGTCGTGCGGCAGCGTCCCGCCGTTCGTGTCGCACAGCACGAGGTGCGACGCGCCCGCCTGGGCCGCGCCTTCCAGGACGCGCAGCGCGAACTCCGGGTTGCTTCGGTAGCCGTCGAAGAAGTGCTCGGCGTCGAAGAGCACCTGGCGGCCGTTCGCTCGGAGGAACTCCACCGAGTCGGCGACCATGGCCGCGCCCTCGTCGAGCGTGGTCTGCAGCGCCTCGGTCACGTGGTAGTCCCACGCCTTGCCGACGATGCAGACGGCCTCGGTGTTGGCCTCGAGGAGCTGCCGCAAGGTGTCGTCGGAATCGACCTTGCCCTTCACCCGCCGGGTCGAGCCGAACGCGACGACCTTGCTTCTCCGGAGCTGCAGCTCGTGCGGGATCCGGCGGAAGGCCTCGTCGTCCTTGGGATTGGCGCCGGGCCAGCCCGCCTCGATGTAGTGGACGCCGAGCCAGTCGAGCTGCTCTGCGACGCGAAGCTTGTCGTCGACGGTGAGCGAGATGCCTTCGAGCTGCGCGCCGTCGCGCAGCGTGGTGTCGTAGATCTCGACGCGACTCGGAACCTCACTCGCGGGCATATTCCAACCACTCTTTGTATTGCGGCACCTCACCGTGGACGGTGGCGAAGTAGATCTCCTGGATCTTGCGCGTGATCTCGCCGGGCGCGCCGATCTCGCGATCGTCGACCGACCGCATCGGGACGATCTCGGCCGCGGTGCCGGTGAGGAACGCCTCGTCGGCGCAGTAGAGGTCGGTCCGCAGCAGGTTCTCCTCCCGCACGGCGTAGCCGAGGTCCCGCGCGATCGTCATGACCGAGTCACGCGTGACTCCTTCGAGCGCGCCCGATGAGAGCGGCGGGGTGACGAGCGCCCCGTCCTTCACGACGAACACGTTCTCGCCCGTGCACTCGGCGATGAACCCGTGCGTGTTGAGGAGGATCGCCTCGTCGTACCCGGAGTGGAGCGCTTCCACCTTCGCGAGGCTGGAGTTGATGTAGATGCCCGTCCCCTTAGCCGCTACCGGGTTCACGTTGGGGTCCATCCGCCGCCACGACGACACCTTCATGCGCACGCCGTTCTTGAGCGCCTCGTTGCCGAGGTAGGTGCCCCATGGCCACACGGCGATCGACACGTTCACCGGGGACAGCAGCGGGTTGAGGCCCATCTCGCCGTAGCCGAGGAACGCGATCGGGCGGATGTAGCACGAGTCCACCTGGTTGACGCGGATCGTCTCCTTGGTCGCGTCGACCAGCTCCTGGAGCGTGTACGGCACCTCCATCATGAAGAAGTGCGCGGACTGCAGTAGCCGGCGCATGTGGTCCGTGAGTCGGAACACGGCCGGCCCGGCGGCCGTCGGATAGGCGCGGATGCCCTCGAACACGCCCGAGCCGTAGTGCAACGTGTGGGTGAGGACGTGGATGCGGGCGTCGTCCCAGTCGACGAGCTTCCCGTCCATCCAGATCTTCGCCGTCTTGTCGATGGGCATCCTTCACACCTTTCCGGCGATCGCGTCGCCGAACTCCGACGTGGTCCCGCTCACGTCGTCCGAGGCGGCCACCGCTTTCTCGACCCGGGCAGCCGCCTCGGCCTCGCCGAGGAACTCCAGCAGCATGGCTACCGAGATGATCGCAGCCCGGGGGTCGGCCTGTCCCGTTCCTGC
>JBKOWN010000199.1:0-6773 GCA_046724435.1 Actinomycetota bacterium
CGGCCACCGCGACGCGCCACGCCGCGGTTGCTCTCCGCCGCCCGCCGGCTCGTGCGAGCGCGCCGAGCGCCGCCGCCCGCACACGCGCATCGGGGTCGTCACGCGCGGCGCGTTCGAGATCGGCGGGTGCGCCCGCGGGGAGGCGATCGCGCAGGCCGAGGGCCGCCGCGTCCGCGGCTCGTTCGACGGCCGTTCGCCGATCGGCGCGGTCATGAGAAGGCACACCTCGACGATAGGGAGCCGCGACCTTCGACCGGGGGAGTGCATGGCAGGCTCTGTCGATGAACGAGCAGCGAGGCGAGCCTCTTCCGCCTCCCGCCCCGGAGATGCCACCGCCGCGCCGGCGGCGCCCGCTCGTCGCTGCCGGCACGATCGCCGGCATCCTGGTGGTGGTGCTGATCCTGGGCGGCGCCCTGATCCGTCTCCCGTACGTGCTGATCGCCCCGGGGTCGGCGAGCTCGGTCGAGCGCGTCGTCAAGGTGATGGGCGCCCCGACGTACCAGCACCGTGGCCAGCTGCTGTTCCTCACGGTCTCAGTGTCGAGCGATCGCCCCAACGTATTCGCGGTCCTGTCGGGCTGGCTGGACGACAACACCGACGTGGTCCCGGAAGGCGATGTGCTCCAGGGTCGCTCCCGGGCCGAGGACGCGCGGCTCAACAAGCTGGAGATGGCCGACTCGCAGATGACCGCCAAGCAGGTCGCGCTCGAGCGGCTCGGCTACACCGTTCCCGTGACCGGGGCCGGGGCCGTCGTCACGGCCGTGCAGAGGCACTCTCCGGCCGACGGCAAGCTCCGGGTCGGCGACGTCATCACCGCGGTGGACGGCCAACCCGTCACGCTCGCCGACCAGCTCGGGCCGATCGTGCGCAGCCGACCCCCGGGGGAGCCCGTCATGTTCACCGTTGATCGCGGCGGCACGAGCACGACGGTGACCGTCGTGACCCGCGCCGCGTCGCGAGGCGCCTGCCAGGGCCGGGCCCAGATCGGCGTCCAGACCTCGACCCGCAGTGAGAAGTTCGACTTCCCGGTGAACGTCCAGATCGACACCGGCCGCGTGAGCGGGCCGTCGGCGGGGCTCGCGTTCACCCTCACGCTCCTCGACGAGCTCACGCCCGGCGACCTGACCGGCGGCAAGAAGGTGGCGGTCACCGGGACGATCAGCCCCGACGGCAGTGTGGGGCCCATCGGTGGCGCCCAGCAGAAGGCCGTGACGGCGCGCCGGGCGGGAGCGAAGCTGTTCCTGGTCCCGACCGCCGAGGTCAAGGAAGCTCGCAGCCGCGCCGGCGGGATGAAAGTCGCGGGCATCGCGACCCTCGACGACGCCTTGCGGCAACTGAAGAGCATCGGCGGCCAGGACTCCGGCGTTCCGCCCGCCCCACCTTCAACAGCCTGTCCTTAGCCCCAATACAGTTGCGCCGATGTCCACTCACGAGCCTCGCCCGGCCGGCTCGGACGTGCCCCGGCTGACGCCCGCCCAGATCGAGCGGCAAGATTTCCCGAAGGCGCGCAAGGGCCTCGACGAGAGGGAGGTGCGAGCCTTCCTTCGCGGGGTGGCCGACGAGTTCGACGCGTTGCACCGGCGGGTGGCCGATCTCGAGGGCCAGCTGCGTCACCCGCCGTTGCCGTCTCGTGACCAACTCGTGGAGCAGGTCGGGCAGGAGGTGGCCCGCACGCTGCGATCCGCCGAGGAGTCGGCCGAGAAGGTGGCGCAACGGGCGCGTGAGGAGGCGTCGAGGGTCGAGCGAGCCGCGCGCGAGGAATCGGCGCGCATCCGCACGGAGCAGCTCGAGCACGCGAACAAGGACGCGCGCGCCGTCGTCGAGACGGCCCGCGAGCGGGGTCGGGAGATGGTTGCCGAGGCCCGAGCGCTGCGCGAGCGCGTGCTGTCGGACCTGAACCGCAGGCGCGACACGTTGCGCGCGTACATCGATCAGCTGCGGGAGGATCGTGATCGTTTCGCCGAGGCGTACCTCGTGGTGCGGGACACGGTGTCCGAGGCAAACGAGAAGCTCTCGCACTTCGGCGCCGGTCGGCCGTTCCCACCGGTCACTGCCGATGCCGGCCCGCCGATCTCATACCCGTCGGACTCGGAGGCTGCGCCGGAGCATCCCGTGTCGCGCGGCAGTTTCGTGCCGCGCGTGCCCGCGCCCGAGCCGCCGGCATGGGTGCAACGCGAGTCGTCGAGACCGGGACGCGAGCCGCCTTCGACGCAACCACCCGTCACGAAGCCGCGGCCCGCGACCGGTATCGGTCTGGGCGAGCTGCCCGGCCATCCGGATCCGCAACCCTCGTCGCCGCCCGCGCTGCAGCCCGAGCCCGAGCCGGAGCCCGAGCCCGCGGCGCAGAGCGCATCGACCACCGAGCCGGAAGCCGAACCCGAACCCGCGCCCGAACCGGAACCTGAACCGGAAACGGAGTCGCCCGCCGCATCCGAGCCCGAGCAGCAGCCGGCGTCGGAGCCCGACAGCGAAGTCGACGCCCTCTTCGAGCGCATTCGCGGCATGCGCGGGGAGACGGTGGAGGAGCCCCGCATCGACTTCGACGACGCCGGCGCCACCGACGCCGGTGCCGCGGCCGGTCGCGAGGCGAACGGGGCGGACGGCGCCGTCCTCGTCGAGGCGGCGAGCCAACCGCGTCCCACCGCGACCGACGGTGACCCGCAGCTCCTGGCCCGTCGGGATGATCTCCTCACCCCGATCGCCCATGAGCTCGTCCGGCAATGCAAGCGGGTCCTGCAGAACGAGCAGAACGAGATCCTCGACGCACTCCGGCGCCGGCGCGGTCGCCTCTCCGCCGAGAAGCTCCTGCCGCCCCTCTCCCAACAAGTGACGGCCTGGTCGGAGGTGCTGTCGCCGGCGATCGCCGAGGCGTACGTCGCCGCACGGACCGGTGCGCAGTCGGAGGGCGACCCCGTGAGCGGGGCGCCGCCGCGGATGGTGACCGGCATGGTCGAGATCCTCGTCACACCGTTGCGCGATCGCCTGCTCGCGGCGGTTGACGAGAGCCTGGGCGACGACGCCAACCCCGACGTGATCGCCCACCGCATCGGGGCGCGCTACCGCGAATGGAAGGGAGAGGAGCTCGACAACCGCATCAACGATCTGCTCGCCGCCGTCTACGCGCGCGGTGTGTACGACGCCGCGCCGGAAGGTGCACTCCTGCGCTGGGTTCCCGCCGAGCAAGGCCAGTGTCCGGACGCCGACGACAACGCGCTCGAGCCGACGCGGCGCGGAGAGCGCTTCCCAACCGGTCAGCCCTTCCCGCCTGCGCATCCCGGTTGTCGGTGCCTGCTCGCGGTCGTGAACGAACAACGCGGCTCCGAGTGAGCGCCTGACCGCGCGACCGAGAATCTCGAAACCCCGGCAGTAGGCTTCGCATCCGATGCGCGTGCCCACAGCACAAGGTCGCCGGCGCGGCTTTCGCGTGCGCGGGTGGATCATCGCCGGCGTCATCCTGCTGGTGATTCTCCTGTTCAGCCTGCGCGGGCTGGCGGGCTTCTACACCGACTTCCTCTGGTTCGACTCCGTCGGTCAGGGCGCCACGTGGCGAGAGCTGCTCTCGGCGAAGGTCGTGCCGGCGCTCGTCTTCACGGTCGTGTTCTTCGTGATCATGCTGACGAGCCTGTTGATCGCCGATCGCCTCGCCCCGAAATACCGGTCCATGGGCCCCGAGGACGAGCTCGTCGAGCGGTACCAGAACTTCGTGTCGAACTACCAGGGCCGCATCCGGATCGGAGTGGCGATCTTCTTCGCGTTGATCGCAGGGGTGGGCGTCTCCTCGCAGTGGCGGGAGTGGGTGCTGTTCACGCACCGGGTCGACTTCGGCGTCAAGGACCCGCAATTCAACAAGGACATCGGCTTCTACGTCTTCCAGCTGCCGTTCCTGCGCTTCATCGCCAATTGGCTCTTCGCGGGCCTTGTGATCGTGTTGCTCGTGACGGCGGTCGCGCACTACCTCAACGGCGGCATCCGCTTCCAGAGCCCGTTCCAGCGGGTGACGCCGCAAGTCAAGGCGCACCTCTCGGTGATCCTCGCCGTCATGGCCCTCGTGAAGACGGCGCAGTACTACCTCGACCGCTTCAACCTCAACTTCTCGCAACGCGGTGTCGTCACCGGCGCCAGCTACACCGACGTGAAGGCGCAGTTGCCGGCGCTGAACCTGTTGATCTTCATCTCGATCGTCGCCGCCGGGTTGTTCATCTGGAACATCTGGAGGCGGGGCTGGGTGCTTCCGATCATCGCCGTCGGTCTGTGGGGCTTCGTGTCGATCGTGATCGGAACGATCTATCCCGCCGGGGTCCAGAAGTTCCGTGTGGAGCCCAACGAGTTCCAGAACGAGCAGCGCTACATCGAACGCAACATCGCGTCGACGCGGAGTGCGTTCGGGATCAACAGAGTCAAGAGCGAGGCGTTCGACTATCAACAGAACCTCGACGCCAACACGGTCACTCAGAACTCGCCGTCGATCGACAACGCGCGCCTATGGGATCCGAACGTCATCCAGTCGACGTACCAGTCGCTCCAGGGCCTCCAGACCTTCTACAAGATCGACGACGTCGACGTCGACAGGTACACGGTCGGAGACCAGACCCGCCAGGTCGTGCTCTCGGCGCGCGAGGTCAGCCAGGGTGAGCTTCCGAGCCAGTCGTGGGTGAACCAGCACCTCGTCTACACGCACGGGTACGGGATCATCGCCTCGCCCACGAACGTCGCCGCCCAGGACGGCAACCCCGATTTCCTCCTCAGCGGCATTCCCGTCCCCAAGGACGCCCAAATCCCCCTCAATCAGCCCGACCTGTATTTCGGCGAGCGCCAACCCGGCTACGCGCTCGTGGACGCCAAGCAACAAGAGTTCGACTACTCGCGGCCGGGTCGCGCGGACGCAACCACGCGCTACAACGGCAAGGACGGAGTCAAGATCGACAACCCGATCCGTCGGGCCGCGTTCGCGTTGCGCTTCGGTGACATCAACCCGCTCATCTCCGGCCAGGTCGGCGCCGGCACGAAGGTCTTGTACGTCCGCGACATCAAGGATCGCGTGAGCAAGCTCGCGCCGTTCCTCAACTTCGACGCCGATCCATACCCGGTCGTGACGGGCGGTCGGGTCGTGTGGGTGCTCGACGGGTACACCACGACGAATCGGTACCCGTACTCCCAGATGACGTCGGGACCGAGCGACTCGGGTCTGAATCACAGCTTCAACTACGTCCGCAACTCGGTGAAGGCGACGGTCGACGCCTACGACGGCACCGTGAAGTTCTACGTCATCGACCCCAAGGACCCGCTGATCCGGTCGTACCGCAAAGCGTTCCCCGACCTGTTCACCGATTTCGACAAGATGCCCAAGGATCTCCAGGCGCACCTGCGATACCCCGAGGACCTGTTCCGGGTGCAGTCGGACATCTACTCCCGCTACCACGTCACCGAGAGCCGGCGCTTCTACCAGGGCAGCGCGAAGTGGCTCCTGTCGCCCGACCCCGGCTCGGGTCCGCTGACGGCGGCACAGTTGCAGGCGGCGGCCCCCCCGGAGTCCACGAGCCCCCGGGGGAGGAGAACCGGCGCGACCTCGACCGGCGCGCGCATGCGGCCCTATTACCTCTACATCAACCAGCCGGGAGAGCAGCAGCCGAGCTTCATCATCCTCCAGCCGTTCGTCCCCGTCTCGGCCGGGAACAAGCAGACGCGCTTGGTGTCGTTCATGACGGCGAGCTCGGATCCGGGGAACTACGGCCAGTTGTCGGCGTTCGAGATGCCTCAGGGCGAGTCGGTTCTGGGACCTGTGCAGGTCGACAACCGGATCAAGAGCACGCCCGACGTGTCACGCCAGCTCACGCTGCTCAACCAGCAGGGCTCGACCGTGATCCAGGGGAGCCTGCAGCTGATCCCGGTCGGCAACTCGATCCTCTACATCCGACCCTTCTACGTCCAGGCGGCAGGGCAATCGAGCTATCCCCAGTTCCGGTTCGTCGTGGTCGCGTACGCCGGCCAGGACCCCGTCCTGGCGTCCACGGTCAACGACGGCCTGGCGCAACTGTTCGGCCAGGCGCCGGCCCAGCCACTGCCCGGTGGTGGCGCAGCGCCGAGCGCGCCGAGCGCGCCGACCACGCCGCCCGCGGGCGGCAACGTGCAGGACCTGCTGAGCCAGGCCGCGACCAAGTACCAGCAGGCACAGGATGCGTTGCGGTCGGGCGATCTGGGTACATACCAGTCGCTGATCAACCAGGTCGGGGACCTCATCAACCAGGCCCAGCAGGCGGCCGGCGGGGGTGGCGGGGCGGCGACCACGACCACCACCGCACCGGCCCGCCAGACTGCCGCCGGCGCCGGTGCCGCGAGAGGCGGTGCCGCCGAGCCCTGACCGGGCGGCGGGAGCGGGGAATCGAGCGAACCGGGCGGGGGAATTGTTCGGATGCCCGCCGGATTGTTACTATCTACGTAGTGGAAATCACCGGAACCCCTGTCCCCCGGGGCGTTCCGGACCCCGAGACCGCCACCCGGTAGCGGAGGCGAGGGCGTATGGCTGTCAGCGGAATCGATCTCGGCAAGTACAAGCTCGGCTGGGCCGACAGCACGGACGACTTCGCCTACATCCCGAAGAAGGGCCTGAACGAGGAGATCGTCCGCGAGATCTCCGGGCAGAAGTCCGAGCCCGACTGGATGCGGGACTTCCGGCTGAAGTCGCTGAAGCGGTTCGAGCGCAAGCCGATGCTCGAGTGGTTCGCGAAGAACATGCCGACCATCGACTTCGACGACATCTATTACTACCTGAAGCC
>JBKOWN010000020.1:0-22171 GCA_046724435.1 Actinomycetota bacterium
CCGGCGAAGAACGTGGTGCCGAACGTCGCGACCCCCGCGATGACCAGGAGGGGCGCCAGGAGGCCGGGGTAGTCGCCCACCTGGTCGCCGGCCACGTCGAAGAGCACGTCGAAGCCTGCACTGAGGCCGAACACGACGAGCGCGCTCCCGGTGACGAGCCCGAACCGGTGCCGGTAGACACGGAAGGCAGCGCCGAGCACCGCGCGGACACCAACGGCAGGAAGGTCGTTCACCTCGGTGCCCGCCACCGTCGCAGCCTAGATTCGGTCTTCGACACGATGGAGGAGGCCAGACGTGGAGTACCGGCAGCTGGGCAGCACGGGGATCCGGGTTTCGGAGCTCTGTCTCGGCACGATGACGTTCGGACGCGAAGCCGACGAACCGACGAGCCGCAAGCTCGTCGATCGCTTCCTCGAGACGGGCGGCAACTTCGTCGACACGGCCGACGTGTACGCCGACGGCGAGTCGGAGGAGATCACTGGGCGTGCGCTGCAAGGCCGCCGCCACGATGTAGTGCTCGCCACGAAGGTGCGCTTCCCCACCGGCCGCGGCGTGAACGACGTCGGCGCGTCGCGCCGCCACATCCGCATGGGCATCGAAGCGTCACTGCGGCGGCTCGGCACGGAATGGATCGACCTGTACCAGATCCACTGCTGGGACGCGCGCACACCGCTCGAGGAGACGTTGTCGACGCTCGATGACCTCGTGCACGAAGGGAAGATCCGCTACGCCGGCGCGAGCAACTACACGGCCTGGCAGCTCGCCAAGTCGCTCGGCCTCGCCGCCGGCAAGGGCTGGGACGGGTTCGTCTCACTCCAGCCCGAGTACTCGCTGATCACGCGCGACATCGAGCGCGAGTTGCTGCCCTTGTGCCGCGAGGAGGGTCTGGCCGTGCTCCCGTGGAGCCCGCTCGCCGGCGGCGTCCTCACGGGGAAGTACCGCGAAGGCGAGGACTTCCCGACCGGCACCCGAGGCGGCGACACGGAGGAGCCGATCACGTTCACGTACCGGATCCACGAGCGCGCGTGGAACATCGTGGCGGCAGTTCGGAAGGTCGCCGACGATGTGGGGAAGACGCCGTCGCAGGTGTCGCTGAACTGGGTCGTGCACCGGCCGGGCGTGACCGCGCCGATCATCGGCGCCCGCACCATGGACCAACTCGAGGACAACCTCGGTTCCATCGGCTGGCAACTCGAAGAGGAGCACTGGCGCGCGCTGTCATGGGCGAGCGCGTTCCCGCGCGGCTACCCGTACGACTTCATCGAGTACAGCGACGCCGGCCACTGACGCGAAGCGCCAACGGAACGCGACGGCGGCGGCTTTGCCGTCCGTCGTCGCAGAGCCGGAGCTTGCGACGGCGCCAAAGAGAAACGACGAGGCCCGGCCACGCGGGCCGGGCCTTCGGCCTTCCCGGGATCTGCGGCTGGGTCTAGACCGCCAGCAGGTCGCGGGCGCCGGTGTCGGCGGACGGGTGACGCAGCTTCGACATCGCGCGGGCCTCGATCTGGCGGATGCGCTCGCGGGTGAGGTTGAAGTACTCGCCCACCTCCTCGAGCGTGCGCGGCTCTCCCCGATCGAGCCCGAAGCGCAGGGCGAGGATCTGGCGCTCGCGCTCGTCGAGCGGCGCGAGCAGCTTCTCGATCTCGGCCGGCAGCAACGCGGTGGCCGCAACCTCGAACGGCGACTCGGCCGAGCGGTCCTCGACGATGTCGCCCAGCTCGGCGTCGCCGTCCTCGCGGAGGGGCTCCGACAGTGAGAGCGGCTCGGCCGCGAAGCGCAGTGCCTCGGTGACCTTGTCCTCGGGCATCTCGACCTCGAGCGACAGCTCGGCGAGCGTCGCCGGGCGACCGAGCTTCAACTCGAGACGCGAACGCGCCTTTTGGAGACGGGCGAGCGTGTCACCCGCGTGGACGGGCAGCCGGATCGTGCGCCCCGTGTTGGCGATGCCGCGCGTGATCGCCTGGCGGATCCACCACGTGGCGTACGTCGAGAACTTGAACCCCTTGCGCCAGTCGAACTTCTCGACCGCGTGCATGAGGCCGAGGTTGCCCTCCTGGATGAGGTCGAGGAGCGGCAGGCCCGACGCCTGGTACTTCTTGGCGATCGAGACCACCAGCCGCAGGTTGGACTGCACGAACGTGCGCTGGGCGTCGTCGCCCTCGCGGGCCGTGCGGCGCAGCTCACGCTTCTTGCCCGCGGTGAGGTCCTTGCCGGCGGTGAGGAGGTCGCCGCGCGCGGCGTTGCCGCCTTCGATCTGCTGCGCCAGCCGAACCTCGTCGTCCTTCGTGAGCAGCGGATACTGCCCGATGTCGGTCAGATAGAGCCGGACGAGATCTTCCTCGTCCCGCTCGACTCGCTCCTTTGCCACGAATGCCTTTCTCGCTGTGGGGACGGTTCGTTCAGCTAGTCGAGAACGGGGTGCACGAACCAGGAGTTCCCAGGTTGGGTGGGAAGAAGTACCGGGTCGGTGCCTTGTCCCCAAGTACGATACCGACTCCGTCAAGGCAAGATTCCCACACGCCGGGGCGGCTAATCGCACCGGGGCGCAAGGGGGCGAGAGGGGTCGTGGCCGATCTGGAGCTCGCCGTGATCATCGGGAGCTTCGAGGCCCGCACCGGCCGGCAGGGGGATCTCGCCGCCGTCCTGGCGAAGTACGTGGTGCTGACCCGCCGCCGGCCCCGCTGTCGCAACGTCGACCTCGTGGCGTCGGGCTCTCGCCCGGGTCGGCTGGTGGTGATCGAGAAATGGGAGAGCTCCGACGACGCCCGCGCCCACCTCGACGCGGCCGAGACCGTGGAGATGGCCACCGCGGCCCGTGACGTGCTCGCAGGCCCGCCCGACTTCGACCTGTTCGAGTCGATCAGCGCGCAGGATCTCGAATGATGCGTACTGAACCGCGACAGGCGCGGTTCAGAGACGCACGGGTGATCATGACTGGGCGCGCAGGCTCTCTTTGCGGATCGCCGACTTCTGCTTGGGCTCGGGGCGAGGGTCGGCGGCTTTGCACTCGGCGCACAGCGCTTCGAGCTCCGCCCACGTGAAGCGATCGCCGGTCCACAGGCGCTCGAAGGCGTCGTCGGCGACGTCGGTGAAGCCGTTGTACAGGCGGAAGACGTACTGCCGGCGCACCTTGCGGGTGATCTCACCGAGCCGCGCCGCGCGGCCTTCGCCCGACGCCTCCCACGCAGCGCGCTGCGCATCGGTGAGCACCTCGTCGACGGGCGCATCGGCGAAACCTTCGAGACGGTCGCGCGCGCGGAACAGGGCCATGGCGAGGTCCGTGCGCGCCAGCTCCTCGTTGAAGACCGCGCGATGACGGCCGTCCTCGAAGTTCGCACCCGAGAACCACAACTCGGCTCGACCGTCGGTCACGTCCGCCGTGCTGCCCGTGAGCGGGAGCGGCAGCTCTTCGTCGATGTCGATGTGGATCGGCACGTCGTCGGGAAGCCCGACCTTGCCCGCGAGCTCCTCGGCGATCCCGGCGATCACGCCGGCGTCGTACTCGACGAGCGTGAACTGCTCGGGAGTGACCTCGACGCGCGCCACCGCTAGGAAGCGCGCTGCTCGGCGGTGGCCGCGGCCTCCGCCTCCGCCTCCGCCTGCGCCTCGGCCGTGACCTCCGAGAGCTCGTCGATCTCGTCGTTGCTGAAGCCGGCCATCTCGCGGAACCTGCGCGCCAGCTGGATCGGGTTCTCGTCGGTCTCGCCCCGGAAGCCGCCCAGGCTGAACAGCTTGTCGACCGTGCGCTGGAACTCGAGCGCTCGCTCGCGCCGTTCGGGGTCGTTTTCGGTGAGCCGGCGCAGCCAGTCCGAGCCCATCTTCACGTGTGTGACCTCGTCCGCGAGCATCCAGTCCACGCACGCCGCCAGCACCGGGTCGCCGGAGTTGTCGCCGAAGAGCTTCATCGTGTTGAACACGTCGATCGCCAGTCCCTCGAGCGCACGGTTCACGCCCGTGAGGCGCAGCAGCGCATCCGGCGCACACGCCGCCTCGTAGAGGAACGTCGCTTCGCTGAACTCGCCGATCTCGGTGCCCATGTGCTCGGCGAGCTTGACGGAGATCTCGCAGTGGCGCGACTCGTCCCACGACTGGCGGGCCATGTCGAGCTTGAGTTGGAACGGCACGTCTTCGTCGTCGAAGTCGAACGTGGTGCGGCCCGCGCCTTCGAGCGCCTGGAGCTCGCCCATGAAGATGCCGTGCATGAGCTGGCGAGCGCGGTCGGGAGCGGCCGGGCGCTCGGGCTCGAGCTTGGCGGATCCGGTGTTGCGCTCAGCCACCTTCATCTGGCGCGGATCCATCATCGCGTCCTGGATCTGCACGCGGACAAAGCGTGAGTCGCGAGCGAGCTCCTCGACGGGGAGGATCTTCTTCATCCGACTGCTACCCCCTCCGACGCTTCCGCGCCGGCTTCTTCGCCTGTTCCAATGGTACCGGGGCCCGTGACACCGCCCGCCGCGAGCATGAGCTGCTCGAGCTCACGTTGTCGGTTGGCGGACCGGTCGACCTCTTCGGGCGTCGAGATCAGCGACTGCAGCAGCATCTCGCCCTCGCGCCAGTCGTCGAACTCGTCCTGGAGGATGAACTTCAACGACCGCATCGTCGGCGCGTCGGTGATGCGACTCGTCGCGTTGAGATGGAACGTGTACGCAGCAATCTTCCGCGGGATCAGGACGCGGTACACGCCGACGAGCTTCTCGATCGTCAGCTCCGGCGCCTCGGGCTCGCGCATTGCGTCGACGAACTGGACCATGGCGTCGTTCGGCGGCTCGGTGAGCCGCTCGGTGTTCATCTCGCGCAGCTCAGGAAGACGCTTGTTCCACAGCTCGGCGTGCCAGGCGTGGTGGTAGCACTGCCGGCCGAGGACGAGCTTCACGTCGAGCTCGGGCACCGTGGCGACCCAGCCGCCGAGCGCCTCGAACAGGCGCATCTCGACCCACTTGTAGTTGCCGACGCGGCGGGCGGACTCGACGACGCCGAAGAGCCCGGGCAGCTCGCGCCGGTCCCACGGCGCAAAGGTGGGACGGGGCTGGCCCGGTTCGGTCACGCGACGTTCCCCCGGTCGTTGCGGACGTGAGCAGTCATTCTCACCACGGCTTGACCGAACGGTCAAGTGACGGATGACACACGCGCGCCCGTCCGACGGCGGGCGCCGAGCTCCGCGACGAGAATGCCGGCGAGGATGATCACGGCGCCGAGATAGCCGCCCCAGCCGAGCCGCTCCCCCACGGTGTATCCGACGAAGCCGGCGACGACCGGCTCGAGCAGGTTGATGATGCTGGCCCTCGCCGGCTCGATGCGGCGCTGGGCCCACGCCTGAATGCTGAACGCGAACGCCGAACAACCCAGCCCGGTGAACACCGCGGCGAAGACCGCCTGCGCGGTCAGCTCCCCGAACCCTCCGACGATCACGAGCGGCACTGCGAGCGCGGCGATTGCGAGCAGTTCGACGCACGTGAGCGACACCACGTCGAAACGGTTCGACCATGCGCCCAGTTGCACGAACCAGATCCCGAAGAAGAACGCGGTGACGAGCGTGATCGCGTCGCCGAAGCCGAGCGTCGGCTGCGCGCCGGTCAGGAGGAACAACCCGACGACCGCGAGCGCCACCGATGCGAAGACCGACCGGTCCGGGAGCTTGCGGTACACGACAGCCGCGATGAGCGGTGTGAACATCGCGAACAATCCGGTGATGAAAGCCGAATTCGACGTCGTGGTGTGCTCGAGGCCGACGTTCTGGCACACGTACCCCACGAACGCGGTGAAACCCAGCGCAATGCCACAGCCGGTGAGAACACGGCCGGAATCGGTGGGACGTGCTGCGGGCCCGCGCCACCCGCGCCGTAGCGCGATTGGGAGAAGCGCCGCGCCGCCGATCGCGAAGCGCACCAGTACGAACCCTGTGGCCGTGAGGTCGTCGAGCGCGTCCTGGACGATCGTGAACGTCGCGCCGTACAGGAAGCTGGCGACGACGAGCGCCAGCTCCGGGTAGAACGCCCGGAGCCGCGCGTTCAACCAGGCCAGCGATTCGTGATCGGCAGGCGCCGGTCCTTGCCGAAGGCCTTGGGCGAGACCCGGACACCCGGTGGCGCCTGGCGCCGCTTGTACTCGTTGCGGTCGACGAGCCGCGCGATCCTCCGCACCGTGTCGGGATCGAAGCCGGCCTCCTCCAGCTCGGCCACCGAGAGGTCGCCTTCGACATAGCCCTCGAGGATCGGATCGAGCAGCGAGTAGTCGGGCAGCGCGTCGCTGTCGCGCTGATCGGGACGGAGCTCGGCGCTGGGCGGCTTGTCGAGCACCGCTTCGGGGATGAGGTCACGCCCGGCGCGCTCGTTGCGGTCCCGGGCGAGCGCGTACACGAGCATTTTCGGCACGTCCTTGATCACCGAGAACCCACCGGCCATGTCGCCGTACAACGTCGAGTAACCGGTGGCAAGCTCGCTCTTGTTGCCGGTGGTCAGCACGAGCGCGCCGAACTTGTTCGAGAGGGCCATCAGCACGGTGCCACGGATCCGCGCCTGGAGGTTCTCCTCGGCCAGACCGGGCTCGGTCCCCGCGAACGGCTCCGCGAGCATGTCGAGGAACGCCGCGTGCGCCGGCTCGATCGGGACCGTGATCGTCCGGATGCCGAGGTTTCGGGCGACGGTCTCGGCGTCGGCCACGCTGCCTTCGCTCGAGAAGCGCGACGGCATCAGCACGCCCAGCACCCGGCCGGGGCCGAGAGCATCGGCGGCGATGGCGGCGACGAGCGACGAGTCGATGCCGCCGGACAGGCCGATGATGACGTCGGTGAACCCGTTCTTGAGCACGTAGTCACGGGTGCCGAGCGCGAGTGCTTCGTAGACCTCGCGAACCGGGGGAAGGGTCGGTTCGATGCGCGGTCGTCCGCCACGCTCGCCGATGTGCGCATCGGTGACCTTCACTTCCGCGAGCGCCGGCGCCGACCAGCGCCCGCGCGGGTCGAGCAGCCGCTTGCGGAAGGTCGGGCGCACGTCGAGGTCGACGACGAGCAGATCCTCGGCGAACTGGCGCGCCCGCGCCGCCAGGTGGCCCTGCTCGTCGAAGACGAGCGAGCCGCCGTCGAAGACGAGCTCGTCCTGACCGCCGACGACGTTGACGTAGACGATCGGGGCGGACGCGTCGGCCGCCCGGGTGGCGAGCATCGTCTCGCGCTCGCGCAGCCGGCCGGCGTAGTACGGCGAGCCGTTGATGTTCACGACGAGCTCGGCCCCGCCGGCGGCTTGCGTGATGATCGGCCCGCTCGGGCTCCAGGCGTCCTCGCAGATCGTGACCGCGACCCGTGTGCCGGCGACGTTGAACAGCGGGCCGTCGGTGCTCGAGGCCGTGAAGTAGCGCTCCTCGTCGAAGACGGTCGAGTTCGGGAGGTTGTGCTTGCGGTACACGCCCTGGACCCTGCCGTTCGCGCAGACCGCGGCCGCGTTGTAGAGGTCCCGTTCGAGCAGCGGGAACCCGATGACGGCGACCGCCCGGCCAGTGCGGGCCGCGACCTTGTCCAAGCTCTCCTGGGCCTGGGCCACGAAGGCGGGCCGCAACAAGAGATCTTCGGGCGGGTAGCCGGTGATCGCCAGCTCGGGGAACGCAACCAGATCGCAGGCGTCGGCTTCGGCCTGCTCGTACGCCTCGATGATGCGCGCCGCGTTGCCCTCGAGGTCACCGACGACGAGGTTCAGCTGCGCGAGGGCAACCCGAAGCCGCGGCACGCCTCAAGGATACGGGCGAGCCGCTCCGGGTGCGCCGAAACCTGGGCTCAGCCGGTGAAGCGCGGCACGGCCACGATGGCCTCCGCGACCGTCGGCGCAGGCACAACCTCGCTCGTGGGTGGAGCCGGAGAAGGCGCCGGAGAAGGCGGAGAGGCGCATCCGACCAGATCGGTTTCGAAGGTGACCGTCACCTCGCCGTCGCCGGCGCGTACACCGGTCGCGAACGTCGCACCCGCCGGGCCCGCCCCGGAGCCTCCGCCGCCCCCGCCTCCGCCGTTCGGGAAGTTCGACCCTGTGCCGCCGCCCCCGCCACCACCGAGCGCGCCCGCGCCGCCCCCGCCACCGCCCTGACCCTGGCCCATGCCGGCGTCGTCGTTCCCGCCCTCGCCGCCGACGCCGGACGCACCGACACCGCCGTTCGAGCCACCCGCACCGCCGGTGCCGCCGGTGCCCCCGCTGCCGCCGGCAAGGCCACCCGTCGCACCGTTCGTGATGCTCCCGCCGTCCGTGCCGGAAGAGCCCCCGAGGCCACCGTCGCCCTGCTGAGTGACCTGCCCTCCGGCCCCGCCACCGCCGCCGCCGCCGGCAACGAGCAAGGAGGTGGCATCGCGGCGAACATCAGAGGCTCCGCCCCCTCCTCCCGCTGGGAAACCTCCGGTCGATCCGACTCCTGCGCCACCGGTTCCCCCGCCGTTGAAGCCACCCGCGCCAGTGGTGCCCGACAACGGCCCGCCGGTGCCGTTCCCGCCCTGACCGCCGACGACTATCTGGAGGGTTTCGCCCGGCGCAACGGTCAACGAGCCTGAGGTTTCACCGCCCGGGCCCCCGACCCCACGCACCGTGTTGTCGAGGTCGCCGTCGCCACCCTCGGCCCCGAAGGCGTCAACGGTGATCTGGCAAACGTTCTTGGGAACGGTGAAGCTCTGCGCGCCACCGGTGAACGAGAAGGTCTGGCTCGTTGGCTGGGCGGTGGCTGTCCCGACCCCGGTCAGGGCCAGGAACCCGCACGCGAGCAGACAGGCGCTCGCTCCGCTCAGGACTCGGGAACGGTTCATCGCCTCCACCCGTCGGGGAATCGAAGACCGCCGCACACTAGCCACGATCCGACGGCGCGACACGGTGGGCGACACTGGGTGGGTGACGCACACCCGAGGCGACACCCCTGAGCTCGAGAAGGCCCTCGAAGGCTCAGCGGACCCTGCGGTGGCGCGCGCCCTGCTCGCCCGCCTGCTCGAAGATCACCCGACGCTCGGCGACGAGCTCGCCACGAACCCCCTCGTACGCGACGCGCTCGTCGCGCTGAGCGCGGCGTCACGCTCGCTGTCGAGTGCGGTCATGCGGGACCCGTCGCTCCTCGACCCGCTGCGGGACGGCAAGGACTTCGCGCGCGAGCGCGAGCTCTCCGAGTACCGCGACTCAGCCACCGCCTTCCTCGCCACCGCTGAGGACGGCCGGGGAGCGCTGCGGCGGTGGAAGCAGCGTGAGTTGCTGCGAACGGCGGCCCGCGATCTGCTCGGGAGGGCCGATCTCCCAGCCGTCGGCCGCGAGCTGGCGGCGCTGGCCGAGGTCTGCCTCGGCTGCGCGCTGGATCTGGTCGCGCCAGGAGTCCCGCTCGGGATCATCGCGATGGGAAAGCTCGGCGGCCGCGAGCTCAACTACGCCAGCGACGTCGACGTGCTGTTCGTCCACGAGGGTGACGGTGCCCTCGCCGAGCGCGCTGTACGCGCCGTGCTCACGACGATGAGCGAGCCCACCGCCGACGGCATCGTGTTCCGCACGGATGCCGATCTCCGCCCCGAAGGCCGGTCGGGACCGTTGTCGCGCACGCTCGACGCGTACGCGGCGTACTACGAGCGCTGGGCCCAGCCGTGGGAGTTCCAAGCACTCCTCAAGGCGCGGCCCGTGGCGGGCGACGACGATGTCGGCCGTCGATTCCTCGAGTTGGTGCAGCCGTTCGTCTGGCCGGAAGTGCTGGACCCGGACGCGGTGCGCTCGGTCCGGGCCATGAAGGCGCGGGCGGAGGGCGAGATGCACCGGCGCGGCCTGACGGAGCGCGAGGTGAAGCGGGGGCGGGGCGGCATCCGCGACATCGAGTTCGCGGTCCAGCTCCTTCAGCTCGTGCACGGCCGGCACGACCCGTCGGTTCGTTCCCCCACCACGCTCGACGCGCTCGCGCAGCTCGCCGCCGGCGGCTACATCGAGCGCGAGGAGGCCACGGAGCTCGACGACGCCTACCGCTTCCTCCGGACGGTCGAGCACCGCCTCCAGCTCCAGGACGAGCAGCAGACCCACACGTTGCCGGCGGACCTCGGCGCGCGCACCCGGCTCGCCCGGGTCCTCGGCTACCGCGACCGCGGCGACGAGACCGCGCTCGATCTCTTCGAGACGGACTATCGCGGCTACCAGAACCGGGTGCGGTCGATCCACGAGCGGCTGTTCTTCGCTCCGCTGCTGGACACGCTGGCGGGCGCGGGACCGTTGACCGAAGAGGCGGTCGAGGCGCGCTTGTCCGCGTTCGGGTTCCTCGACGTCGCGCGGACCCGCGCCGCGCTGCAGGAGCTGACGCAGGGCCTCACCCGCCGTTCTCGCGTCATGCAGCAGCTGCTGCCGGTGATCCTGAGTTGGCTGTCGGCGACACCCGACCCCGACCTCGGCCTCCTCCAGCTCCGGCGACTGGCGGAGGGCGAAGTTCGATCGGCCTCGCTCGCACGGACCTTCCGGGAGTCCCCGAGCGCCGCCGAACGAACGTGCCGGCTGCTCGGCTCGAGCCGGCTCCTCGGCGACGCGCTCCGCCGCCAACCCGACTTCATCGAGGCTCTCGGCGACGACGAGGGGCTCGCCCGCGAGAAGTCCCGGGACGAGCTCGTCGAGGAGGCGCTCGGCAACCTGACGTGGCGGTCGAGTGCCGACGAGCGCCGTGTCGGCCTCCGCCGGTTCAAGCGACGGGAGATGCTGCGTATCGCCGCGCGTGACGTGCTCGCGTTCGCCTCGATCGAGGTGACCGAGGCCGAGCTCGCCGGGCTCGCCGATGCGTGCGTCGAAGCGGCGTTGCGATCGCTTGGTCCATCTCTGCCGTTCGCCGTGATCGGCATGGGACGCCTCGGCGGGGCCGAGCTCAGCTACGCGTCCGACCTCGACGTTTTGTTCGTCTACGACGGCGAGGACGCCGCCGACTTTCGCGCCGCCGAGAACATCGCCGAGCAGCTGATGAGCGAGCTGGGCGGCATCACCCCCGAGGGCCAGACCTTCCGTGTGGATGCGAACCTCCGGCCCGAGGGGAAGAAGGGCGCGCTCGCCCGCAGCCTCTCGGGCTACGAGGCGTACTACGAGCGATGGGCGCAGACGTGGGAGTTCCAGGCGCTCCTCAAGGCGCGGGCCGTAGCGGGAGACGCGACGGTCGCAGACCGGTTCGCAGTGCTGATCGAACCGTTCGTGTACCGGGACCCGTTTCCCGACGACGATGTCCGTGAGGTGCGCCGCATGAAGGCGCGCATCGAGCGGGAACGCATCCCGCCGAGCGAGGATCCGCGCTTCCATCTCAAGCTGGGACGCGGGTCGTTGTCGGACGTGGAGTTCACGGTGCAACTGCTTCAGCTCCAGCACGCTGCGCGCCACCCGGAGATCCGGGTCACGTCGACGATCGAGGGGCTTCACCGACTGCGCGCCGCCGGGCTGCTCGACGCAGGTGACGCCGATGCCCTCGAGGAGGCGTACCGGTTCTGCGAGCGGGCGCGCAACGCGCGGTACCTGCTCACGGCGAGACCCGGCGACGCCCTGCCGACGGACGGGCGGGAGGCGGCGCGCCTCGGGCGACTTCTCGGCTACGGGCCCCAGCCCCAGGCCCGGCTCCGCGACGACTACCGACGCGTCACGCGCCGGGCGCGCAAGGTCGTCGAGCGAGTGTTCTACGGGCGCGAGTGACCAAGCACTACGTGCAGCTCGCGACGGCGGTGTTCGGATCGACGATGCCCGCCCCGAACGTGCCGTCCGGACCTGAGGATCCCAGATCAGTCGCAGTTGCGAGTAGTCGGTCTCGAACCTGCGCAGCGGTGCACGATGGAAACGCGCCGCGCAAGAGAGCCGCCGCGGCAGACACGTACGGCGTTGCCATTGACGTACCCGCAATGGCTTTGTAGCCGGTCGGGTCGCTTACAGGGCCTGACGTGGGAACAGTCGAGAGGACGTTGCACGACGACACCGGCGTGCAGCTGCCACCGGATCCGCCGGGTGCTGAAATGTCAACGTACGACCCGACGGTCGAGTACGACGCGTGACCGGCAGGTTTGGCGTTCGGTGGATTCGCCTCGGCTGTGGCGGCGACCGCGATTGGCTCTGCACCGTCAGCTGACTGGGAGAGCGCGCCGGGGTACGAGGGCTGGTCCTGAAAAGCGCAACCGTTGGCGGCGAAGCTGCCGTCTCCGCAGTTGCCGCCGGCTGCGACCACAACGACGTTGTGTTGCTGTGCGTACCGAACGGCGAGGCAGGTCGCTTGGTCAAACGCCGGGCCACCCAGACTGAGGTTCACCACCTGGGCGCCGCCGTTGTCGACCTCCCACGTGACGCCACTTGCGACATCGGAGTTGAACCCGCTCCCGGTGGAGTCGAGAACCTTTACTGGTCGAACCTTGACCTCCGGCGCCGCGCCACTGATCCCGGTGACGTTGTTGTTCACCGCGGCGACGATGCCGCTCACGTGCGTGCCGTGGCCATTGTCGTCGACGGCGGTGCTCGATTCCGTTCCGTTGTTGAGGAACGAATGGCCGCTCAGGACTTGCCCCTGGAGATCTGGATGGTTCGCTGTACTCCCGGTATCGACGACACCGACCGTGATGCCACCGCCTTTGGTGTTCGCGGTGGCCCACGCCTGCTCGTACGGGACCTGGTCCAATGCCCACTGCTGAGTTCGAAGCGGATCTGGGCCGGCGAGAGTCGCGTGAACGGGGCTCGCGACCTCCACCGCCACCACTTTCCCGCTTTGCGCTTGCTGTCCCGCCACCTGGCCGGCCTCGTCGGCGCTCGCTACGGCAGTCTGGTTGAACAAGGGCTTTCCGCCAGCCGCCAGTGCGACCGTGACGAGGGGAATCTTGTTGTCGGGCGTCCGAGTGTTGCTCCGCGTCGCGTCTTCGCGTGCCTTCTGAGCCGCAGAGTCAGGCGGCAACGGCGCCGGGGTGCCTCCCGTCGACGCGGATTGAGAACCCGAAGCCGACGTCCCACACGGCCCTGGAGGCGGCGGAGGAGGTGGACCGCCGAAGCACGCCGCCGCGGTGAACGCGGCGATCGACGCCGTCAGCACAAGCGCGACCCGGGGCCTCCCTGCCCACCTCACGAGCGCTGAGGCTAGCCGCAGAACGTCAGACGCCGGCGTACAGAACCGGCTCCCCCGCGTCCTGCCGCGATGTATGCGCAGCCCGTTGATCGCGACCCCGGTGGGGCCGGGTTACGGCTTGGCGGGACCGACCGACACGGTGGGCAGCGTGATCTTCTTCTTCGTAGTCGTGGTGGCCTTGGTCGTCGTGGTGGCCTTGCTCGTCGTACCGGCGCCGCCGCCACCACCACCGCTGCCACCGCCACCCCCGCTACCGCCCTGACCCGAGGCGCCGCTCGCGTTGGTGGTGGTAGTCGTGGTGGTCTTCGAGCTGCCTCCGCCGCCGCACGATGCCGCAACCAGCGGCACCGCGATGAGCACGACGACGATCAAGATATAGAACGAACGCGAAACGCTGACCCGGTCCTGCCGCATTGCTTCTCCCCGGTGATCTGGCCCCGTAATTCCAGAGCGCAGCGCATGGTATGCAACCGGCGCGCTCGGGTCCAGGGTCACCTCACGAGACTTCGCCCGTCACGTCAGATGTCGTAGTACATGTAGAACTCCCACGGGTGCGGGCGGAGACGGAGCTCGTCGATCTCGTTCTCCCGCTTGTAGGAGAGCCACGTGTCGATCACGTCCTGCGTGAACACGCCCCCGGCCAGCAGGAACTCGTGATCGGCTTCGAGCGCAGCCAACGACTCGTCGAGTGAGCCCGGCACCTGCGGGACCTTCGCCATGTCCTCGGGCGGCAGGTCGTAGAGGTCCTTGTCGAGCGGGTCGGGCGGTTCGATGCGGTTCTGCACGCCGTCGAGCCCCGCCATCAGCATCGCGGAGAACGCGAGGTACGGGTTGCACGACGGGTCGGGAGGCCGGAACTCCAGGCGCTTGGCCTTCGGGCTCTTCGAGTACACGGGGATCCGCACGCACGCCGAGCGGTTGCGCTGCGAGTACACGAGGTTCACCGGCGCCTCGTAACCGGGCACGAGCCGCTTGTAGGAGTTCGTGGTCGGCGCCGCGAAGGCGAGGATCGAGGCGGCGTGCTTGAGCAGCCCGCCGATGTACCAGCGCGCGAGGTCCGAGATCTGGCCGTAGCCCTTCTCGTCGAACATCAACGGCTCGCCGCCCTTCCACAGCGATTGGTGCGTGTGCATGCCCGAGCCGTTGTCCTGGAAGACCGGCTTGGGCATGAACGTGACCGTGAAGCCGGCAGAGCGTGCGACGTTCTTCACGACGTACTTGTAGAGCATGAGCTTGTCGGCCATCGTCAGCAGGGTGTCGAAGCGCATGTCGATCTCGGCCTGGCCTGCCGTGCCCACCTCGTGGTGCTGCACCTCGATCTCCACGCCCAGCTTCTCGAGCGTCAGGATCATCTCCGAGCGGAGGTCCTGGAAGCTGTCCATGGGCGGGACGGGGAAGTATCCCTCCTTGTAGCGGGGCTTGTACCCGAGGTTCGGGCCACCGTCGAGCTCGAACTCGCGGCCCGAGTTCCACACACCCTCGATCGAGTCGACGTAGTAGTAGCCCGAGTACTGGTTCTGGTCGAAGCGCGCGGAGTCGAAGATGTAGAACTCCGCTTCGGGCCCGATGTACACGGTGTCGGCGATGCCGGTCCCCTTGACGTACTCCTCGGCCTTCTTGGCCACATAGCGCGGGTCACGGGTGTACGGCTCGCCCGTGATCGGGTCTTGCACGTAACAGTTGATGCTCAGCGTCGTGTGCTCGCGGAACGGGTCGATGACCGCCGTGTTCGGGTCGGGCACCAGGAGCATGTCGGACTCCTGGATCTCCTGGAAGCCGCGGATCGACGAGCCGTCGAACCCGTAGCCCTCGTCGAAGCCGTCCGCGGTCAGCTCGTGGATCGGCATCGAGAAGTGCTGCATCAGCCCGGGGAGGTCACAGAACCGGAGGTCCACGATCTCGGCGCCCGAGTCCTGGGCAAGCTTCAGCACGTCGCCCGGGGTGCGCTGCTCCGCCACTTCGTCTCCTTCGTCTGTGGCCGGACGCATCCCGTCGTCCGGCGCAGTCGCCGCCTGCAAATCGGCGGGAGCCTATGTCCCATCCCACGCGTGCGGCGAGGCGCTGGTCGGTCACCGCCGGGCGCACGCTCCCAGCCGGCGATTTCGCATCCATTGCCCCCCAATGAACGCTCTGTTAAGCGGCCCTGATCTGCGGTTTCTGGCTGCCGTCGCCGTCGGCCGGGCTGCAACACTTGTCGCATGGAACGGCCACTCGACTACGTGCTCCGGACCGTCGAAGAGCGGGGCGTGCGCTTCGTTCGCCTCTGGTTCACCGATGTCCTCGGCAAGCTCAAGAGCTTCGCGATCACCCCGGCGGAGCTCGAGGGCGCGCTCGAGGAAGGCATGACCTTCGACGGATCCGCGATCGAGGGCTACACGCGAGTCCAGGAAGCCGACATGCTCGCCAAGCCCGACCCCGGCACGTTCGAGATCGTGCCGTGGCGCGGCGAGGACGCCCCCGTCGCGCGCATGTTCTGCGATGTCCACCGGCTCGACGGCGAGCCGTTCGAAGGTGATCCGCGCCACGTCCTGAAGCGCAACCTCGAGCGCGCCCGTGAGAAGGGTTTCACCTTCTACGCCGGTCCGGAGATGGAGTTCTTCTACTTCCAGTCGTCGCGCTCCCCGGAGCCGCTCGATGCCGCGTCCTACTTCGACCTCACCCAGCTGGACATGGTGAGCGAGCTGCGCAAGCAGACGATCCTCACGCTCGAGGCGATGGGCATCCCGGTCGAGTACAGCTTCCACGAGCTCGGCCCGAGCCAGCACGAGATCGACCTTCGCTACACGGACGCGCTCACGATGGCCGACAACGTGATGACGTTCCGCCTCGTCGTGAAAGAAGTCGCGCAAGACCTCGGCGTCTACGCCACGTTCATGCCCAAGCCGCTCGCGCACGCGTTCGGCTCCGGCATGCACACGCACCTCTCGCTCTTCGAGGGTGACGTGAACGCGTTCCACGACCCGGGCGACCGTGCCGGGCTGTCGAAGGTCGGCAAGAACTTCATCGCCGGCCTCCTGCGTCACGCTCCCGAGATCACCGCGGTGACGAACCAGTGGGTGAACTCGTACAAGCGTCTGGCGATCAACAGCGAGGCGCCGATCGTCGGGTACGAAGCGCCGACGTACGTGTGCTGGGCCCGGAACAACCGGTCGGCGCTGGTGCGCGTGCCGCTGGCGAAGAAGGGGAAGGAGGACTCGACCCGGATCGAGTTCCGCTCCCCCGATCCCGCGTGCAACCCGTACCTCGCGTTCAGCCTGATGCTGGCGGCGGGCCTGAAGGGCGTCGACGAGGGCTACGACCTTCCGCCCGAGGCCACGAACAACATCTTCGAGATGACCGCCGAGGAGCGGGCCGCCGAGGGCATCGACTCGCTGCCCCGATCGCTGGCGGAGGCCGTCGACGTGATGGAGGATTCCGAGCTGGTGGCGGAGGCGCTCGGCGAGCACGTCTTCGAGCACTTCATCCGGAACAAGCGCAGCGAGTGGGCGGACTACCGGGGCCAGGTCACTCCGTGGGAGCTCGACCGGTACCTGGGCGCGCTGTGATGAGCCGCGCCGGCGGCGGGAACGCCATCACCGAGCCGTTCCTCGTCTTCCCGGACCCGCCCCCGGCGTTGCTCGCGCAGACGCTCGACCTCGCCGGCTATGCGTGGAAGGCGGTCTCGAACGCTTCGATCGCCGCGCAGCACGAGCCTCCCGACGGGTGGGCCGGCGCGGTGATCTGCGCCGAGGACGACCCCGAGGGCGCGTTCGGGATCTGCCGTTCGCTGCGCAAGCGGGACGCGCCCCTCGAGCCGATCCTCCTGCTCGTCTCGGGCGGGCAGCTCTCCGAGCTCGAGATGCGAGAAGACGTGTTCGACGACTTCTGCCTTGCGCCGTTCCACCCGAGGGAGCTCGAAGCGCGCCTGCGTCATCTGCATTGGCGGACAGGAGGGACGGCGCGGCCCGAGGTCGTCGAGTACGGCGATCTCGTCCTCAACCTCGAGACGTATCAGGCGGCGATGGGCGGCCGACCCCTCGACCTCACGTACATGGAGTACGAGCTCCTGCGATTCTTCGCCACCCACCCGGGCAAGGTGTTCACCCGCGAGCAGCTCCTGTCGCGGGTGTGGGGGTACGAGTACTACGGCGGAGCGCGGACCGTCGACGTCCACGTCCGCCGTCTGCGGGCCAAGCTCGGCGAGGAGCGAGCCGGGCTGATCCAAACCGTGCGCTCGGTCGGGTACCGGTTCGGCCAGACCAGGTCGCCGTCTGGGGGAGGACTGGCACCGGACGCGTAGCCTGACGCTTGCCCATGGGGTCGAAGGGGTAGAAATGCGACCTCCGCCGGCAGGCTCCCGAGGGCGTTCCACATGATCGCCACCAAAACCCTTCTTCAGGACCGCTATCGCATCGATGGTCTGATCGACCGCGGCGGCATGGCCGACGTGTACCGGGGTCGAGACGTCCGCCTCGAGCGCGATGTGGCGGTGAAGGTGCTCCGCGAGGTCGAGCACGAGCGTCGCTTCGCCGCCGAGGCCCGGACCCTGGCGCGACTCCAACACCCGAACCTCGTCCGCCTCTTCGACGCCGGGACCGACAACGGCGACGCGTTCCTCGTCCTCGAGCTGCTCGGTGGCGCGACGGTGCGTCAGTTGTTGGACTGCGGCGCGCTCGCGTCCGACCGGGTAGCCCGCATCGGCGTCGAGACCACCGCCGCGCTCGACTACATCCACCACCAAGGCATCGTGCATCGCGACGTCAAGCCGTCGAACCTCATGCTCGACGACTACGGCTCGGTCCGGCTGGCCGACTTCGGCATCGCCCGCCTGCTCGGCGGCACGAGGATCACCGGCACCCACCAGGCCATCGGCACGATGGTGTACATCGCGCCCGAGCAGCTCGAGGGAGGCGAGGTGGGCCCGCCGACCGACGTGTACTCGCTCGGGCTCGTGCTCATCGAATGCCTCACTGGCCGGCGCGTGTTCGACGGCCCACCCGCGGAGGCGGCGGCAGCGCGGCTCTCACGCGAACCTGACGTCCCGGCCTGGCTCCCGGGTGGATGGCCGGGGATGTTGAGCGCGATGACAGCGCGCGACCCGCGGGCGCGTCCGAGCGCCGCCGCCGTCCGGGACCACCTGGCCGGCAGCGCCACCGACGCCGCGTCGGCATTGACCACGGCACCGCTTGCAGCCGCGGCAGCGCTCGCGCCGACCGCCACCGATGGCACCGCGATCATGCCTGCCACGCCGGCGCGCACCGAAGTGCGGCCGACGGCCGTGGCAGGGGCACGCCGGCGGCGTCGGTGGCCGTGGGCCATGGGCCTGCTCGCCGCCGCGATACTCGCCGGGTCCGCAGTCGCGGTCTTCGCCGCCTACAACGCCGGGTCGGAAGGCGGTTCGCCTCCGGCGACCGCGACCACTGGCCCCGTGACGACGCTCGCACCGCCCACCACGCTCGCACCACCCACCACGCTCCCACCCCCGACGGCTCCGCCGACAACCCTGCCGCCGCCCGACAACCGCGGGAACCCCGACAACCACGGCAACAAGGAAGACCGCGGCGGCGGCCCTAGCGGGGATGCAGAGAAGCAGATCAAGAAGTGGCTCGAGGAACTGCGAAAGCAGTTCGAGAAGCCGCAGCCCGGCGGCTGACGCCCGCTCGTCAGCTCGACCCGAGGTGCGCGGCCAAGAAGGCGGCGGTGCGGTCCCACGCCCGGGCCGCGACGTCGGGCGCATGCCACTCGGCGTACGGGTTGTCGAAGGCGTGCCCGGCGCCGTCGTACACCTCGATCTCGATGTTCGGCTTCTCTCCGGCCGCGACCTGGAGCGCTTCGAGTGACTCGAGAGGGATGAAGACGTCCGTGCTTCCGAATTGCAGCAGCGTCGGGCACGTCACTTCGTCGATGCGTTCGGCCAGGAGCTCGACGCCGACGCCGTAGTACGCCACCGCGCACGCGGGGTCCAGCTCGCAAGCAGCGCCGTACGTAAGTCCACCGCCGAAGCAGAACCCGACGACGCCGACGGGGCCGTCGACCTCGGAGCGAGAGCGCATCCACGAGAGCGCGGCATCGATGTCGCGCACGCCGGCGTGCGGATCGAACCGCCCGATGAGCTCGAGCGCCCTCGTCATGTCGTTGTCGTTCTGCAGGTCGACGTTGCGCTCGATGCGCCAGAACAAGTCGGGCACCAGCGTCACGTAGGCGATCTGGGCGAGGCGTTCCGCCACGGCGAGCACGTAACCGGTGACTCCGCCGGCCTCGTGGAGAAGCACGATGCCGGCGCCCGCGCCGCGCGCAGGAGCCACGAGGTGGGCGTCGAGCTCGTCGTGGTCGTGCGTGGCGACGCGGACGGACTCCGTGCGCACAGGACGCGTGTCTACGCGGCGTCGCCCTGATGGCGGCGCTCTGCGTCGTCCGACGAGATCCAGCCGAACAGCGCGCTCCAGATCGCGCCGCCGAACATGATCGCGACCGGCACGACCAGCACCATCGCCACGATCATCAACACCGCTCCGAGCACGTCAGGACGTTACCGGACCGATGCTTGACGAGCGCATCCCGCCAGCCGAGCATGTCTTGGGCGGCGCGGGTGTCGTGCCCCCCAAGGAGGCACGACATGAACGATTCGAAGTGGGAGCAGTACGGCGCGGCCGCGGGCGTCTTGTTCGTGGTCCTGGTGGTGATCGGAGCGCTCATCGCGGGCTCGCCGCCGAGCCCCGACGATTCGGTCCGGAAGATCGCGACGTACTACGAGGACCACACTGCCGCGATCAAGACCGGAGCGTTCCTGACCGGTCTCGGAGGCGCCGCGTTCCTCTGGTTCCTCGGCAGCCTGTGGAGCACGCTCCGCCGCTCCGAGGACACCCGCCGGCTGGCGACCATCGCGGTGGGGGGCGGGATCGTCGGCCTCGTCACCGCGTTCGCGGCCACCGCCATCAACGCCACCGTCGCAGTCGCCATCGATTCCACCGGTGCGACCGCGTCTGTGAACCCCAAGTTCATCTACCTGCTGTCGGGAACGATCGGCGGGATGGGCAACTTCGGGATCGCCATCCTGGTCGCCGCGACCGGCGTCGCAGCCCTGCGCACCGGGGTGTTCCCCGCCCCGTTGGGGTGGGCGAGCCTCGTTCTCGCGCTGGCTTGGATCGTGGGCGGTCTCGTGGTCGTGACCGACTCGGGAGCGATCTTCGCCGAGGGTTTCATCGTGTTCCTCGTCTGGCTGATCTGGGTGCTCGTGATCAGCTTCTTCCTGTTCCGACCGCACGAGGAGTCAGCGCCGGCGACACCGGCGCCACCGGCGGCATCGGCGCCTTCTTCAACGACGTAAGCGACGGGCGGCGCGCGTCTCGCGGGCGGGAAACGTCTCGGGGCGCGCGCCCTCCGCGCGAGTCACGGCGTTCCACGCCGCGGCAGCCACCGCCGCGAACACGGCGTCCGACGAGCGCGGCCGCGGCGCGCCGTCGTCGTCGACGACGTCGACATCGATCGGCGGTGTGTCCTTCGCCCGGATCACGCCGAAGGACCGGATCGTCAGGTCGTGGACGTCGCCTGTGCCGGGATCGACCGTGATGCCTTCGCTGAGCACCCATCCCAGAGCCATGTGGGCGGCGCCGACGGCGTAGGAGCGCAGAACGATGTCGTCGAGCGGGTCGCCGGCGGCGACGCGGACCTCGACTCGCTCGAGCGCGCCCGCGGCGTCGAGGTGGACGCGGGCGCCCGCCCGGGCGCCCCCCGGCGCGGCGGCGCACGAGTCGAGGAGCACACCGGCGGCACGATCGTCGGCCACGAGAGCGGCGCGATCCGCTCCCGCTTCGTCGAGCGCGCCCTCGACGAGGACCGCGAGCTCGGCGATCCCCGCCGCCCGCACATGCGTCGCCACCGGCGGGCCGGCAACGGACACGGATTCCCACTGCTGGCGAATCCCGAGGCGGTAGGGCGTGAGACCGCTGCCGGCGAAAGCGCTCGCGCCGCCCTCGACCACGCGTCCCCGCACCTCGACCCCGTCGCGGTCGAACACCGCGGCGGCGCCGATCGGAGGGCGTTTGGGGCCGAGGCGCACGACGTCCTCGCGCGAGAAGACGACCCGGACGGCGCCGTCAAGGCGATCGGCGAGGGCGCGCGCCGCGGCGGGGGCGGGCGACCACTCCTTCCCGCCGAATGCACCGCCGTTCGCCAGTGGCGTCGACGGCTCGCCGCCCGGCTCGCACCACGACGCGTCGGGCTCGAGATACGCCGGCTCGACCCAGCCGGTGGCAAGGCGAACGCCACCCGGCGGGACATCGGGCGGCGGCAACGGCGGGCGCTCGTCGATCGTCGTCCGCCGGCCCTGGACCTTCCCTGTCTCGGCGCGCGCTTCGGCCAGCGAGTCGGCCACCACCCAGCGCATGCCGGCCGCGTCGACGGCGGCAACGGTCGATCGCGTCGGCCAGGGCACTGCGACGAGAGCGTCGCGGGGCGCCACGTCGTCGGCGAACCCGCCGCCTCCGAGAGGCACGTCGATGCCGACTCGCTGCCGACCGCCCCCTTCGAGTTCGGCTCGCCGGGCGGCGGCGTCGAGATCGGGCCGTGGCCCCGGGAGACCCCCGGACGCCGCCGCGTCGATCTCCCGGGACGCCACCGCGTCGATCTCCCGGGACGCCACCGCGTCGATCTCCTGGGACGCCGCCGCGTCGATCGCCTCGTACACGGTCTGCCAGCCCGTGCACCGGCACAGGTGTGCGGCGAGCCCCCGGTCCACGTCGGCGCGGCGCGTGCGGCCTTTGGCGAGCAACGACGCGGTGCGCATCACGATGCCCGGCGTGCAGAAGCCGCACTGCGAGCCGCCCGTGGCGACGAACGCGCCACTGATCCGGTCACGTGTCGCAGGGTCGAGGCCCTCGACCGTGGTCACGGCTCGGCCGTCCACTCGGGTCGCCGGCGTCACGCAGGCAACGCGCGCGTCGCCGTCGACGAGCACCGTGCAGCAGCCGCATTGCCCCTGGGGCGCGCACCCGTCCTTGGCCGAGACGAGCCCGAGCCGCTCGCGCAGCACAGACAGGAGCGACTCGCCGGGAGCGACGTCGACCTCCACGGGCGCGCCATTGCACTCGAAGCCGACCCGATCGGACATCACCGTCTCCGAACGGCAGGATAGGGGCATGTCAGAGCC
>JBKOWN010000013.1:0-13220 GCA_046724435.1 Actinomycetota bacterium
CGAGTCGGGGAGCTCACCCCCAAGCAGCGAAAGCTCCTCGAGGCGCTCGCCACCCGCACGCCCGTCACCGCCGTCGCGCAGCAGCTCGGCATCAGCCGCAGCAACGTCTACGCAAGCCTGCGCCGCATCGGGCGGAAGCTCGGGCTGAAGGGCACCAACGAGCTCCTCGCGTTGCTTCGCCAGGGCGTGCTCCTCGACGCCCGCGCCGGGCCGTCCGGCCCGGCCGCCGCCCCCTGAGGCGCGCGTTGGTGGCGGCGCCGGTGCAGCTCGAGGTGCCGCACGACGTGACCGCGCCGGTCGTCGTCGGATGCTCGGGCGGCGCCGACTCGCTCGCGCTCCTGGCCCTCGCGGTCGACGACGGGTTGACGCCGGTCGCGGTGCACGTCGATCACGGCCTGCGTCCCGGGAGCGAGCGCGAGGCAGGCGTCGTGGCCGACGCGGCAGCGTGGCTGGGCGCGGGCTTCGATGCACGCCGCGTGACCATCGCCCCGGGAGCCAACGTCGAGGCGCGGGCGCGCGCGGCGCGATACGACGCGCTCGAGGCGGCCCGCGTGGCGCACGGTGCGACGGCGGTGCTCGTGGCGCACACCGCCGATGACCAGGCCGAGACGGTCTTGCTCAACCTCCTGCGCGGGAGTGGCTCGGCCGGGCTGGCGGGCATGCCAGCCCGCCGAGGCCGCGTCGTGCGGCCGCTCCTCGGCGCGCGGCGGGCCGACGTGCGCGCAGAATGCGCCCGCCGCCGGCTCGTGCCGTGGGAGGACCCGTCGAACGACGACGTGACCTTCCGGCGCAACTGGATCCGTCACGAGGTGCTCCCGCTGCTGGAACGAGGCGCCGGCCGCGACCTGACGCCCCTGCTCACCCGCCAGGCCGACGTGTTGCGAGCCGAGTCCGACTTCCTCGACGCGCTCGCGCGTGCCGCCTGGCCCGGCGAGGGCGAGGCGGGGGGGCGCGACCTCGTCGCACTGCCCGACCCGCTGGCCCGGCGGGCGGTCCGGTGCTGGCTCGGCCCGCCACCACCGGCGCTGGACGAGGTCGACGCCGTGCTCGCCGTTGCGCGCGGCGAACGGCGGGCGGTCGACCTCGCCGGCGGCCGCAGGGTGCGTCGCAGCAGCGGCGTGTTGCACGCCGTGAGAACTCGCTAGCGTGACCGGCGAGCTCATGGGGCGAGGCAGGACAGGGGAGCCGGTGGAGGACGCGCATCTCGGGCGGGTGGTGGTCGGCGCCGAGGAGCTCCAACAGCGCGTCGCCGAGCTCGGCAAGGAGATCACGTCCGACTACGCCGACCATCCTCCTCTGCTCGTCGGGGTGCTCAAGGGCGCGTTCGTGTTCATGAGCGACCTGTCCCGCTCCATCGACCTGCCGGTCGAGTTCGACTTCATGGCGGTGTCGTCCTACGGGTCGGCCACCCGCACGAGCGGCGTCGTCCGCATCGAGAAGGACCTCGAGATCGACCTCAGCGGCCGCCACGTCCTGATCGTCGAGGACATCGTCGACTCCGGCCTCACGCTGGCGTACCTGCGGAAGAACCTCGCTGCGCGCGGGCCGGCGTCGCTCGAGGTCTGCGCGCTGCTCGTGAAGGAAGGGCTCCAGCGCAACGATCTCGACCTGCGCTACGTCGGGTTCCGGATCCCACCCGACTTCGTGGTCGGCTACGGGCTCGACGTCGGCGAGCGGTACCGCAACCTGCCCGCCGTCTACGAGTTCATCGGCGCGCTGACCGGGTGACGTCAACAGGGCAGTACCCTGGCCCGCGTTCTCGTCGGGAGTGCCCGTGACCAAGCTTCGCCGCAGCTTCCTCATCTATCTCGCCGTCGGCGTCGTGCTCGCCTTCGTGGCGTGGCAGTTCATCGATACGAGCCCCTCGCGGACCCAGCTCTCCCTCAGCCGGTACCAAGCGCAGCTCAGCGAGGGCAAGGTCTCGTCGGCGACGCTGCTCGACAAGGACCACGAGGTGCACGGGACGCTCACCGACGGGACGAACTACGCGGTGAAGTTCCCGGAGCGCTACACCGAACAGCTGACCACGAACATCGTCGCTTCCAACGCGAAGTTCGAGGTCGACAGTCAGAAGGACAGCCCCTGGCTCGGCCTCCTGCTCGGCTGGCTGCCGTTCATCCTGCTCATCGGCATCGTGTTCTTCGTGCTGAGCCGCGTGCAGGGCGGCGGTCGCCTCATGGGGTTCGGGAAGTCGCGGGCCAAGGCGCTGAACAAGGACGAGCCCCACACGACGTTCGCCGACGTCGCCGGGCTCGACGAGGCGGTGGAGGAGCTCCAGGAGATCAAGGAGTTCCTCGAGGCGCCGGCGAAGTTCCAGGACATCGGGGCGAAGATCCCGAAGGGCGCGCTGCTCTTCGGGCCGCCCGGGACGGGCAAGACGCTGCTGGCCAAGGCGGTGGCGGGCGAGGCGGGCGTGCCGTTCTTCTCGATCAGCGGCTCCGACTTCGTCGAGATGTTCGTCGGCGTCGGGGCATCGCGGGTGCGAGACCTGTTCGAGCAGGCGAAGTCGGCCGCGCCCGCGATCGTGTTCGTCGACGAGATCGACGCCGTCGGCCGTCATCGTGGCGCCGGGCTCGGCGGCGGACACGACGAGCGCGAGCAGACCCTGAACCAGCTGCTGGTAGAGATGGACGGCTTCGACCAGAAGGTCGGCGTGATCCTCATCGCGGCGACGAACCGACCCGACATCCTCGACCCGGCGCTGCTGCGCCCGGGGCGCTTCGACCGTCAGATCGTCGTCGACCGCCCTGACCTCGAGGGCCGCAAGGCGATCCTGCGGGTGCACGCGCGAGGCAAGCCGCTCGCCGACGGCGTCGACCTCGACGTGATCGCGCGCCGGACGCCCGGCTTCACCGGCGCCGACCTGGCCAATCTCGAGAACGAGGCCGCCCTGCTCGCGGCGCGTCGCGACCTGCGGCTCGTCGGCATGCCGCAGTTGGAGGAGGCGATCGACCGGGTGATGGCGGGGCCCGAGCGGCGCAGCCGGCTCATCTCGGACAGCGAGAAGCGCGTCATCGCGTACCACGAAGGCGGGCACGCGCTGGTCGCGCACGCGTTGCCGAAGACGGATCCCGTGCACAAGGTGTCGATCATCCCCCGGGGTCGCGCCCTCGGGTACACGCTCACTCTCCCGATGGAGGACAAGTTCCTCGTCGCCCGCAGCGAGCTGACCGCCCAGCTGACCATGCTCCTCGGGGGCCGTGCCGCCGAGGAGATGATCTTCGCCGATCCGACCACCGGCGCCGCGAACGACATCGAGCGGGCGACCACCGTCGCCCGCCAGATGGTCACCGAGTACGGCATGAGCGAGTCGCTCGGCCCGATGCGCTTCGGACAGCCGCAGGGCGAGGTGTTCCTCGGCCGTGACCTCGGTTCCACTCCCGATTACTCGGACGAGGTGGCGGCGAGCATCGACGCCGAGGTACGGCGGCTGATCGAGTCCGCCCACAGCGCGTCGCGCCACATCCTCGAGACCAACCGGGCCGTGCTCGACCGTCTGGCGTCCGACCTGATCGAGCACGAGACCCTCGAGACCGACCGCGTACAGCAGGTCTTCGCCGACGTGCGTCCGTGGGACGGCACGCGATCCGACGGCGCCGGGCGCGCCGCATCGGCTGCCGCCACCGACCACCACCCGCCGGCGCGCACCCCGAAGGCGCAAGAGTGAGCGACAGCATCCGCGCCGTCCCCTCCGACGAGGAGCCGAGGGAGTTCGACAAGCCGCGCATCGAGCGCGCCGTCCGGGAGATCCTCGAGGCGATCGGCGAGGACCCGGAACGGGACGGGCTCCGCTACACGCCGCGGCGGATCGCCGACATGTACGAGGAGATCTTCAGCGGGCTGCGCGAGGACCCACGTCAGCACGTCGTCACCACGTTCGAGGCCGACCACGACGAGATGGTGATGGTCCGCGACATCCCGATCACCAGCTACTGCGAGCACCATCTCGTCCCGTTCCACGGGCGCGCGCACGTCGCGTACATCCCCGACACGGACGGGCGGATCACGGGTCTGTCGAAGCTGGCGCGCATGGTCGACGGGTTCGCCAAGCGGCCGCAGGTCCAGGAGCGGCTCACCACCGAGATCGCCGACGCGCTCGTCGACATCCTGACACCCCACGTGTTCGTCGTCATCGAGGCCGAGCACCTGTGCATGACGATGCGCGGGGTGAAGAAGCCGGGGTCGCTGACCGTCACGTCGGCGGTGCGCGGGATGTTCAAGGACAACCCCGCCACCCGGGCCGAGGCCATGAGCTTCATCGGCCAGACGGGCCGCGGAGGCTGACGACCGCCGCGATGGGTGCGCAAGGGGACATTTAGGCGCTCCGCGGCGACGGCGGCTTTGCGACCGCCGCCGCAAAGCCGGAGCTTGCGACGGCGACACAAGCAAAGGCGGGTTGCGAGAACCGCCGGTACGCTGCAGATGGATGTTCGAGTGGGATCGAGTGTGCGGCGCGCGAGCGGCGGTCATGGGGATCGTCAACGTCACACCCGATTCGTTCTCGGACGGCGGCCGCTTTCTGGACCCCGACGCCGCCGTCGCGCACGGGATCGAGCTCGCCGAGCAGGGAGCCGACGTCCTCGACGTCGGCGGTGAGTCGACCCGCCCCGGTTCTGCGCCCGTGCCGGCCGACGAAGAGCTGCGCCGGGTGGTCCCAGTCATCGAGCGCCTCGCCGCGGCCACGACCGTCCCGGTGAGCGTCGACACCACGAAGGCCGTGGTCGCGCGGGCCGCGCTCGACGCCGGCGCCACGGTCGTCAACGACGTCTCCGCTGGCCGGCATGACCAGCAGATGCTCGGCGTCATCGCGGGGGCCGCCGCGGGTTACGTCGTCATGCACATGCAGGGCGAGCCGCGCACGATGCAGGCCGACCCGCGCTACGACGACGTCGTCGCCGAGGTCGGGGAGTTCCTGTCCGAACGGGTCGAGACCGCACGGGTGGCCGGAGTCGCAGAGGGTGCGCTCGCTGCCGACCCGGGCATCGGATTCGGCAAGACGGTCGAGCACAATCTCCAGTTGCTCGCGTGCTTGCCGGCGCTGGCCGAGCGGGTCGGTGTGCCGGTGCTGGTCGGTACGTCGCGGAAGACCTTCGTCGGGAAGGTGCTGGCGCGCGCCGGCGCCGCCTCCGGTGACCTGCCGGTCGACGAGCGCGAGGAGGGGACGCTGGCGACCGTGGTCTGGGCGCTCGAGCGCGGCGCGTCGATCGTGCGCGTCCACGACGTGTTGCCGGCCGTGCGCGCCGTTCGCCTCCTGGACGCGCTCCATTCGGCGGATGCGGGCGCGGCGTGAAGGGGCGGTGGGCCCAGGGGCTCGAGCCTCGCTATTTCACGTGGGTAATCACGGGCCGGCTGGCGGTGTCCGAGCGTCCCGGCGGCTTCGCCCGCAATCACCGCAAGGTTCGCCGTCAGGAGGAGCTGTTGTGGCTCGCCGGCCACGGCTTCACGCACGTGCTGTCGCTCCTGGACTCGCCGCACAACCTGCACGCATACGAGGAGGCCGGCCTTGCCTACGAGCACGTGCCGTTGGGCCGGCACGACGAGCTCGGCGAACGGCTCAACGAGGTGTACACGACGCTCGGCGGGTGGCTCGGCAACCCGTCGGAGCGGGTGCTGATGCACCACGAGGAGTTCGGCGACCGGTTGCTCGGCGTCGTCGCCGGCTTTCTCCTCTATACCGGGCTCGTGCACGAGGGTCCGCACGCCATCGTGGTGCTGGAGAAGCTGACGGGTCGCCAGCTCGGCTCCGTCGGGCGGGAGATCGTCGCCGTGACGGTGAACGAGGAGCTCTTCCGGTACCCGCGTCCGGCACCCGAGCCGCTCGCGTCCCCGGTGGAGTCGGATGCCGCGGCGCCGAAAGCGGCGAAGGCGAGGTCGAAGTCGAAGGGCGCGAAGGCCGAGGCGGTGGGCCAGGCGAAGAAGGCTGCATCGGTTCGTGGCAAGAAGGCGAAGGCTTGATCGCACGGCGGTCGCGTCGATCGGGTAAGTAAGCACGATGGACAAGATCCTCATCGCCGGTCTTCGTGAGCTCGGTGTCCACGGCGTGCTCCCCGAGGAGCAGGGCCGTCCGCAGCCCTTCGAGGTGGACGTGGAGCTCGACGTCGATCTGGCGGCGGCGGGCGAGAGCGACCATCTCGACGACACCGTCGACTACTCGGCCGTCTCCGAGGCGGTCAGCCGAGTCGTGAAGTCCGAGCGGCACCACCTGCTCGAGCGGCTGGCGACGCGCATCGCCGAGGTGTGCGGCGCCGACCCCCGCGTGAAGGCCGCCACCGTGACGGTCCGGAAGCTGCACCCGCCGGTGCGGGCGATGGTCGATCACGTCGCCGTGCGCGTCGAGCGGTAGCCGTGCGCGCCGCGGAACGGTTCGTGGTCGGGATCGAGGCGGTCGAAGTGGGTCGAGACTCGACCGTCAACGACGACGGCGCCTCGATGGTCGTGCGCATTCGTGACCGCGCGCAGGGAACCGTCGTGCGCGCCATCCCGGTCGGGTCCGATGTCGAGGCCGCCGAGGACCTGCGCATTCGCATCCGGGACGACCTCGCCCACTTCGATGCCGACACCTTCGCCAGCCGCTACGGGATCGGCGCCCGCGGCCGTCCCCCCGTGCGGCGCGCGCACCTCGGTCTCGGCTCCAACGTGGGCGACCGGGCGTCCGCCCTGCAGGCGGCGGTCGATGGTCTCGCCGCTGCCGACGGCGTCACGGTCGTGGCCGTGTCGCCCGTCTACGAGACGGAACCGGTCGGCGGGCCCGAGCAGCCGGAGTACCTCAACGCCGTCGTCGCCGTGGAGACGGATCGCACGGCTCGCGAACTGCTCGAGATCGCCAAGCGGCTGGAGGACGCGGGTGGGCGGGTCCCCGGCGAGCGGTGGGGCCCCCGCCCGCTGGATGTCGACGTCCTCCTCGTCGGCGACGACGAGGTCGACGAGCCCGACCTGGTCGTTCCCCATCCTCGCCTGTACGAGCGGGCCTTCGTGATGGTGCCCCTCGCCGACCTCGACCCGATGCTCGCGCCGTGGGTGCCGCCGGGTGAGGCGGGGGTGCGTCGCACCGAAGTAGAGTTGGCGCTGCCACAGACCCAGTAGTCCGGTACCCGGCGACGGGACCGGAACGAAAGGCTGCGCAACGTGGACGCAACCAGTCCGTCCCGGGGGTTCGCGCTCGTCGGGCCCGGCCGAGCCGGCACCGCTGTCGCCCTCGCGCTTGCCGGGCGCGGGTGGCGGCCGGTCGCGGTCGCGGGGAGGACGCCCGACGCCCCCTCGACGCGAGCGGTGGCCGCACGTCTCGCCGCACCGGCGGTCGAGGTCGCCGACGCCGGTCGGGAGGCCGACGTCGTGATCGTCGCCACTCCCGACTCCGCCATCGCCGGAACGGCCGTCGAGCTCGCGCCCGCGCTTCGTCCCGGCGCGCTCGTCGTCCACCTCTCGGGCGCGTCGACCCTGCACGAGCTCGACGGAGTGCTGCTCCGGCGCCGGGACGTCGAGGTCGGGTCCCTGCACCCGCTCCAATCGCTGCCTTCGGCCGACGTCGGGCGGCGTCGGCTCGCGGGTGCGTGGTGCGCGGTCGACGGGTCGCCGCGGGTCGAGAGGATCGCGCTCACGCTCGGCATGCAGCCGTTCCGCGTCGACGCCGCCGATCGCATCCTGTACCACGCGGCTGCGTGTGTGGCGTCGAACCACCTCGTGGCGCTGCTCGGCCAGGTCGAGCGACTGGCCACGCACGCAGGCGTGCCGTTCGAGGCGTTCCTCTCGCTGGTGCGGGGGACGGTCGAGAACGTCGACGACCTCGGTCCCGCGGGCGCGTTCACTGGCCCGGTCGCGCGCGGCGACGACGAGACGGTCGCCCGGCACGTGGACGCCCTACCGGACGACGAGCGCGAGGCGTACGAGGCGCTCGTGCGCGAAGCACAACGGCTCGCGCGTCAGCGTGCCGGCGGGCGGGACACGGACGCCGAGGCAGACGCGCGCGAGGAGACGCTCGCATGATCGTTGTGGAGCGCATCGCCGAGCTGCGCGATCGGTGCGACGTTGCCCGTCGGGCGGGTCAGACCGTCGGGCTCGTGCCGACCATGGGCTTCTTCCACGAAGGTCATCGGTCGCTCATGCGCGCGGCGCGCGCCAGCCACGATCTCATCGTCACCACGATCTTCGTGAACCCGCTGCAGTTCGCGGAGAACGAGGACCTCGCCGCCTACCCGCGCGACCTCGTCGCCGATACGGTCGCCGCCGAGGTGGAGGGCGTCGACGTGCTCTTCGTGCCGAGCGTCCCGGAGATGTATCCCGAGCCCACCGTCACGACCGTCCACGTCGCCGGCCTCACCGAGGGGTTGTGCGGCGCCGCCCGCCCGACTCACTTCGACGGCGTGACCACGGTCGTCGCCAAGCTGTTCTCGATCGTGGGCCCGTGCACCGCCTACTTCGGCCGCAAGGACTTCCAGCAGGTCGCCGTCGTGCGGCGCATGACCGCCGATCTCGACCTGCCCGTCGAGGTCGTCGGCTGCCCGCTCGTCCGCGAGCCCGACGGTGTCGCGATGTCGAGCCGGAACGCGTACCTGACGGCCGCCGAGCGCGAGCGCGCGACCGGCATCTTCGCCTCGCTGCGGGCCGCCGCCGCGGCCGTCGAGGACGGCGAGCGCGACCCCGGACACGTCCGCGCCGTCGTGCAGGCCGAAGCCGCGCGCCACGGCCTCGACCTCGAGTACGCCGAGGTCCGACGGGCGTCCGACCTGGCGCACCTCACCACCGTCGACGGCGAGGTCGTCGTCGCGGTGGCGGCTGCCGTCGGCAGTGCACGTCTGATCGACAACGTCACCATGCAGATCGCCGGCGTCGAGGTGTCGACCGACCTCGGCGTCATCACACTCGCCGAACAGGAGAGCACGAGCTGATGCGCCGAACGATGATGAAGTCCAAGATCCACCGGGCCACGGTCACGGGCGCCGATCTCGACTACGTGGGGTCGATCACGCTCGACCCGCGACTTATGCAGGCCGCCGACGTGCTCGAGCACGAGCAGGTGCACGTGCTCGATCTCGACAACGGCGCCCGCTTCGAGACCTACGCGATCTCCGGCGGTCCGGGCGACGTAATCCTCAACGGCGCCGCCGCCCGCCTCGTGCACACGGGAGACCGCGTGATCGTGATCAGCTACGCCCAGTACGACGAGGAAGAGCTCGAGTCGTACGCGCCGAAGATCGTGCACGTCGACTCGCGCAACCGTCCCACCGACGCAGAGTTCCAGGAACTCGACCGAGAGTTGCACGAGCTCGCGCCGTGAGCGCGGAGGCGGCCGCGGCAACGGCGGCTTTGCCGACCGTTGCCGCAGAGCCGGAGCTTGCGACGGCGGCCAAGACAGCGACCGATGAGAACTACCGATCAGTAGGCTGGGCCGATGTTCGACCTGCTGGTGCTCGGCAGTGGGATCGCCGGCTTGTCGGGAGCCGTCCATGCCGCACGTGCGGGCTGGTCGGTGATCGTGCTCACGAAGGGCGAGCTCGCACACTCCGCGACGCGCTACGCGCAGGGCGGCGTCGCCGCTGCTCTCGACGGCCGTCCCGACGACTCGCCGGAGCTGCACCTCTCCGACACGATCGCGGCCGGCGCTGGTCTCTGCGACCTGGACGCGGTGCGGGTGCTCGTCACCGAAGGCCCCGAGCGCGTCCGTGAGCTCATCGCAATGGGCGCGGTCTTCGACCAGACGGGCAACGGCGAGGCAGCCGGGCTCGCGCTGGCGCGCGGAGGAGGCCACTCGGCCGCCCGCGTGCTGCACGCCGGCGGTGACGCCACCGGCGCCGAGATCGAGCGGGCGCTCGTCGCCGCGGTCGAAGCGACAACGGCGGACGTGCGCGAGGGCTGGCTCGCGCTCGACTTCCTCGTCGAGGCGGGACGGGCCGCGGGCGTGACGGCGCGGGCGCCCGACGGCACGGAGAGCGAGTTCCGGGCCCGGCACACGATGGTCGCCACCGGCGGCGCCGGGCAGTGCTTCGCCGTGACGACCAACCCGGCGCTGTCGACCGGCGACGGCATCGCCATGGCCCGGCGCGCCGGCGTGGCCGTCGCCGACGTCGAGTTCATGCAGTTCCACCCGACCGCGCTCCACCACCCCGCCATGCCCCGTCCATTGCTGTCCGAGGCAATGCGGGGCGAGGGCGCCGTGTTGCGCGACCGGGACGGGCGGGCGTTCATGGCAGACGAGCACCCGCTCGGCGATCTTGCGCCACGCGACGTCGTCGCGCGGGCCATCACGCGGCGACTTCGGGATCAGGGCACCGACCACCTGTGGCTGGACGCGACGTCGATCGACGGGTTCGAGATGCGCTTCCCGACGATCTTCCACGCGTCCCGCGCCGTCGGCCTCGACCCACGCCGCGATTGGCTCCCCGTCGCGCCCGCTGCGCATTACCTCTGCGGAGGCGTCTGCACCGACCTCGACGGGGCGACCGTCCTGCCCGGGTTGTGGGCGTGCGGCGAAGCCGCCTGCTCGGGCGTGCACGGCGCGAACCGGCTGGCGTCGAACTCGCTGCTCGACGGGCTCGTGTTCGCGCGCCGCGCGATCGACGCCATCGCGAGCGGAAAGGACATGCCCGACGAGAACGGCGTGCTCCGCGGCATCGAGCCGTACCCCTCCTCCGCTCCCGCGTTGGATCGGAAACCAGGCGCGGCGCATCGGTTCCTGACCCAACGGGGCGTGGAGCGGGTGGACCTCCAGCGGCTCATGACCCGCGAAGCGGGCGTACTCCGTGACGCCGCCAGCCTCGAGCGCGCGGCCGCGCAACTCGCGGCCATGGCCGGCGCGGCCGACCCCGAAGTCCGCAACCTGGTCACGGTGAGCACCGCGCTCGTCGACGCCGCACGAGCGCGCACCGAGTCGCGTGGCACGCACACCCGCCTCGACTTCCCCGACGCTTCATCCGAGTTTCTCGGCAGGTTCGTGTTCGGCGCGGCCACGCAACCGCGCTTCGTGACCCTCCCCGCACAGGAGCCGGCGGCGCGGTGAGCGACGCAGCCCCCGCCGTCGGTCCCATGCGCGAAGCCGTCGCCGTCGCTCTCGACGAGGACCTGGGCGTGCTCGGCGACCTCACGTCGCAGGCGATCATCCCCGAGGTCGCGCTCGGCACCGGCCGCTTCGTCGCCCGTCAGCAGGGGGTGCTGGCAGGGACTCAGGCGGTGGACGAGGTGTACCGGCAGCTCGATCCCGACGTCACCGTGACATGGCGACTGCAGGACGGCGACCCGGTCGCCGCCGGCCACGAGCTCGGCCGGGTCTTCGGGCGGTTGCGATCGATCCTGAGCGGCGAGCGCACCGCGCTCAACTTCCTCTGTCACCTTGCGGGCGTCGCCACCCTCACGCGCGCCTTCGTCCAGGCCGCCGGCGGCCGGGTGCGGGTTCTCGACACCCGCAAGACGCTTCCGGGGCTGCGCGCGCTCGAGAAGGCGGCGGTCCGCGCCGGCGGCGGGCACAACCACCGGGCGTCCCTGTCGGACGCGCTCCTGATCAAGGACAACCACCTCGTCGGGCTGGGCATCGAGAAGTCCGTGCAGGCGGCGAGCGACCGCTGGCCGGGCCGCACCGTCGAGGTCGAGTGCGAACGGCCCGAGCAGGTGGCGGAGGCGGTCGAAGCCGGGGCCGGCATCGTGATGCTCGACAACATGACGCCTGCGCAGGTGAAGAAGTGCGTGGCGCTCGTCCGCAAGAGCAGCCGTCCGGGCGTCCTCGTCGAGGTGTCCGGCCGGGTGACGCTCGAGACTGTGGCCGAGTACGCGGCGGCCGGTCCGGACCTGATCTCCACCAGCGCCATCACGCAATCGGCGCCGGCGCTCGACCTCGGCCTCGACGTCGAAGGCGAGGACTGACGCGTGCTCCTCGCGATCGACGCCGGTAACACCCAGACGGTCATCGGCCTGTTCGCCGATCACGAGCTGGCCGACCACTGGCGAATCGCGACCGTCGCCGACCGCACCGAGGACGAGCTGGCGTTGATGATCCAGCAGTTCCTCGGCTTCCACGGCTTCTCGTTCGACGCTCAGGTGACGGGCGTGGCGATCGCGTCCGGCGTTCCAAGGGTGACGGCGGCACTTCGGCTCATGACCCGCCGCTACTTCGGGTTCGAGGCGTTGGTCGTCGAGCCGGGCGTCCGCAGCGGCATGCCGATCCTGTACGACAACCCCAAGGAGGTCGGGCCCGACCGCATCGCGAACGCGGTGGCGGCGTACGACCTGTACGGCGGGCCGTCGATCGTCGTCGACTTCGGCACCGCCAACACCATCGAGGCGATCAGCGAGAAGGGCGAGTACCTCGGCGGCGCGATCTTCCCCGGCATCGAGATCTCGATGGACGCCCTGTTCGAGCGGGCCGCCGCTCTCCGCCGCGTCGAGCTCGTGCCGCCGAAGAACGTGATCGGCAAGTCGACGATGGAGTCGGTGCAGTCGGGTGCGGTGTACGGCTTCACCGGGCAGATCGACGCGCTCGTCGAGCGGTTCCAGGCCGAGCTGGGAGACTGCACGGTCGTGGCAACCGGCGGGCTCGCCGAGCTCATCGTGCCGTTCTCCCGCACGATCCAGCACAATGAGCCCTGGCTCACCCTCCACGGGCTCCGGATCGTGTTCGAGAGGAACCGTTGAGCGAACTCAAGGACGAGCGGGCGCGCCGCCTCGCCAAGGTCGACGCCCTCCGCTCGCAGGGTCGCGATCCCTACCCGGTGCGCTTCGAGCGGACCCACACGACGGCCGAGCTGCACGCCGCGTACGGGGGCATCGACGCCGGCGCCGAGGTCGACGACACCGTGCGGGTCGCCGGGCGGCTGATGCTCATCCGACGGCAGGGCAAGCTCACGTTCGCGACCGTGCGCGACGGCACGGGGACGGTTCAGCTGTTCGTGTCCAACGATGTGCTCGGTGGTTTTCGCCACGCCGAGTTCGACGACCTCGACCTCGGCGACTGGGTCGGCGCCGAGGGCACGGTCCTGAAGACCAAGAAAGGCGAGCTGTCCGTCAAGGTCACCGCGTTCGAGCTCTTGGCGAAGGCGCTCCGGCCGCTCCCCGACAAGTGGCACGGACTCGCCGACGTCGACACCCGGTTCCGCCAGCGCTACGTCGACCTGATCGTGAACGAGGAAGCGCGGCGCGTATTCGAGGTGCGGGTCGCCACCGTCGACGCGCTCCGGTCGTTCCTCGAGGATCGGGGATTCGTGGAGGTGGAGACGCCCGTCCTCCACGAGGTGATC
>JBKOWN010000072.1:0-13925 GCA_046724435.1 Actinomycetota bacterium
GTACCGCGGAAGGTCCCGCGTGTAGCCGAGCGTCTCGTCACGCTGGCGGTCCTTCTGGAGGATGGCGAGCGTCAGCTCGGCCAGCGCTTCGAGGCAGAGGTAGTCGACGCCGTCGGCCAGCAGGCCGTCCACGGCGGCGGGTGTGTCGCCGTAGAAGCCCTGTCCGCCGCCGATCCTGACGGTCACCGGCGCCGCCCGGTCAGGCGTGCACGGGCGGGCGCCGGTCGACCCAGGGCCGAGCCTGCTCGAGTTGCGCGGCCACTCGCAGGAGCAGGTCCTCGCGGCCGTAGGCGGCGACGAGCTGCGTCCCGATCGGCAAGCCGTCGTCGTTCCAGGACAGAGGCACCGAGATAGCCGGCTGCCCGGACACGTTGAACTGCACGGTGAAGGGGACGAACTCGGCAGCCCGGATGTAGCCGTGCAGCGGGTTGTCAGGCTGCGGGTCGAGGGTGCCCAGGGGCAGCGGCGGCTCGCCGAGCGTCGGCGTCAGCAGCAGGTCGAACCCGTCCCACCACCGCGCGCCGCGCCGGCCGAGCTCCTCCATCACCCGCACCGCGTCGCGGAACTGGGCGCCGGTGACGGCGCGCCCCGACTCGGCGAGCGCCCAGGTGAGCGGCTCGACGTCCGCTTCCGTGATCTCCTTGCCGACGAGTCCGGCGAAGTCGTCGAGGTAGTGCGCGGTGTCCGTGGTCCAGATCGTCGTGAACGGCACGAGGGTCTCCGGGTCCTCGAATGCGTTGGGGTACGACGGCTCGACGCGGTGACCGAGCGACTCGAGCAGGCGCCCGGCGTCCTCGGCGGCGGCGACACAGTCGGGGTGCACCTCGCGCGTGCCGAGCTGGTTCGACGTGAGGATGCCGATCCGCAGCGCTCCCGGGTCGGCTCCGACCTCGTCGGCGAACGGTCGCGCCGGCGCCGGCGCGATCACCGGATCGCCCGGGAAGGGCTTCCACAGCACGTCGAGGACACGGGCCGTATCGCGCACCGAACGCGCCAGCACCAGCTCGCAGTTCAGGATCGCCGTCAGCTGGCCCCAGCGGGGCCCCAGCGAGGTACGACCGCGCGATGGCTTGAGCCCGACGAGGCCGTTGCAACTGGCGGGGATGCGGATCGAACCGCCGCCGTCGGTGGCGTGGGCGACCGGCACCATCCCGGTCGCGACCGCGACCGCCGATCCACCGCTCGAACCGCCTGGCGTGCGCGACGTGTCCCACGGGTTGAGCGAGGGGCCGTACGCAACCGGCTCCGTGGTAGGCACGAGGCCCAGCTCGGGAGTGTTCGTGCGGCCGCAGCAGATGAAGCCGGCCTCGCGGAAGCGGTGGACGAGATTGTCGGTGTAGCGCGGTCGGTAGTCGTTGTCCTTCAGGAACCGCATGCCCTCGTGGTACGGCTCGCCCTCGACCGCGCACATGAGGTCCTTGAACAAGGTCGGCACGCCGCCGAACGACCCGTCGGGCACCGCCGCCGCGACCTCGTCGCGCGCCTGGTCGAAGCGGGGGTGGATGACGGCGTTGAGCTCGGGGTTGAGTTTCTCGATGCGGTTGATCGCGGCGTCGACCAGCTCGACCGGCGACAGCTGCCCGCTGCGAACGAGCTCTGCCTGCGCGGTCGCGTCGAGAAGCGCAAGGTCATCGGTCATGGAAGAGCACGGTACGGCGCGGGGGTCGAGTCGGTCCAGCGTCAGGCGTTCGAGTCGCTCGGGCCCCGGCACAACAACGCGATCGTGACGTCGTCCCGGAGTCGGCCGGGCGCAAAGGAAGTCACGTCGTCGATGCAGCGCTTGACGATCGCCTCGGCCTCGTCCGGCGCCGCGCCGCACACGAGATCGGTCAGCCGGTGGAGCCCGAACTCGTCGCCTGCCGCGTTGCGAACCTCGACCAGGCCGTCGGTGTACACGGCGAGGGTGTCGCCGGCGTCGAGCCCGGCCGAGGCGTTCTGCCACGACCCGGTGAAGAGCCCGACGATCGGCCCGGTCGGTCCCAGCTCGACCGCGTGCGAGGGCGAGCACAACAGGGCCGGCGGGTGGCCGGCACTCGCGTATCTGACGTCGCCGGTCTCGAGGTCGATGACGGCGACGAAGGCGGTCAGGAACGTCTCCTCACCGAGGTCGTCGAGCTGCTCCGCCGCCCACAACACTGCTTCGCCGGGCTCGAAGCCGTCCCGAAGCCCTGCCCGCAGCAGCTCCTTGCAGCGCAACGCGAGGATCCCCGACACCGCTCCGTGCCCGGAGATGTCGACGACCACTAGGCCGAGCCCAGACGGGGGCAGGTTGATCACGTCGTAGCAGTCCCCGGCGACGACTCCTTCGGCCGCTTGCAGCTGCGCGGCGACCGTCCATCCGTCGGGGAGCTCTTCGACCCCGGTCGCCAGCTCGGACCGGAGCTGGAGCACCACCGACGCGCTCTGTTCGATGGTCTCGCGGGCACGCACCGCGTCGTAGAGCGCGCGGTTCATCTGGAGACGCATGGCGTCGACGTCGCGCGCGAGGTCCGCGATCTCTGGCGGTCCCTGCGGAGCGATGACACCCACCTTTCCAGTGCGCGCGCTCCGAATCCCGCGCGCGAGACGTTCGATCGGACGGGTCACAGAACGCCGGATGAGAAGCGCGACGGCGAGCGTCGTTGCGAACGCAAGGCCGAGCACCACGCCGATCGTCGCGTTGAGTTGGATTCGAAGGTCTTCGAGACGGTTCTGCGTCGCGCGGAGCTCGGCTTGCTGCGCGTTATCCAACGGGGCGGACGCGACGAGCGCGCTCTGCTGCGTGACGAGGTCGTCACGCTGTGTGGTGATGCGCAGCACCAACGCCCCGCCCGCGAGGACGATGACGAGGTACGCGAGCGAGACGAGGAACAGGCGTCGGCGGAGCGACACCCCGGCACTGTATCCGGACAGACCGGGAGGACTCGGGCTGACTACCAGCCCCGGAGGTCGACGTCCCACGTGTCGACGACCTCGTCATCGGCCGCAAGATGCATCCGCTCGTGGTACGCGACGGTGGGATCGATGTGTGCGGGCAATACGCGGACGCGGTCGCCCACCGCGACGGGTGATCCCGGGCCGAATGTGACGTGCTCGTCAGAGCAGTACCACACGGTGTGACCGATGACCGTCGGATCGCCGTGGTCCATCCCCAGGGCCTTGAGCCCGCAGTCGGCGACGGCCCAGCCTTCCGACACGGAGATGACCGTGGCGACGATCGACAACGCGAGCTCGAACGGCAGGTCGAGATGGCCGTACGCCGTATCCATGAGCGCGTACGAGCCGGCTTGGATTTCGGTGACCCATGCGTTGATGTCGAACGTCCCGGTCCCGCCGCCCGAGACGAGCTCGCCGCCGACGTCCGCGTGGGCGTCGAGGAGCTGGCGCATCGCCGTCTCGGTCTGCTCGACGCGGGTTGCCCGGTCGTGCAATCCCACGACGTGACCCTCGTAGCCCATCACGCCCCGTACGGTCAGGCCTCGGGACCGAGCCTCGTCGGCGAGTCGCCCCGCTCGGTCCGGAGGGCAGCCGCAGCGTGGCATCCCGACGTACACATCGATGACGACCTCGCCCAGCCCGGCGCGGGCGGCGGCGTCGATCGTGACCTCCGAGTCCACGGCGATGGTGACGCGCGCGTCGAGCGCGGCGAGGCGGCGCAGCCGGTCCGGATCCACGACCTCGTTCGCGAGGAGCAGGTCATCGCCGAGCCCGGCGTTCGCCATGCCCTCCATCTCTCTCGGGGTCGCGCAGGTGAAGGTGTGGTGACCCCGCGCGGCCTGCTCGCGCGCCAGTGCTGTCGTCTTGTGTGCCTTCACGTGCGGACGGCAGCGCGCGCCGGGGAGCGCGGCGGCCATCGCCTCCAGGTTGTGCTCGAAGGCAGCGATGTCGACGACCAGCGCCGGCGTCGGGAGATCCTGCACCGTGGTCATGCGGGTGCGAGCATTGCAGAATGGCGACGTCGCCCGAGGACCGTCCGCCCGTCGCGGTGGACTACCACACCGAGGACCTGCCGCCGCTGCCGCAGCGCGACTACCTGATCCCGGCCGAGCGATGGCTCGAGGCGCCGCTCGAGCTGCGCGAGCTCGGGGCCGACTTCGGCGTGTCGCTCGTCGCGTACAAGCGCCGCATCGGGCGGTACCTGCTGTGGCGGGCGGGGCCGGCGTCGCGCGCCGACGCCCGCTACATGGCGCTCGCGTCCGACGACCTCGCCGAGCGCTACACGTTCCGTCTCCGACCCGACGGCTCGGGCGAGGGGATGAGCGCCGACGGGCAGATGCACCGGCGCTTCCGGACGTGGAAGGAGGCGCTCCTCGACTAGCGCGCGCGCTCAGGCCAGGTCGCCGGCGCCGGCGCGGAGGCGGTCGAGCGTGCGCGCGAGGATGCGCGAGATCTGCATCTGGCTCACGCCGAACCGCTCGGCGATCTCGGACTGCGTGAGCCCGTCGTAGAAGCGCAGCACGACGATGTCGCGCTCCCGGGGTGGGAGCGATTCGAGCAGTTGCGACACGATCATCCGTTGCTCCACCGCCTCGATGCCACTGTCGACGTTGCCGTGACGGTCGACGACCCCGCTCGCGCCACCCTCGCGGTCCTCGTTCTCGATGGGCGCGGCGACGATCGCCCGACCGGCCTCCAACGCTTCCAGCACGTCCTCGCCGGACAGGTTGGTGTCGGCGGCGATCTCGGGGATCGTCGGTGAACGACCACACCGCTGGGTAAGGGTCGCGACGCTCTGGTTGACCTCGAGCATGAGCTCCTGGAGCCGGCGCGGCACGCGCACCGCCCAGCGCTTGTCGCGGAAGTGTCGCTTCAGCTCGCCTTCGATCGTGGGCGTCGCGAAGCTCGAGAACGCGAGGCCGCGCTCCGGGTCGAACCGTTCGACGGACTTGAGCAGGCCCACCAACGCGACCTGCAGGAGGTCGTCGTGGCGTTCGCCGCGCCCTCCGAAGCGCCGCGACACCGCTTCGGCCAGCCCGATGTTCATCTCGATGAGCCGGTCCCGCACGCGGCGATCCTCTGTGCGGCGATACTCGACGAAGAGCGCCGCCCGCTCGTGCGGGTCGCTCGGCATGTCAGTGACGCCGGGCGCGCTTGACCAGTCGGAAATGAAGCATGTCGCCGTCACGGTCGAGTTCGTACTCGTCGACGACGGCGGCGACGATCGTTCGCGACAACTCGCTGGGCTTCGACTCGCCACCCGTCTCGATCGGTGGTCCCGCTCCGCCGACGACGAGCCCTTCGTCGTCGAGCTCGAAAACCAGCTCGACCGACCCGGTGCCGTCGGCGCGCATCACGGAGTGGCAGAGCTCGTCGACCGCGATGCGGAGATCCTCGATCTCGTCGAAGGTCAGGCCGGCACGGCTGCCCGCATCGGCGGCGGCCAGGCGCGCGAGGCGCAGGAAGTCTGGCCTGCCCGGGATGATCAATCGGATCTCGACAGGTTGTTCGGGCATCGGGAACCCCTCGTCTGGCCCTCGGGACGTCGATGTTCTCCCGAGCGTCGCGCTCGTGACAAAACGGTGAAAGCCCCACAATTGCCGGGCCTCCGGACAGCCGTGGCCCCGCATGGATTCCGGGGGTGGTGGGTAGGTTCGGCGGAGCAACGCGAATGCGTTGGGGGTTCGTCCGCTGTGTCCATGATGCTCGACAAATTCGAGGACGTGGTGGGCCAGTGCGAGCTGCGGCTGCAGGTTCCGCCCACCATCGACCACCTGCGGACGGTTCGGCTGGTCGCCGCCGATGCCGCCGATCGTGCGGGATTCGACTGCGACGAGACCGACGACCTCCGAATCGCCGTCGACGAGGTGTGTCACGCAGTGCTCAAGAGCACCGAAGCGCCTATCACCGTGGGATTTGCCACCGAGCCCGGTGTCGTCCGGGTCACGGGGGGTGCAGCCCGCAGCCAGGGCGCGTTGCGGCCATTGCACCTGCCACGGCTGTCGCAACTCATCGTCGACGCAGTGTCGGACGACGTCGAGATCGTCGACGGTGCCGCCGACGTCCGATTCACGCTCGTGAAGCGCGCCGGCCGCTCGGACGCGGGGTCAGGGTGACGGTGCACCTCGGCGAACGTCCCACGAGGGAGCAGCGCGCAACGGGCGAGCATGCCCCGGCGCCCGGGCAGGACACAGGCCGGCTGCGCGCCGACGGGAGCGACCAGGCTCTCGACGAGCGATTTGGCGTGTACCGGCGCACCGGCGACCGGCGCGTACGCGACGAGCTCGTCGAGGAGCACGCGCCGCTGGCGCATTTCCTCGCCGGCCGCTTCGCGAATCGCGGCGAACCGCGCGACGACCTCGTCCAGGTTGCGCTAGTCGGCTTGTTCAAGGCGGTCGAGCGCTTCGATCCCGATCGGGGGCTCCAGTTCTCGACGTTCGCCACTCCTACGATCCTCGGCGAGCTGAAGCGGCACTTCCGGGACCGCGGATGGGCGGTTCGGGTGCCGCGTCGCGTCCAAGAGCTCCACCTCCAGCTGGGCCGCGTTGTCTCCGCGCTCGGCCAGGAGAAGGGACGCTCACCGACGCCGGGCGAGGTCGCGGAGCGGGCCGGAGTCTCCGAGGAGGCGGTGCTGGAGGCGATGGAAGCCGGGTCGCTCTACCGGCTCGTCTCGCTCGACGGATCGGTGACACCGGACGACGAGGGCGGCGAGCTCGCCGCGTGCCTGGGTGACGACGACCCCGAGTTCGAGCGCATCGAGCACCGGTCCGAGATCGCCGAGCTGCTGAGCGTGCTCCCCGCCCGGGAGCGGCGCATCGTCGAGCTTCGCTTCTTCGAGAGCATGACCCAGTCGGAGATCGCCGAGCACGTCGGCGTCAGTCAGATGCACGTTTCGCGTCTGCTCACCAGGAGCTTGGAGCGGCTGCGGTCGGAGGCGAGCGCGTGACGGCGCCGACGAGCCGCGCCCGGCGCCGCGGCGAGCGGCATGACAGGGGTACGGACGAGCTTTCGACGGTCTTCCCGTCGGTAGCGCCGAGCGCGGCGAGCGCGCGCCGATTCGTCGCCGCCGCGTTGCGGCGCTGGAGATGCTCTGACGACTTCATCGAGCTGGTCCTCCTGTTGACCAGCGAGCTCGTCACCAACGCGTACCGGCACGCCGGCACCGAGACGCGCGTCTCGGTCCGGCTCGAGGACGAGTGCACCCGCGTCGAAGTGCGGGACGTCGGTCGCGGCGAGCCCGAGCTGCGGGCCTTCGACACCGATCGCGTCGATGGCCGCGGACTGCAGATCGTCGACGCGCTCGCCGATCGATGGGGCTACCACTCGAACGACAGCGGCACCGCCGTCTGGTTCGAGCTCGTTCACCGTCGATAGTGGCTGGGTAGTCTGGCCGCCATGGTGTCCCCCGGCTCTGACCTGCCCGCAGGCGAGGACTTCCGGATCTCGCTCCGTGACGACGCGGGCACGCCGACGGTCGTCGTCGAGGGCGAGGTCGACGTGGCGACCGCCCCCGCGCTGCGGGACGAGCTGTACCGGCTCATCGAGCAGGGCGGCCCCGAGATCGTGGTCGATCTCTCGGGCATGGATTTCATCGACTCGACCGGCCTCGGTGTGTTCGTCGGGGCGCTGAAGCGGGCCCGCGAGGGCGGAGGTGGCATCGAGCTGCGGGGCCTCAAGCCCTCGGCGCGCAAGGTCTTCGAGATCACCGGCCTGAGCTCCGCCTTCACGATCGCCGGCTGATCTCCCTTTTTCCCTTTGGCGCCGTGACAGGCGCCGCTGATCTCCCGATCGACGCCTGCCGGCCGCGGGGCTGCGGCGGCTTCGCCGTGTCGATCCGCCCGGCGCTACCGTGACGGTTCGTAGGAGTAACCGCTCCCAGAGTGGAGACGCCCATGAATCGAAGCATCCAGCCGGCGCTGGCTTGGAAGCCCGCCGCCGACACCGAGTACGGCGACATCCGCTACGAGGTCGCCGACGGCGTCGCCAAGCTCACGATCAGTCGCCCGGAGGTGCGGAACGCGTTCCGGCCCCGCACCCTGTTCGAGCTCCAGGACGCCTTCGAGCGGGCTCGCAGCGATCCTGCCGTCGGCGTGATCGTGCTCACAGGCGAGGGTCCGCAGGCGTTCTGCTCCGGCGGCGACCAGCGCATCCGTGGCGACGACGGCTATGTGGGCGACGACGGCGTCGGCCGGCTCAACGTCCTCGACCTCCAGATCCAGATCCGCCGGCTGCCGAAGCCGGTCGTGGCGATGGTCGCCGGGTACGCGATCGGCGGCGGGCACGTCCTGCACGTCGTGTGCGACCTGACCATCGCCGCCGACAACGCCCGCTTCGGGCAGACGGGCCCAAAGGTCGGCTCCTTCGACGGCGGCTATGGCTCGGGCCTTCTCGCCCGCAGCGTCGGGCAGAAGAAGGCGCGCGAGGTCTGGTTCCTGTGCGAGCAATACGGCGCGCAGGAGGCGCTCGAGATGGGCCTCGTGAACAAGGTCGTGCCCCTCGAGCAGCTCGAGATCGAGACCGTTGCCTGGTGCAAGCGGATGCTGGACCACAGCCCGCTCGCATTGCGCATGCTGAAGGCGTCCTTCAACGCCGCCGACGACGGGCTGGCCGGCATCCAGCAGCTCGCCGGAGACGCGACGCTCCTCTACTACATGAGCGAGGAGGCTCAGGAGGGCAAGCAGGCGTACCTCGAGAAGCGCCGTCCGGAGTTCGACCGGTTCCCGAAGCGGCCGTGACGAGGATTTTGGCGTCGCTCAGGCCCCGTATACGTACCTCAGCGACGCCAAAACGGGAAGCGCGATGACCACGGCGGCCGAGTGGGTGCAGGGCGCACGTCCGCGGACGCTCGGCGCCGCGATCTCTCCCGTGCTCGTCGGCACCGCCGCCGCGTACGCGGACGCCGACTCCGTGAACTGGTGGCGGGCGGCAGCCGCGCTCGTCGTGGCACTCGCGCTCCAGATCGGCGTGAACTACGCCAACGACTATTCCGACGGCGTGCGGGGCACCGACACCACGCGTGCTGGTCCACTCCGACTCACCGCCTCGGGGGTCGCGGCGCCCCCTGCCGTGCGCAACGCGGCCGCCCTCGCGTTCGGCGTCGCGGCGGGGGTCGGGCTCGCGCTGGCGATCGCGGTGGATCTCCGGCTCCTCGTCGTCGGGGCACTCGCCATCGGGGCGGCGGTGCTGTACACGGGCGGCCCGCGCCCGTACGGCTACTCGGGCCTGGGCGAGGTCGCCGTGCTCGTGTTCTTCGGCTTCGTCGCCACGGCCGGTTCCGCGTACGTGCAACTGGAACGCGTGCCCGCGGCGGCGTGGTGGGGCGCGATCGCGATTGGACTGCTCGCCTGCGCCATCTTGCTCGCCAACAACATCCGGGACATCGACACCGACCAGGCGACGGGCAAACGCACGCTCCCGGTGCGCATCGGCGCCCCGGCCGCACGCGGGTTGTTCGTCGCGTGCTTGGCGGGCGCGTTCCTGGCCGTTGTCGCCGTGGGGGTGCTGTACCCGACGGCGCTGATCGCGCTGGCTGCGCTCCCGCTCGCCGCGCAACCCGGACGGCTGGTCATGACCCGGCGCGACCCGCCGTCGCTCGTCGCCGCACTGGTCGCAACCGCGCGACTCGAGCTCGTCGTCGCCGTGTTGTTGAGCATCGGGTTGGTCACGGCATGAGGGCGCACCGGCTCCGCATCGGCGATCGGGACGTCACGCTCGTCGCCGGCCCGGCGGGGTGGGGCGAGGCGTCGCCGCTCCCGGGCTACGCCTGCGGGGACGGCGCATCCCGGCGCGCTGCCGAGGAGTCGGCGCGTGATGATTGGCCGGCGGCCGTGCGGGGCACCGTGCCCGTCAACGCGCTCGTGGACAGCAGCCCGGTCGTTCCCGATGCGCTGGCCGGCTTTCCCGCCGTGAAGGTCAAGGTCGGGCGGATGGACCCGAGCGACGACGTCGACCTCGTGGCAGCAGTGCGCGACGCGGTCGGCCCCGCCGTTGCTCTGCGCATCGACGCCAACGGCGCGTGGGACTTCGACACGGCCGCGACGATGATCCGGCGGCTCGCCCCGTACGGCCTCGAGCTCGTCGAGCAGCCCGTCGCCGCCCTCGACGAACTCGCCCGGCTCCGGCGTCGGGTCGACGTGCCCGTCGCCGCCGACGAGTGCGTCCGCTCGGTCGGCGACGCCCGCTGCCTCGCCGCGCACCACGCTGCCGACGTGGTCGTGCTCAAAGTTCAACCCCTCGGCGGTGTTTGGGCCGCGCTGCGAGTGGCCGAAGCGGCCGGCGTGCCCGCGCTCGTCACCTCCATGCGCGAGACGTCGATCGGGATCGCGGCCGGGCTCGCGCTCGCGGCGGCGTTGCCGGAGGTGCGGTACGCGTGTGGTCTCACGGCGCGCATGCCCGGCGGCGACGTCGTACGCGAGCCGCTCGTGCCCTTCGACGGACACATGCGCGTGCGACGCGTCGAGCCCGATCCGGCTCTGCTCCGCCGCTACGAGGTGACGTCGTGAGCGACGCGCCGCAGCAGCGCCGCCACCGCGTCGGGGTTCTCGAGGTGTGCGGCGTGGCCCGCGCCTCCGATCAGGACCGGGTGCACGTCAGGGCCCACGTGCCCGGCCATCTCGAACGCGATGTCGACGTACTTCTCGTCGAGAACGCCGGCGGTCGGCACGAAGGGCGGCTCGAGATCGGCGAGGCGTTCCCAGAGTGGCTCTTGCGTGCCCGGTCCCAAGGCGCGCAACGCATGCGTGAGCGTGGCGACCGTGTTGGCGGCGCGGCGTGCGGCGAGACCGGCGGCGTCAGGAGGCAAGGTCGCAAAGAGGGGTTGGCGCAACCACCGGTCGAGGAACGCGTCGACGCCGTCGCGCTCGACCTCCCGCGCGAGCTTCTCGTCGGTCTCGCGCCGCGCCGCCCGATCGGCGTCGTCGGCTATCCCGGGCGAGGCACTCAGCAGCACCAGCCCCCGGACGAGGTCGGGGCGGTCGAGCGCGAGGCGCAGGCACAGCCGGCCCCCCATCGAGTAGCCCGCGTAGACGGCTCGGCCCTCCCGCTCGCCGATCGCGGCGGCCGTCTCCACGAAGCCGAGCCCGGTTGGCACGTCGACGGCCACGGCATCGAGGTCGGCCGGCAGCTGCGCGAGCACCGGATCCCAGGACGCCGCCGTCTGTGTGAACCCTGGTACCAGAACGAGCGGCACGCAAGGATCCTCGCATGACGCGCGACGCCACGACCGCCTTCGCGCGCACTCTCGTCGACGAATGGGCCCGGGCCGGCGTGCACGACGCATGCCTGGCGGCCGGATCTCGTTCGGCGCCGCTGGCGCTGGCGCTCGCCGGCGACGGCCGCATCCGGGTCCACGTGCATCACGACGAGCGGTCGGCGGCGTTCTTCGCGCTCGGCACGGCAAAGGCGAGCGGGTCGCCGGCGCTCGTGCTGTGCACCTCGGGGACGGCGGCGGCCAACTTCCATCCCGGGGTGCTCGAGGCGAGCCACTCCCGCACCCCGCTGATCGTGTGCACCGCCGACCGCCCGCCGGAGCTGCGCGACACCGGCGCCGGCCAGACCATCGATCAGCTCGACCTCTACGGCCGGGCCGTCCGCTGGTTCTGCGAGGTGGGCGTGCCCGAGGACTACCCGGACGCGGGCGTCTCGTGGCGGTCGACCGCCGCGCGCGCCGTCGCCGAGAGCGTCGGGCCCCCGGCCGGCCCGGTGCACCTCAACCTCGCCTTCCGCGAGCCGTTGGTGCCCACAGGCGCGCCGCTCGTCGACGCACCCGGTCGGGCCGACGGGCGTCCGTGGACGGCTGTGACGCGGTCGACGCGCGTGCCCGACGAGGCGACCGTGACGCGCGTCGCCGGCGCCGTTCGGGCCCGACCTCGCGGGTTGATCGTCGCCGGATGGGGGAGCGACGTGACCGCCGCGGCCGTCGATCGCGTCGCCACCGCGGCGGGCTGGCCCGTGCTCGCCGATCCGATCTCCGGTCTCCGCCGGGGTCGCAACGCAGTGTCCGCGTACGAGGCACTGTTGCGAAGCCCGGGGTTCGCCGAGCAGCACCGCCCCGACGTCGTGCTCCGCCTGGGCGCGGCGCCGACGAGCAAGCCGCTGATCACCTGGCTCGGTCCCGAGGTCCCGCAACTCCTCGTCGACCCCGACGGGGCGTGGCTCGACCCGTCTCGCGGTGCCACCGAGCGCCTCGCCGTAGACCCCGAGCCGCTGCTCGGCGCGCTCGCCGACGCGCTCGGGCCGGTCGCCGGACGTGACCGCGGGTGGCTGCAGTCGTGGCAAGAAGCCGAGGGCGCGGCCCGCGCCGCGCTCGACGACCTCCTGGACGGGTGGGAGACCCCGTTCGAAGGCCGGGTCGCGCGCGACACCATCGACGCGTTGCCCGACGGCGCCACGCTGGTCGTCGCGTCGAGCATGCCGGTCCGTGACGTCGAAGCGTTCGCCCGACCGCGTACGGGAGTCCGCTTTCTCGCCAACCGGGGCGTCAACGGCATCGACGGGTTTGTCTCGACCGTGTTGGGTGCCGCAGCCGTGTCACCCGGACCGACGGTCGCGCTGCTCGGCGACCTGTGCCTCCTCCACGATGCCAACGGCCTCCTGGGTGCAGCGGGGCGTGGGGTCGACGCGACGTTCGTCGTGCTCGACAACGACGGCGGTGGCATCTTCTCGTTCCTCCCGCAGGCCGAGCGGCCCGAGCACTTCGAGCTGCTGTTCGGCACACCCCACGGTGTCGACCTCGCCGCACTGGCATCGATGCACGGGCTTGCGGCCGAGCGGGTCGAGAAGGCCGGGGACCTCGTTCCCGCCCTCGGGGCCGCGATCGCGGCCGGAGGCGTCCGCTTCGTGATCGTCCCGACGGAGCGCGCCGAGAACGTCAATCGTCACCGCGACGCGTGGCAGGCAGTCGCGTCCGTCCTCTGAGCGGCGGTCAGCCGATTCGAATCTGGGTGTCGGGCGGCGCGGTGACGTCGCGGCCGGTCTGGTCGAAGGTCCACACCTCGTAGACGCCCGCGTTCGGCTCGAACTTCCCGAACTTGTTCATGTGTTTGAACGCCGCGGACGCGCCCTGGTAGCTGATGGTCTTGCCCGCATCGATGAGCCGCTTGCAGTCGGCGAACGTCTTGCACTGCTCCTTGCCCTTGGTGTTCGCGGCGAAGACCTTCTTCATCTTGGCCGGGTCGTCAGACTTCGCCTTCTCGGCCGCCAACGCAGTGAGGACCGTGCAGTCGTAATAGAAGGACGAGAAGATCGGATCGATGCCGGTCGCGCTGAAGGCGTCGAGGAACGGGTGCTGCACTCCGGCGGGCTGAGTCGCGGGCGACGTGCCCTTGATCCCGGTCGCGGCGGCGGGGTTGTTCGGATCGAGGAGGGTCGGGAACGCGTTGGTGCGCATCCCGTCGGCCGTGTAGATCGGGAACTGCTGCGGGGACAGCCCCTTGGCGATCAGCGTCCGGACGATGTCGCTTCCGTCGCTTTCGAACCCGAGCGCGATCACCGCGTCGGGCTTCTTGTCGACGACCTTCTGAACCTCGCGATCGAAGCCGGTGGCGTCGGGGTCGTAGGAGACGTCGGCGACAACCTTCGCATGGCCCCGCACGAGCGTCCTCTTCACCGAGCGCGCCAGGCCGAGGCCGTACGTGTCTCGCCGCGCGAGGATGCCGACCTTCTTGCGGCCTTCCTTGAGCACGAGCTCGCCCAGCGCCGGGCCTTGCAGGCGGTCGGACGGCGTGGTGCGGAAGTAGAAGCCGCGTGAGTTCGTCGTCGACAGCTCCGCCGACGTGTTGGACCCCGAGCAGACGAGCACGCCGCGCCGGCGGACCTCCTCGAGGATGTTCAGCGTGATCCCCGACGAGGTCGGGCCCATGATCGCGTCGACCTTGCTGTCTTCCAGCAGACCCTCGAGCGCCTCGCTGCCGACGTTCGGATCGGTCGCGTCGTCGGCCACCGTGTAGGTCACCGGCTTGCCGAGCACGCCGCCGCCGGCGTTGATCTCGTCGACCGCCATGGTCACGGGC
>JBKOWN010000004.1:0-6583 GCA_046724435.1 Actinomycetota bacterium
AGGTGGTGCCGCGCTATTCGCGACTCGCGCTGGCAGCGATCAGCGTGATCGTCGTGAGCGGCGCCTTCCAGGCCTGGCGCCAGCTCGGGTCGCTCAGCAACCTTCGCGACACCGACTACGGCAAGCTCCTCACGGCCAAGCTCCTCGCGTTCGGCGTCCTGATCATCACGGCCGCGTTCAGCCGCGAGATCGTCAACCGCAGGTTCCGTTCACCGCGCCCGGCCCCTTCCCCCGCGCCCCCGCCCCGCGTCCCGGTCGCCGCCGGAGGTCCCCCTCTTCCTCCGGGCGCCGGTGGGAATCAACGTGGCGGTAACGGCGGCAGCGACGACGACGAAGCCGCGGAAGACGCCTGGGAGATGCGCAACCTCCGGCGCCACGTCGGTCTCGAAGCGGTGATCGCCGTCGTCATACTCTCGATCGCCGCGCTGCTCGTGAACGCGGCGCCGGCGGTCTCCGTCAACAACTCGGGCTCGACCGACGTCACGCTGCAATCGAGTGAAGTTCGGGTTGACGTCAGCGCGATCCCGGGAGCTCCCGGCCCGAACGAGCTGCACTTCTTCGCCTTCTCGCCCCAGGGTGGACCGCTCGCGATCCCGCCGTCGGGCGGACTGAGCGAGGTCGCCGAGTTCCAGGTCTCGGCCAGCTTGCCCAGCCGCGGCATCGCCCCGATCGCGATCCCGGTCCGCCGCCTCGGTCCCGGCCATTACACCGCCTCGGGCGTCAGCCTTCCCATCCGCGGTGACTGGAACCTGACCGTCAGGGTCCTCTTGAGCCAGACCGATCAGGCCGCGCTGGCGGGGAGGCTGGCGATCGGCTGATCGCGTTTCGTCTCGGCCAGCCGGCGCAGCCGAAAGCCGAGCCGCACCATGAGCAGGTCGATCGCTTCTCGCATCGTCGTCGCGGTCACGCCCGCGCAGACGATCAGGTCGCCGTCGAGCAGCAGCGTTCCCTCGGCTGCGGCCTTCCAGTCGGGAGCGGGTTGAGGTGGCGAGGCCAGGCGGCAACGGACGCGGCGCACCGCACGCGGTGCCGCCCTGCACAGGTCGCGGATCCGGTCGAAGGCGTACACACGGTCGATCGACGCGACGGGTCCCTCGATGATCTCCGTCACGATTGGGACCGCCTCGGCGTCGTTCATGGCTGTGATCTCCTGATTGTGGCGACGCACCACCTATGCGGCGCTTTGGAGTCGTCGTCGCGCAGTTTGAAGACGACGGCTGAGATGCCGCTGAGAGATGCCTGGGCCGCCCCGTAGACGTCGCCGGGCGGCTCCGGACGCTGCCGCGCGGCGCTAGGCCGCGCCGCTCTCTGCCGCCACCGCGTCGATGGCGTCGAGGTGTTGTTGCTGCTCCGACTGGGGGAGGAACGACGCCGTGAACGAGTTGCGCGCCACCTGGACCATCTGGCTGGCGGTCAGGCCCAGCACCTCCGCCGTACCGATGTAGTTGTCGGCGACATAGCCGCCGAAGTAGGCGGGATCGTCCGAGTTGATCATTACGAGTAGGCCCCGTTCGAGCAGCTCGCGGAAGTTGTGGTCGCGCAGCTCCGCGAAGACGCGGGTCTTCACGTTGGAGAACGGGCACACCGTGAGCGGCGTCTGTTCCTCCACCAGCCGCTCGACGAGGTGATGGTCCTCGGTGCAACGGACCCCGTGGTCGATTCGCCGCGCGTGGAGAAGGTCGAGCGCCTGCCAGATGTACTCGGCCGGGCCTTCCTCACCGGCGTGGGCGACAGTGAGGAAGCCCTCGGCTCGCGCGCGGTCGAACACGGCGCGGAACTTCTCCGGCGGGTTACCCCGTTCGCCCGAGTCGAGTCCGACGGCGACGATCGCGTCACGGTGCGGCAGCGCGGCCTCGAGCGTCGCCATAGCGGACTCGGTGCTGAGGTGACGCAGGAAGCACATGATCAGATGGGACGTGATGCTCAGCTCGCGGCGGGCGTCCTCGAGCGCGCGGGTGATCCCAGCGACCACCGTCGCGAAGGCAACGCCGCGATCCGTGTGCGTCTGCGGGTCGAAGAAGATCTCGGCGTGTCGAACGCCCTGGCGCCCGGCCCGGACGAGGTACGCCCATGTGAGGTCGTAGAAGTCGCGCTCGGTGATCAGCACGCTGCACGCCGCGTAGTAGACATCGAGGAACGATTGAAGATCCTCGAACACGTACGCCCGTCGGAGGGCTTCCTCGTCTTCGTAGGGCAGGTCGACCTGGTTGCGCCTCGCCATGGCGAACGCGAGGTCCGGCTCGAGTGTCCCTTCGATATGCAGGTGCAGCTCGGCTTTTGGGAGTTCGACGAGCAACTCCCGCATCAAAGGGCTACCCGCCCTCGGCCATGGCCGCCGCTCGCTTCGCCATCTCGTCGGGCGGGACGTCCTCGACGTGGGTCGCGACGCTCCAGCGCTGCCCCCACGGGTCCTCGAACTGACCGGACCGGTCGCCGTAGAACTGGTTCTCGAGCGGCCTGATCTCCTTGGCGCCCGCCTTGATCGCGGCATTGAAGGTCTTGTCGACGTCGGTGACGTAGACCGCGATCGTCACGGGCGAGCCACCGATCTTCTTCGGCCCGACGTAACCCATGTCGGGATACTCGTCCGCGACCATCACCACGGAATCACCGAACTGCAGCTCGGCGTGGCCGACCTTGCCGTCGGGGCCGCCCATGCGCATGCGCTCGGTGGCGCCCAGCACCTGCGTGTAGAAGTCGATGGCCTGCGCGGCGCCGTCGACGACGAGGGACGGGCTCACCTGGGGGTAGCCGTCGGGGATCGGCTTCACGGAAGGGCTCATGTGGGCTCTCCTTCGCTCGAGTTCACTCGGGGGAACGTGTGTTCGAACACTATCGATGGCCCAGCCGGCCCGCAAGAGGAAGGCAAGGCATCACGCCAGGTATCTGGCGAACCAGACCAGGACCGTCTGATACGCCTCGCCCGCGGCGGTGGCGTTGTAGCGCGGGCCCGTGTCGTTGAAGAACGCGTGGTCCGCACCCGGGAAGGTCCGCACCTCGTGCTTCAGTCCGGCGGCGTCGAGCGCGGCGACCGCACCGTCGCGCGTCGCGTTGACCCGGCTGTCGAGCTCGCCGTAGACGGCCAACACCGCTGCCTTCGAGCCCGAGAAGTCGGGACTCGCCGGCGCCGGTCCGTAGAACGGCGCGGCCGCGGCCAGGCGCGGCTCACCTGCCGCCAGCAGCTGCCAGGTCAAGCCACCCCCGAAGCAGAACCCGATCACAGCGAGCTTGGCGTCCCGCTGGCGGCGTTCGAGCTCGTCGATACCGGCGCGCAGGTCGGCGATCAGTCGCTCGGGCGCGGCCTGACCGAGCGCGGCGGTGGCCTCGGCTTCCCCGCCGACGGCCGCCGTGCCCCCTTCCTCGGACAGGAGGTCGATCGCCAGGGCCGAATACCCGTCGTGTGCGAACCGGGGCGGGATCGAGCGGATGTGATCCGTGAGCCCACGGTTCTCGTGGATGACCAGCACGGCGCCCTTCGGGTCCGTCGCCTTCGCCCACGCACCCTGCAACTCACCCTGCGGGCCGCGGAACGTCGCCGCCTCGGCGGTGGCGGGCGCGCCACTCGTCGTCGATGGTGCGCGTTTTCCGGTCTGCTTGCCGCCGCCTCCGTCTCCGCCGCACGGGGCGAGGAGCGCGGCAGCGCCGGAAGCAGTCAACCCGAGGAGCCCGAGGCGGCGGAGAGCCTCCCGTCGCGTGAGGATCGCACCGGAGAAGTCGAGAGCGATCTCCTCGGCGAGGTACTCGCGCATCGCCACGGTCGGAAGCTACCCGGCCGACGGGACCTCGTGTCGCGCGACGCCGGGATCTACCCGCCGGCGTTCGGCGGCTCGTAGCGGGCGCGGTGCTCGACGTCGTCGGCGACGAATCGCCCGATCGGATGCTCGGCCTCCTCGGCGAGCTGAGCCACCAGCCCGGCCGTGCGAGCGATGAGCGCGAAGCCGCGCACGCTCCCCGGCGGGATGCCGGCGTCGACGAGCGCGGCGCCGCCGGCGCCGGCGCCGTTGATCGGCAGGCGGCGGCCGGTCACCGCCTCGTGCACCTCGGCCACCTGCTCGAGGAGCCGCAGGTGCGGACCGAGGAGCTGCTCCTCGGCCGCGAGCTCGTACAACCGGGGCACGCGGGGATCCTCGTCGCGGTGCACCGGATGGCCGAGCCCGGGCACACGTCGGCCGGCGCCACGGCACTCCTCCACCGCCGCTTCCGCGATGCGTCGCAGCGACGCGTCGTCGACCTCCCTATCCCCACGCGTAGCGAGCGCGTTGGCCAGAAAGGACGCGGTGTCACCTGTCGGTCCGAGGAACACGCTGCCCGCACCGAGGAGCCCGGCCGCGACCGCGCCCTGGATCGCCTCCGGGGCGCCGGTGTACGTGAGTCGCGCCGCCAGGGCGCTCGGTGTGAGACCGTGGTCCGCGAGGGAGACGAGCACCGCGTCGACGACCCGGCGCTCGCCTGGCGTGGGATCACGGCGGGTGACGAGGAGGAACGCGAGGTCGGTCAGGGTGAGACGACCCATCAGCTCGCCGGGAAGGTCTCGGCCGCCGACCGTGATCCGGTCGGGCTCCGACGACCCGATGCTCGTGCGCAACCACTCCGGGCCTTCGGGCGCAGGCGGATCCTGGTCAGCCAATGTCGACCTCCTCGGCGGTGCGTTCGACGCTGAGGCGGTGCTTGGCGAGCCGGCCCGTGGGCGTGTGCGGCAGCTCGTCCACTACCTCGAAGTACCGCGGGACCTTGTACGGAGCGAGGTGCCGCGCGGCGAACGCGTGCAGCTCCTTCGCGTCGACGGATCGCCCCGGCGCCGCGATCACGAACGCCTTCACGTCCTCCTCGGACACCTCCGACGGGACGCCGATGACGGCGGCCTCGGCCACGTCGGGATGGCGCTCGAGCGCGGCCTCCACCTCGGCCGGTGAGAGGTTCTCGCCCCGGCGACGGATGACCTCCTTCTTGCGGCCGACGAACGTGTACGTCTCGTCGCCGTTGTCGCGCACGAGGTCGCCGGTGCGCAGCCATCCGTCGTCGAGGAGCACGTCGGCGGTCTCCTCGGGCATCTCGTAGTAGCCGCGCATGATCGCCGGATTGCGCAGCTCGAGCTCGCCGACCGCGCCGGTCGCGACGGGTCGGTCATCCTCTACGACTCGGGCATCGTTGACGTGCCCGAGAACGGGGTGCTGCCGCGCGGAGCCGAGCGAGCCGTACGGACGGGTGCCGTGCCGCCACACCAACCCGTAGGGCGTCTCCGACAGGGCGTAGCCGCACACGATCTCGAAGCCGAAGCGTGCTTCGATCTCGAGCTGCCGCTCCCGATCCGGTGACGGGCCGGTATAAGCGATGCGGATCGGGTTGTCGGCGTCATCCGGCCGCGCCGGTTGGCGCATCAGGATCTCGAGCATCGCTCCGATCGCGTTGAACTCGGTCGCCCCGTTGCGCCGCGCCGCCGGGATGAAGTCGTGAGCCGAGAACCCAGGCAGGACCACGAGGCTCGCCCTGGCCGCGACCGAGCCCAACGTCGAATACGCCGGCGCGTTGAGGTGGAACAGCGGGAGCGACGTCATCAACCTGTCGTCGCGGGTGAGCTGCAGCCAATACGGGAAGCCCTCCCCCGCCATGACGTACGCGAGATGCGTCTGCATCACGAGCTTGGACCGCCCCGTCGTGCCCGACGTCGGGATCATCACGGCGACATCACGTTCGTCGACATTCGCCGGACCGCGACCATCCGGCACGGCGTCGAAGAGCTCGCCGACGTCGACCCGGCGCGCATCTCCGACGAGTGGGGCAAGGTCGTCATCGGTGACGATCAACCTCGGCGTCGCCTGCTGCACGAAACCCGCGAGCTCGGCGCGGGAACTCTTTGGATTGACGGGCACCTGGACCGCCCCGACCTCCATGAGCGCGAGCCAGATGAGCAGGTAGTCGGACGTGCTGCGCGCCGTGACGAGCACCCGGTCTCCCCGATCGACGCCGGCCGCGCGAAGGCCGCTCGCGGCCCGCCCGATCCGGGCCATCGCCTGCGAGTAGGTGTACGTGCGTTCGCCGGCGAACAGCCAGGCGCGGTCCGATGCGTCGTCGACGGCCCGCCGGAACAGCGTGGGGATCGTGCGCCGCAACTGATCAGATCGGGAAGAACAAGTCGCGGAACTTGCCGGCCAACTCCGCGTCACCCCGGGCGGTCCCGCCGTTCATACGCGCGTACCCGGTGAGCACGAGCGTCGCCGGGTCGAACTCGAGGACAGCCGGGCAATCGTCGATAGTGCTGGGGGCGAACTGCACACCGTCGGGAGACACGTCGGCGCGCATGTCGCCGCCGTTGTGACCCGTCGTTCGCACACCCATGGTGAACGGCCGATCCACGGCGCTGACGTCGGCCGTCGCCGACCAGAGCACGAAGATCACGGGCACGAGGAGGTCGGCGGCGTCACCCGACATCGCATGGGACTCGCGCATGCCCTCGCGGATGTCCCACCCGTGAACTGCGTAGTCGACGATCTGGAACATCGGGTAGAACATCGCCTGCAGCGGTCCCATGTACTTGTGCGGGACCATGAAACCCGCCCAGTCGTCGGCCGACAGCGCCGTGAAC
>JBKOWN010000158.1:0-11827 GCA_046724435.1 Actinomycetota bacterium
GTGAAGAAGCCGGAGACGATCAACTACCGCACGCTCAAGCCCGAGAAGGACGGCCTGTTCTGCGAGAAGATCTTCGGGCCGACCAAGGACTGGGAGTGCTACTGCGGCAAGTACAAGCGCGTCCGTTTCAAGGGCATCATCTGTGAGCGCTGCGGCGTCGAGGTCACGCGCTCGAAGGTGCGTCGCGAGCGGATGGGCCACATCGAGCTCGCCGCTCCCGTCACGCACATCTGGTACTTCAAGGGCGTCCCGAGCCGCCTCGGCTACCTGCTCGACATCGCGCCCAAGAGCCTCGAGAAGGTCATCTACTTCGCGGCTCGCCTGATCACCTGGGTCGACGAGGAGAAGCGCCAGAAGGACCTGCCGAAGCTCGAGGCCGACATCCGCGCCGAGATCGCCGAGGTCGAGAAGGAGCTCGAGCTGCGGCTGCGCGAGCGCGACGAGCAGTACGAGAGCGAGATCCGGGAGTACGAGAAGGCATCGGCGAGCGGCAACGCCCGCAAGGCCGACACCGAGCGGTCCCAGAAGGCCCGCGACAAGGACTTCGAGGAGCTGCGCACCCGCGCCGAGTCCGAGCGCGAGTTCCTCCAGAGCGTGTGGGACACGATCCGAGGCCTGGCGCCCAAGCAGCTCGTCGACGACGAGCACGTGTGGCGCGAGATCGTCGACCGGTACCAGGAGTACTTCGCCGGCGGCATGGGCGCCGAGGCCGTCGAGGACCTCATCGACCGTCTCGACCTCGACCTCGAGGAGCTGAGCCTCAAGGAGGTCATCGCCGTCGCCAAGGGCCAGCGCAAGGCCAAGGCGATCAAGCGGCTGAAGGTGATCTCGGCGTTCAACCGCACGAACGACAACGGCCACCGGGTGAACTCACCGATGGGCATGGTGCTGCGCGCCGTGCCGGTCATCCCGCCCGACCTGCGCCCGATGGTGCAGCTCGACGGCGGCCGCTTCGCGACGTCCGACCTGAACGACCTGTACCGGCGCGTCATCAACCGCAACAACCGGCTGAAGCGGCTCCTCGACCTTGGCGCGCCCGAGATCATCATCAACAACGAGAAGCGCATGTTGCAGGAGGCGGTCGACGCCCTGTTCGACAACGGCCGCCGCGGCCGGCCCGTCACCGGGCCCGGCAACCGCGCGCTCAAGTCGCTGTCCGACATGCTCAAGGGCAAGCAGGGCCGGTTCCGCCAGAACCTGCTCGGCAAGCGCGTCGACTACTCGGGCCGCTCGGTGATCGTCGTCGGCCCGCAGCTGAAGCTCCAGCAGTGTGGTCTGCCGAAGCAGATGGCGCTCGAGCTGTTCAAGCCGTTCGTCATGAAGCGGCTCGTCGACCTCGAGTACGCCCAGAACATCAAGTCCGCCAAGCGGATGGTCGAGCGCGCCCGCCCGCAGGTGTGGGACGTGCTCGAAGAGGTCATCAAGGAGCACCCCGTGCTCCTCAACCGGGCGCCCACGCTGCACCGCCTCGGCATCCAGGCGTTCGAGCCGGTGCTCGTCGAGGGCAAGGCGATCCAGATCCACCCCCTCGTCTGCGCGGCGTTCAACGCCGACTTCGACGGCGACCAGATGGCGGTGCACCTGCCGCTCAGCTCCGAGGCGCAGGCCGAGGCGCGGATCCTGATGCTGTCGTCGCACAACATCCTGTCGCCCGCGCACGGACGACCCATCGCGGTGCCGAACCAGGACATCGTCATCGGCGAGTACTACGTCACCGAGATCGTCGACGACGCCCCCGGCGCGGGCCGGGCGTTCGCGTCGCTCGACGAGGCGGTCCTCGCCCACGAGCAGCGGTTCGCGCCCGACGGCGACGGCGACGGCCAGGGCCTGTCGGTCCATGCCCCGATCAAGGTGCGGATGCCGGCGGCTCGATTCCCCGAGGAGCGGTTCCCCGTACGCGACGACGAGCACCGCGACGCGGTCGTGCTCAACCGCACCGGCTCCAACGGCGACGGCAAGGTGCTCGTCGAGACCACGCTGGGGCGGTTGCTGCTCAACGACTGCTTCCCGCCCGACTTCCCGTACGTGAACCGTGTGCTGCGCAAGCGTGACGTCACCGAGCTCATCAGCGAGCTCGTCGAGCGCTACCCGCGGGCGATCGTTGCCGAGAGCCTCGACAAGCTCAAGGACCTCGGCTTCGCCTACTCGACGCAGGCCGGGCTCACGATCTCGATCGCCGACGTGCGGACGCCGGCCGAGAAGGTCCCGCTGCTCGAGCGGTTCGAGGCCGAGGCCGACAAGGTCGAGCAGCAGTTCGACCGCGGTGTCATCACCGACGACGAGCGGCGCCAGAAGGAGATCGAGATCTGGACCGAGGCCACCGACCGCGTGCGCGAGGCGATGCAGGCGGAGCTGCAGGCCGAGAAGTTCAACCCGATCGACATGATGGTCGGATCGGGCGCACGTGGGAACGTCATGCAGGTGCGCCAGATCGCCGGTATGCGCGGTCTGGTGGCCAACCCGCGCGGCGAGATCATCCCGCGGCCGATCAAGTCGAACTTCCGTGAGGGCCTCTCGGTCCTCGAGTACTTCATCTCCACCCACGGCGCCCGCAAGGGCCTGGCCGACACCGCGCTGCGGACGGCCGACTCCGGGTACCTGACGCGCCGGCTCGTCGACGTCGCCCAGGAGCTCATCGTGCGCGACGAGGACTGCGAGTCGAACCGCGGCATCTGGGTCGAGGACGTGAAGGGCGACCCCGAGAACCTTCGTCTCCTCGAGACGAAGCTGCTGGGCCGGTGCCTGGCCGAGGACGTCAAGCTCGTGGACGGGAGCACGCTCCCGCGCAACACCGAGATCGACGAGCCCGAGCTGCGCCAGCTCGCCACCGACCCGAACGTCGATCGCGTGCGGGTGCGGTCGGTCCTCACCTGCGAGTCGCTCCAGGGCGTGTGCTCGCGCTGCTACGGCACGATGCTCGCCACCGGCTCGATGGTCGACCTGGGCGAGGCGATCGGCATCATCGCCGCCCAGTCGATCGGTGAGCCCGGCACGCAGCTGACCATGCGGACCTTCCACACGGGCGGCGTCGCCGGCGAGGACATCACGCACGGCCTGCCGCGCGTCGTCGAGCTGTTCGAGGCCCGCAAGCCCAAGGGCGCGGCCGTCATGGCCGAGAGCTCGGGCGTGGTGCGCATCGGCGACAGCGAGAAGGGCGAGCGGGTGATCACCGTGCTCGGCTCCGACGAAGCCGAGGAGGAGCACGTCGTCTCGCGCCGGGCGAACCTCGCGGTTCGCGACGGCCAGGAGGTCGCGGCGGGCGAGCGGCTCGTCGGCGACGAGAAGACCCCGCTCGACCCGAAGGAGATCCTCGAGATCAAGGGCATCCGGGAGACCCAGCAGTACCTCTCCGACGAGGTGCAGAAGGTGTACCGGGAACAGGGCGTCTCGATCCACGACAAGCATGTCGAGGTGATCGTCCGCCAGATGCTGCGCCGCGTTGCGGTGTCCGAGCCCGGCGACTCGCCGTTCCTGCCCGGCGAGAAGGTCGACGCGCGGCTCTACGCCGACACGAACCGCCGTCTCGTCGAGGAGGGCAAGCAGCCCGCCGAGGGCCGCCCCGAGCTCATGGGGATCACGAAGGCGTCGCTCGCAACCGACTCATGGCTGTCGGCGGCGTCGTTCCAGGAGACGACCCGCGTCCTCACCGAGGCCGCCATCGAGGGCCGCGAGGACGGGCTGGTCGGGCTCAAGGAGAACGTGATCATCGGCAAGCTCATCCCCGCCGGGACGGGTATGCCGCGGTACCGGGAGATCGAGACCGACGCGCCCGACTACGAGCCGCTGCCCTTCTACTCGTCCGACGCCGACCTGGCCGACTGGCTCCGCGACACGAGCTCGCCGGCCGGCGACGGCGAGGGCGAGGGTGACGGCACAGCCGAAGGCGGGGCCGAAGTGCTCGGCGCGTCCTTCGGCGGCGAGAACGAGGGCGAGCAACTCGGGGGCGGCGCGACGGGCGAGTAACATCGCCCTGTTTCGCGCCAAGAAGCGCACTCGAAGCGGAGCATCAGCGTGCCCACGATCCAACAGCTCGTCCGCAAAGGACGCCGGACCAAGTCCGAGCCGGGGAAGTCGCCCGCGCTCAAGGGCTCACCCCAGCGCCGGGGCGTGTGCACGCGCGTGTTCACCCACACGCCGAAGAAGCCGAACTCGGCCCTCCGCAAGGTCGCCCGGGTGCGGTTGACCACGGGGATGGAGGTCACCGCCTACATCCCCGGCGTCGGACACAACCTCCAGGAGCACTCGATCGTGCTCGTGCGCGGCGGCCGGGTCCGGGACCTGCCGGGCGTGCGCTACAAGATCGTGCGTGGCGCGCTCGATGCCGGCGGCGTCGGCGGCCGCCGCCAGGCCCGTAGCCGGTACGGCGCGAAGCGGGAGGGCTGACGGATGCCCCGGAAGGGCTCCGCGCCCCGTCGTGACCTCATGCCCGATCCCGTGCACCGGTCGGTCGTCGTCACACAACTCGTGAACAAGCTCCTGCAGCGGGGCAAGCGGTCGTTGTCGGAGCGGATCGTGTACGACGCGCTAACGGAGATCGAGCGCAAGACCGGCACCGAGCCGGTCGCTACGGTCAAGCGCGCCGTGGAGAACGTCCGGCCCGTGCTCGAGGTGAAGAGCCGCCGGGTCGGCGGGGCGACGTACCAGGTCCCGGTGGAGGTTCGGCCCCGACGGGCCACGACACTCGCCATCCGGTGGATCGTCGGGTACGCCCGTCAGCGTCGCGAGAAGACCATGTCCGAGCGACTGGCCGCCGAGCTGATGGACGCAGGCAACGGGCTCGGCGCCGCGATCAAGCGCAAGGACGACCTGCAGAAGATGGCCGAGAGCAACCGAGCGTTCGCGCACTACCGATGGTGACGCAAGCGCGTGACGGCACCCGGCGGGCTGACGCCGACGGGGCCCACCCGACCCGCCTCCGGCGGCCTCGCTAAGCGTTCGGCTGCCGAACCCCGCCGGCGTCACCCACCGGGCGCCGCCCTACACCTCCGGCGCCCGCCTTCGAGGCAAGGCCGGTTCGGGAACAGAAGTGCCGCTCGGCCCGCTTCTGACAGGAAAGAAGAAGAAAGAGAGATAGAGAGAGATGGCAGCGGAACCGAAGGAGATTCGGGGCAAGGGTGGCCCGGTGATCCGGGAGGTTCCCCTCGCGCGCATTCGCAACATCGGGATCATGGCGCACATCGACGCCGGGAAGACGACGACGACGGAGCGGATCCTTTATTACACGGGGCGGACGTACAAGATCGGCGAGGTGCACGAGGGCTCGGCGGTCATGGACTGGATGGCCCAGGAGCAGGAGCGCGGGATCACGATCACGAGCGCGGCCACGACCACCAGGTGGCGCGACACGTGGATCAACATCCTCGACACGCCCGGGCACGTCGACTTCACGGTCGAGGTGGAGCGGTCGCTCCGCGTCCTCGACGGAGCGGTGGCGGTGTTCGACGCCGTCGCCGGCGTCGAGCCGCAGACCGAGACGGTCTGGCGGCAGGCAGACAAGTACATGGTTCCCCGCATCTGCTTCGTCAACAAGATGGACCGGGTCGGTGCCGACTACTTCCGCACCGTCGACATGATCCGCGACCGGCTCGAGGCCACCGTCGCCTTGACGCAGCTCCCCGTCGGGAGCGAGAACGACTTCCGCGGCGTCGTCGACCTTCTGGCGATGAAGGCGCACGTGTGGGGAGACGGCATGGGCGACCAGTACGAGACGGTCGACATCCCGGAGGAGCTGAAGGCCGACGCCGAGCACTGGCGGCACGAGCTCGTCGACGTCGTCTCCCACTACGACGACACCGTCCTCGAGAAGTACGTCGGCGACGAGGAGATCACCGCCGAGGACCTCAAGCGCGGTCTGCGCGCCGCGACCATCGCGGGCGAGGTCGTCCCGGTCCTCTGCGGCAGCGCGTTCAAGAACAAGGCGGTCCAGCCGCTGCTCGACGCCATCGTCGACTACCTTCCGAGCCCGCTCGAGGTGCCGCCGGTCGCCGGGCACGACCCGAAGACCGAGGACGAGATGGAGCGGCACCCGGACGACTCCGAGCCGTTCTCCGCGCTCGCGTTCAAGATCATGAGCGACCCGTACGTCGGCAAGCTCACGTACTTCCGTGTGTACTCGGGGAAGCTCCCCTCCGGCGGCCAGATCATGAACGTCACCAAGAACCGCAGGGAGCGGGTCGGGCGCCTCCTTCAGATGCACGCCAATCACCGGGAGGACAAGCAGGCCGTGTTCGCCGGCGACATCGTCGCCGCCGTCGGGCTGAAGCACACGACCACGGGCGACACGCTCAGCGATCCGAGCCATCCGGTGCTGCTCGAGCGGATGGAGTTTCCCGAGCCGGTGATCTCGGTCGCCATCGAGCCCAAGACGAAGGCCGACCAGGACAAGCTCGGCAGGGCCCTCGGCGCGCTCTCCGAGGAGGACCCCACCTTCCAGGTCCGCACCGACGACGACACCGGCCAGACGATCATCTCGGGGATGGGCGAGCTGCACCTCGAGGTCCTCGTCGACCGGATGATGCGCGAGTTCACCGTCTCGGCCAACGTCGGCAAGCCGCAGGTCGCTTACCGCGAGACCATCACCGTGCCGGTCGAGAAGGTCGAGGAGCGGTACGTGCGCCAGACGGGCGGTCGGGGCCAGTACGGCCACGTGATCATCAACCTCGAGCCCACCGGGCCCGGCGGCGGCTACGAGTTCGTCGACAAGGTCACCGGCGGCGACATCCCGCGCGAGTACATCGGCGCCGTCGACGCCGGCATTCAGCAAGCGATGGAAGGTGGCGTCATCGCCGGCTATCCGCTCGTCGACGTGCGAGCCACGCTCACCGGCGGTTCGTATCACGACGTCGACTCGAGCGAGATGGCGTTCAAGATCGCGGGATCGATGGCGCTGAAGAAGGCGGCGCGCCAGGCGAAGGCCGTGCTCCTGGAGCCGATCATGGCGGTCGAGGTCGTCACGCCCGAGGACTACATGGGCGATGTGATCGGCGACCTGTCATCGCGTCGGGGCAGGGTCGAAGGGATGGAGCAGCGCGGGAACGCGCAAGTCGTCCGCGCTCAAGTGCCGTTGGCGGAGATGTTCGGCTACGCTACCGACCTCCGCTCGCGCACCCAGGGTCGAGCGACGTACACGATGCAGTTCGACTCGTACCAGCAGGTGCCCGAGTCCATCGCCCAAGAGATCGTCGCCCGCATCCGGGGCGAGTAACCACCTGAGCAGAGGAGCCGGGGTAGTCCCATGTCGAAGCCGAAGTTCGAGCGGACGAAGCCGCATCTGAACATTGGGACGATCGGTCACATCGACCACGGGAAGACGACGCTGACCGCGGCGATCACGAAGGTGTTGCACGACCAGGATCCGTCGACGACGTACACGAGCTTCGACGAGATCGACAAGGCGCCGGAGGAGCGCGAGCGGGGCATCACCATCTCGATCGCGCACGTGGAGTACGAGACGCCGAACCGCCACTACGCGCACGTCGACTGCCCCGGGCACGCCGACTACATCAAGAACATGATCACCGGCGCCGCTCAGATGGACGGGGCGATCCTGGTCGTGGCGGCTACGGACGGGCCGATGCCGCAGACGCGGGAGCACGTGCTCCTCGCTCGTCAGGTGGGGGTGCCGTCCATCGTGGTGGCACTCAACAAGGCGGACATGGTCGACGACGAGGAGATCCTCGAGCTGGTGGAGCTCGAGGTCCGGGAGCTGTTGAACGAGTACGAGTTCCCAGGCGACGACACGCCGATCGTGCGGGTGAGCGCGCTCAAGGCCCTCGAGGGCGACGAGTCGTGGACCCCGAAGATCGTCGAGCTCATGGAGGCGGTCGACACCCACATCCCAGAGCCGACGCGGGACATCGACAAGCCGTTCCTGATGCCGATCGAGGACGTGTTCTCCATCACCGGGCGAGGCACCGTGGTGACGGGGCGGGTCGAGCGTGGCCTGGTGCACGTGAACGACGAGGTCGCCATCATCGGGATCAAGGACACAACCAAGACGGTCTGCACCGGCGTGGAGATGTTCCGCAAGCTGCTCGACGAGGGGCGGGCGGGCGACAACATCGGCGCGTTGCTTCGTGGCACCAAGAAGGAGGACGTCGAGCGCGGTCAGGTGCTGGCGAAGCCCAACAGCATCACGCCCCACACGAACTTCCTGGCCCAGGTGTACGTCCTGAACAAGGACGAGGGCGGCCGTCACACGCCGTTCTTCGCCAACTACCGGCCGCAGTTCTACTTCCGCACGACGGACATCACCGGCTCCATCGCTCTTCCCGAGGGGGTCGAGATGGTCATGCCGGGCGACAACACCGAGATGACCGTCGAGCTCATCGCCCCCATCGCGATGGAAGAAGGCCTGCGCTTCGCGATCCGCGAGGGCGGCCGCACGGTCGGCGCCGGCCGCGTCACGAACATCAACAAGTAGTCGACGAGCCGGACGGACGGGACGCAGCGTGGCGGACGCACGAGGACAGAAGATCCGGATCCGGCTCAAGGCCTACGACCACGAGATCATCGACCAGTCGACGAAGAAGATCGTCGAGACGGTCGTGCGCACCCAGGCCAAGGTCCACGGGCCGGTGCCGCTCCCGACCGAGATCCGGCGCTTCACCGTGATCCGGTCCCCCCACGTCGACAAGGACTCCCGCGAGCACTTCGAGATGCGGATCCACAAGCGCCTCATCGACATCGTGGAGCCGACATCGAAGACCGTCGAGTCGCTCCAGCGCCTCGACCTCCCCGCCGGCGTCGACATCGAGATCAAGATCCAGCAGGTCTGATCGTCACACGCGCACCGGCGCTGGGCCGTGCTCGGCGTCCAGTTTCCGACCCGACGCGGGGAGCGCGGCGGGCCCGACTTCGACGGAATCCCCTGTAGCCGCTAGTATTTCTGGGCTTTCGCCGTGTGGGCGGGGTGAACCCGGCGGCGATACGGACCGGAAATCTTCGCCAACCGACGTCTGCGCAGGCTGCGCTCCGGCGCAGAACCGTGCAGCACAACCGAGTCGCTCCGCCGGCCACCGGGCCGGGGGAGCCATTCGCGTGAAGCGGAGTACAGAGCTGATACTGCTGAAGGACCCACGTCATGGCCAGCAAGGGCATTCTCGGGCGAAAGCTCGGCATGACACAGGTCTGGGACGCCGACAACCGGATCGTGCCGGTGACGGTGATCCAGGCCGGGCCCTGTCGCGTCGTCCAGCTCAAGACCCCGGAGCGTGACGGCTACGCCGCCGTGCAGCTCGCGTTCGGCGACACCAAGCCGGCCCGGCTCACCAAGCCCGAGCTCGGGCACCTGACGAGCGCCGACGTCCCGCCGACCAAGCACCTCGCGGAGCTGCGCGTCGACGACCTGTCGGGCTTCGAGGTCGGGCAGGTGCTCGCGGCCGACGTGTTCGCGGCGGGAGAGCGCGTCGACGTCACCGGCATCAGCAAGGGCAAGGGGTTCACCGGCGTGATGAAGCGCCACAACTTCCACGGCCAGGGCGCCAGCCACGGCAACCACAAGAAGCACCGCGCACCCGGCGCCATCGGCGCCTGTGCCACGCCGTCCCGCGTGTTCAAGGGCATGGGCATGCCCGGGCAGCACGGCAACAGCCGCGTCACCACGCTCAACCTCGAGGTCGTCGAAGGCGACCCCGAACGCGGGCTGCTCCTGCTCCGAGGGTCCGTCCCGGGGCCGAGCGGCAGCGTGGTGTTCGTTCGGGACGCTGTGAAGGCCGACGCCGGCCGAGAGCGAGCGCACCAATGATGGTCGACGTCACCACCGTGAACGGCGCGAAAGCGGGAAGCGTCGACCTGCCCGACGAGACGTTCGGGATCACGCCGAACCGGTCGGTCCTGCACCAGGTCGTCACCGCCCAGCTCGCCGCCGCCCGGTCCGGCACCCACAGCACCAAGACCCGTGCCGCGGTCAAGGGCGGCGGGGCCAAGCCCTGGCGCCAGAAGGGCACGGGCCGGGCCCGCCACGGCTCGATCCGTTCGCCGCAATGGCGGGGAGGCGGCGTGGCGCACGGCCCGCTGCCTCGCAGCCACGCTCAGCGCACGCCGAAGAAGATGGTCAAGCTCGCATTGCGCTCGGCGCTGTCCGACCGCGCTGCCGACCAGCGCGTGATGGTCGTCGACGAGTGGGGCATCGACGAGCCCAGCACGAAGCGCGCGGTCGCGATCCTGGACGAGCTGGGGCTGCGCAAGTCCGGCGGGCGCGACCCGCGCACGCTTCTCGTGCTCGACCGCCACGAGGTCGCCACGTGGAAATCGTTCCGGAACCTCGGAGCGCGGGTCCGCATCGTGCTGCCCGAGGAGCTGAACGCGTACGACGTGCTGGTGAGCGATTGGCTCGTCTTCAGCCAGTCGACGCTCGACGCGTTCCTCAACCGCGGGGGTGCCCGGTGAGCTCGCGCAATCCCCGCGACATCATCATCCGCCCCGTCGTCTCGGAGAAGTCGTACGCCGCCTACGACGCCAACGTGTACACGTTCCTCGTCGCGCCCGACGCCAACAAGATCGAGATCAAGCAGGCGATCGAGGCCATCTTCAGCGTGAAGGTCACCAACGTCAACACTGTGAACCGCAAGGGCAAGCGCAAGCGGAACCGCCGTACGGGCGACTGGGGCAAGCGGTCCGACCAGCGCCGGGCGATCGTGTCGCTCGCCGCCGGCGACTCCATCGAGATCTTCGGGAGCTGACGATGCCCATTCGCAAGCGCAAGCCGACCAGCCCGGGCCGTCGGTTCCAGACCGTCTCGGACTTCGCCGAGGTCAGCAAGGCGAAGCCGGAGAAGTCGCTCACGAAGTCGAAGAAGCGGTCGTCGGGTCGCAACGTCTACGGCCGCATGACGTCGCGCCACCGCGGCGGCGGGCACAAGCAGAAGTACCGGGAGATCGACTTCAAGCGCGCGAAGGACGGCGTGCCGGCGAAGGTCGCCGCCGTCGAGTACGACCCGAACCGCAACGCGCGGATCGCGCTGTTGCACTACCGCGACGGCGAGAAGCGCTACATCCTCGCCCCGACCGGCGTCGCCGTCGGCGACCTGCTCAGCAGCGGCCAGGGCTCGGAGATCCGGCCCGGGAACGCCCTTCCGTTGCGCTACATCCCGGTCGGCACGACCGTGCACAACATCGAGCTCAAGCCGGGCGCGGGCGGGAAGCTCGCTCGCGGCGCCGGCGCCGCCGTGCAGCTGGTGGCCAAGGAAGGCAACTTCGCCACGCTGCGACTCCCGTCGACGGAGATGCGCCGGGTGGCGATCGACTGTCGCGCCACCGTCGGCCAGGTCGGCAACGTCGAAGCGGGGCTCGTGCAGCTCGGAAAGGCCGGGAGGAACCGGTGGAAGGGTCGCCGTCCGCACACGCGGGGCGTGGCCATGAACCCGGTCGACCACCCGCTCGGCGGCGGCGAGGGCAAGAGCTCCGGCGGCCGCCACCCCGTGACGCCGTGGGGCAAACCGGAAGGCCGCACGCGCCGCAAGGACAAGCCGTCCGACAAGCTCATCATCCGTCGCCGGCGTCGCCGCCGCGGTTCCCGGGGGAGGTAGGAGATGCCGCGCAGCTTGAAGAAGGGCCCGTTCGTCGACGACCACCTGCGCATCAAGGTCGAGGCCATGAACTCCTCCGGTGACCGGAGGGTCATCAAGACGTGGTCGCGTCGTTCCACCGTCACACCTGAGATGGTGGGGCACACCATCGCGGTCCACGACGGCCGCAAGCACGTGCCCGTGTACATCACCGAGGCGATGGTCGGGCACAAGCTCGGCGAGTTCGCGCCGACGCGGACGTTCCGCGTCCACGCCGGCGCCGAGCGATCGGCGAGGAGACCACCGGGTGCCTGAGACCCG
>JBKOWN010000142.1:0-8176 GCA_046724435.1 Actinomycetota bacterium
CCACAGGATCGGCACCTCACTCCTCCGCGCGATGACGATCGGCGGCAGCTGCCTGCTTCCGAGCGCTCTCGCCACCTGGGAGTTCTGGGACCGAGCGATGTTGACACCGGGCTGGACGTCGAGCGTGATCGTGTCTTGCTCCGATGTGAGCTGATCGTGAACACCTCCGAGGGACTGCGTGAACGCGGCTCGATACGCCGGTGTGTCGAGCGCGCCGGCGATGCCGGCCGTGATCGCAGGTTCGCTCGCCGCGGGGAGGGGCTGCGTGCGCCCGATGTCGGTCAGGACCGCGTCGGCGATACCCCGCCGCACCGCGGCGCGATCGAGCAGGCCGTCCGAGAGGTTGGTGAAGCGCTCACGATTCAACAGCACCTGCTGGGTCCACAACCCGACGAGCGCGAACGGGAGCAGGAGGCCCGCTGCCACGAGGAGCAGCGACACAAGAGCACGTCGGCTCACACTGCAGGTTGTCGGCGCAACACGAACGCGAAGCGAGTGAGGACCGCGCCCCAGAACAGAAGCATGAAGCCGATCACGAGTGCGACGACGAGGATCGTGATCCCCGGCCACACGATCGTGATGGCCGCGGCAACGAGCGCTGCGACGCCCTTGGCGACGAAGTGGCCGGTGTGCGGGCGCTCACCACGATGCTGATACGCGTACCAGAGCGTTGCCGCCGCATAGACGATCAGCCATGCCGCCAGCAGCAGAGCGAGCACGAGGGCGGTCACGTCCGGCCACACCAGCACGACGATGCCCGTGATCACGTCGACGATCCCGCGAAACAGGATGAACCCCCACCCCTGGGCGTGGCGTTCGGCCATGGACCAGCCGATCTCGCCTCCCCCGGCGACGAGGAGGAAGACGCCGAGCACGATCACGAGCGCGAGCACGGTGACGCCGGGCCACACAATGGTGATGACGCCGGCCAGGAGCGACAGGATCCCGAGCGCGAGCACGAACGGCCAACTCCGACGGGTATCGACGCGGGTGACTTCGACAGCGGGCTCGGGCGGCGGAGTGCTCATCGTGACTCCCTGCGGTCGCGGATAGCTCGTTCGGAACTTAGCGCCCGGTCGGACCCGAACGCCGAGGTACGGTCCGACCTACGACAGGAAGGACCGCCCGATGATCCTCGACGGCAAGACGGTGGTGGTGTCCGGCGTCGGCCCCGGCCTCGGCCGGGAGATCGCAGCCGCGGCCGCGCGTGAGGGCGCCAACGTCGCCATCGGCGCTCGCACCCGGGCGAACCTCGAGAAGGCGGCCGCCGAGATCGACCCGTCCGGAGCGGGGGTCGCGTGGGAGGTGACCGACATCACCGACCGCGATCAGTGCGCACGACTCGCCAACACCGCGATCGATCGGTTCGGGCCCATCGACGCGCTCGTGAATTGCGCCGCGTTCGACGCCGTCTTCGGGGGCCTCGAGGAGGCCGACTGGGACAGCTGGCGCCAGGCCCTCGAGATCAACCTCTTCGGCACCATGCAGATGACCCAGGCGGTGATCCCGTCGATGAAGAAGCATGGTGGCTCGGTCGTGTTCATCGGGAGCCAGGCCATGTTCTGGTCGCAGCTCCCCCAAGCCGCCTACGGCGCGTCCAAGGCCGCGATCCTCGGCGCCGTCACGCACCTCGCACGCGAGCTCGGCCCCTACGGAATCCGCGTCAACACGGTCGTCCCGTCGTGGATGTGGGGGCCGCCGGTCGAGATGTACGTCGACATGACCTCGAAAGCGCAGAACGTCGATCCGGACACGGTCGTCAACGGGATCACCGCGCAGATGCCGCTCGGCGAGATCCCCAGCGACGGCGACGTCGCCGAGGTGGTCGTGTTCTTCGCATCCGACCGCGCCCGTATGGTGACCGGCCAGTCGCTGCTCGTGAACGCGGGCGAGTACATCCGCTGACGCCTCAGACGGGCGAGCCCGCCGCGACGAGGGGCCACGGGCGCTGCCGCTCGGCGATCAGTGCCAGGTCGAGCAGTAGCGGTTCCTCGAAATGGCGTCCGAGCACCTGGAGGCCGACGGGCAGTCCGCGCGTGCGGCCGATGGGGATCGAGCACGCGGGGTTGCCGAACACGTTGGCGGGGATCGTCAGCGCGCCGTTGTTGCCCAGCTCCGCCTGCTGGTCGCCCACCTGTGTCGGGAGCGGGCCTTCGGCCGCGAACGCAACATCGGGATTCGTCGCCGCGAAGACGAAGTCGACCTGGTCGAAGACGTCGGCCATCGCCTCGTTCATAGCGGTGCGACGGTTCTCGATGCGGGCGCGGGCTTCGAGGTTGTAAACCTCCGTGGCGACCTTCAGCCCGAAGCCGATCTCGAGGGTGAGATCGGGTTCGCAGTCCGGGTACCGGTCGCCGAGCATCGCGAGAACCTCCGACAACCCCGACAGCGCCCACTCGTAGCCGAGCTCGGGAAGCTTCACCGGCACGTCGATGAGCTCGAGGCCAGCGTCGCGAGCCAGAGCTTCAGCGTGTGTCACGACCATCTGCGCGATCTCCGGGTGCACGACGGCGATGCCGAGATCCGGCACGATCGCGGCGCGCTTGCCGCGCAGCTCGTGCGACCCGAGCCCTGCTTCCCAACCGTCGATGCGCGCCAGGCTGTACGGGTCGCGGTGATCGAACCCGTTCGTCACGTCGACGAACCGGGCGGAGTCGCGCACCGACCGGCTGACACACCCGAGCACCGCGGTGAGGGATCCGACGACCATCTCGGGGCTCTTCGGGATCCGGCCGTACGTGCACTTCAGCCCGAACAAGCCGGTGAACCCGGCCGGGATGCGCAGCGAACCGCCGCCGTCCCCGCCGGTGCCGACGGTGACCAGACCGCCGGCCACCGCGGCCGAGCCCCCACCGGTCGACCCACCCGGAGTGAGGGTGAGGTCCCAGGGGTTGCGCGTGACGCCGTTGAGGTTCGTCCGCGTGAGGTTGACGCCGCCGAACTCGCTCGACGTCGTGAGACCGACGAGCACGGCGCCGGCATCGCGCAGCCGCCGCACGAGCGCCGAGTCGTGCGTCGCGATCTCGTCCTTCAGCGGCACGCTCGCCTGCGTGTAGGGCCAGCCGGCGACGGAGTCGAGCTCCTTCACGCCTACCGGAACACCGCCGAAGGGCGCGCCGATGTCGGCGCGCGCCGCGACGTCGCCCGCCCCTTCAGTGTCCAGGTACGAGAACGCGTTGAGATCGGAACGCTCGATGGCTGCCAACGTGACGTCGAGCTCCTCGAGCGGTGTGCGCTCACCAGATCGGAACGCGTCCACGAGAGAGCACGCGTCACCGACCCACGGTGTGTCTGTCATCAGCCGGATGCTACGCGCGCCACGCTGCCGCGACCTCGGCCGTGGTCGTGAGCGTCGCGACGAGGCTCAGCGTGTTCTCCATCATCGCAGCGGCGTACTCGGTCGGAATGCCGGCGACCGCGTCGCGCGGCATGACGAACTGGTACCCGAGATTCACCGCGTCGAATGCGAAGTTCGTCATGCCGACGTTCACCGACACGCCGACGCCGACGATCGTCGTGATGCCGAGGTTGCGGAGGGTCGGATCGAGCTCGGTGCCCGCCATGGGGCCGAGCCCGTGGTGACGGGGCAGCACGAGGTCGGCGCGGTCGACGCCGATCTCAGCCGGGGGCTGAACCGCCGGCGAGCCCGGAGTGAGCTCGACGGGCGATTTCTGCGCCCCCATGAACAGCCGAGCGTTCCGGTTGGCGCCCTTGCGGTCTGCCCGCGTCTCCGCAGTGCAGTGGACGACCGGAACGCCCACGGCGCGCGCGGCGCGGGCCAGCTCGGCGCAGCGCTCCACGACCCCGGCCTTCTTCGCCTCGGCCGCCAACATCGGCAGCGCGGACGTCTCGCCGACCACGCCGTTCTGGACCTCCTGCAGCACGAGCGCGCTGTGAGCGGGCGCGACGAGTTCGTGCAGGTCCAGCGGCATGGTGACCCGTGAGGCTATCGGGACGAGGCGCGGCGGTCGCCGCATCAGGAGTGAACGGCCCGGGTAGCCTGAGCCCGTGGGCGTCTCCAGCATCCTCAAGCGTTACCTGCCGTTGAGCGGCTCCGCGATCGCGCTGTGGGCGTGGCGGAACCGCGACGACGTTGTCGACTGGGCGGCGTTCGGCGTGCGCTCGGCGCAGGGCCTCGTGTCCGGCAACACCGAGGATGTCGCCACCGAGGCGCGCCTGCGCATGGCGCTCCACGGCGACCGCCGCACCCGCCGCGCGCCCGGCCTCGACGTCTACGTGCGTGACGGCGTCGCCGTGCTCAAAGGGATCGTCGATCCCGAGGTGCGCGACGTCGCCGCCAAGCTGGCCGAGCGCACCGAGGGCGTCAAGAAGGTCGACGACCGGCTGGACGAGATCCGACCACGACTCGACCCGCCACGCGACTGAGCGTCACGCGAACACATCCGGCAGCTGCTGATCGAGCCGCACGTCGCCTAGCTCGCGCGCGGCCGAAACTCGCCGGGGCGCTCGCCTAGCCTCGCACCCCGATGGACGCTCCCGCCCGAACCTCGGCGCCCGCGGCGCGCGCGCCGGAGTGCCTCCCGCTCCTTCCTTGGCGCGAGGTCGTGCTCCCCTGGTTCGTGTCCCGCATCTACTCGGTGGCGCTCATCGTCGGGACGGCATCGATCGGTCACGGCGGCCTCCGCGCGACGGGGTTCGCGAAGTGGGACGGCGGGTGGTACCTCACGATCGCGCGGTTCGGCTACGGGCCGGAGCCCGTCGACGGCGTGCAGACCCGGTGGCCCTTCTTCCCCGGCTTCCCGGGTCTGATCCACGCGATCCGCGAGGTCGGCCTCCCCGATCGCGGCGCGGTCGTCGTGCTGAACGAGTTGATCTTCCTCGTCGCGCTGGCCGGCGTGTGGCGCATCGCCCGCCGCTACACGAGCGCCCGCCCCGCTCGTCTGGCGGTGTGGTCGCTGGTGCTGTTTCCAGGCGCGTTCGTGTTCTCGATGGTGTACCCGTCGGCGATCTGGCTCGCCGCCTCGGTCTGGGCGTTCATCCTCGTCGACGAACGACGGGACCTCGCGGCGGCGGTCCTCGTCACGGGAGCGGCGCTGATCAGACCGAACGGCATCGTCCTCGCGATCGCGCTCGTGCTTGTGCTGCGCTCGTGGCGCCGAGCGCTGGTTGTGTGCGCCCCTTCGGTCGTCGCGGTCGCGTTGTGGTGCGCCGCCTGTTACCACTGGACGGGCGATCCCCTCGTGTTCCTCTCGTCAAAGCGGGCCTGGCCCGAAGTCACGGTGAAGGCCTTCGCGATTGCGCCGTGGCGTTACGACTACGTCTTTCCCCATCTGTTCCTCGCGCTGGCGGCGCTCGGCGCGCTCTTGCTCGTCCGCAAGCGCCTGCCGTTCGCCTGGACCGTGTTCACGGTCCTGTACCTCCTACCGTCCCTCGGGCTCGGCATGGTCGGGCTCGGGCGCTACGCCAACGAGTCCTTCCCGCCGTTCGTGGCCGCGGGCCAGCTGCTCGACCGGGCCAAGAGATGGGTGGTCGTCAGCGCGTTCGCCGCCTCCGTGGCAGGGCAGGCCCTCTGCGCGTGGTGGGTGATCCACGATTACTGGATTCCCTGAGCGCGCGCCGACGTCCGCTCCTCAACCCTGCTGCAGGCTCATGGGGCGGCAGAGCATCTGCTGACCGCCGCTCGCGAGTAGCTGCCCGTCGCCCGACCATACGGATACGGCGCTTGCGACCAGCCCGTCGCGCGCCACCGGCGAGCTGCATTCGGCGAGGAGCCATGGCGACTCTGGCGCGCGGGCGTGGAATCGAGCAGTGACGTCGAGACTCGGCGCGTAGAACGGCAGGTCGCTCGGGTAGGCGCGCACGGCGGCGGGCCATCCCAACGTGTCCACGAGGAGCAGCGCGCGACCGGCGTCGACGAACGGGTCGTCGAAGGTGTCGCGCGGAAGATAGCGATACCACGATCGAAAGCCTGGCTCGCCGGGCTCGCGCGCGTCCCAGTCCGCCCGCGGCAACCAGACAAGCGGACGCTCCTCGAAGTTGCTCCAGAAGGCGTGATAGGGCCCGCGCTCTTGTCCCGTCATGAGCTCGTCCACGTTCGGGAGGCCGTCGGGAGGCGCGACGTCCGGCATCGTCGCCGCGTCGTGCTCGAGCCCGTCGACGTCGCCGACGACCCAGGCTTGCGCCTCCAGGATGGGCTTGTCCGCTTGGGTCATCGACACCGCGATCGACGTCGCTCGCCGCGACGCTCGGATCGTCCGCACGTCGAGGTCGACGGCGTCGAAGTCGGCGACGCCCAGGTAGTGGCACGAGAACGTGGCCGGCCGCCGGAGCGGAGTGTGCGCGCCGGCAGCCCGGAGCGCGATGACAGCCAAGTAGCCGCCGTTCGGTCCCCAGATCTCCCAGTCCCGCGAAAGCTGGGCCCGGTACCGCCCGTCCGAGCCTTCGATCGCGGTGTCCACCGCCAGGTCACCCACGGCCTCATCCTCACCCGAGGCGGGGCGCCGGCGCGGGCATTTACAGGTCGAGCGTCGTGTCGCCCACGACGGCAGCGCGCCGGGTCGCTTTGGCCTTCGTGCGCAGGAGAACGTCGCGGGGCGCTCGGCCGATCAGGTCCGTGAAACGAGTCACCTCAGCGGCCAGCTGATCGACGGGTACGACGCTGGACACCAGTCCGAGTGTCTTCGCCTCCTGCGCCTCGACGACGCGGCCCGTGAAGCACAGCTCGCGCGCCAGCCCACCGCCGACGATGTCTTGCAGTGGGCCGTAGACGACGTCGCCGAACTCGATCTCGGGGTGGGAGAAGCGCGCCTTGTCGGCGGCCACGCGCACGTCGGACATGACAGCGAGGTCGAAGCCGCCCGCGATGGCGGGACCGTTCACAGCGGCGACGAGCGGCAGCGGGAACCGGAGCACGGTGGCGTGGAACCGGTCGCTCGACGCCCACAGCTGATCCGTCAGCTCGGGTTGCTGGAACTCGCGCAGGTCGAAGCCGGCGCAGAAGACGTCGCCGGCGCCCGTGACGACGACCGTCTTGATCGTTTCATCGTCCGCGATGTCGTCGAGCGCGTCTGACAGCTCGTCACGAAGCGCAATCGACAACGCGTTCTTCTTGTCGGGCCGGTTGAGGGTCAGCGTCACGACGCCGTCCTCCGCTGCCGATCGCAGCGCGAGTCGATCGCTCATCGGCCTTCCTGCCGCCGTCGCAAGCTGCGGCTCTGCGGCGCCGGTCGGCAAAGCCCCCGTCGCCGCGAGCAAGGGCGGCGGTAGCCTGACGAGCCGTCAGATCGGGCGAAGGTGGGTGTTCGTGAGCGAGACGAGCGTTCGCGGCGACCTCGAATGGGGAACAACGCCTCGGCTCCTGCACAGCTCGGCGGAGCGCTTCTCGGCACGAGAGGCGATCGTAGACGTGAGCGACGGGAGGATCCTGTCGTTCGCGGGTCTGGCCACGGCCGCGCACGACGCCGCGCGCGCGTTCCTGGCGATGGGGATCGAACGCGGTGACCGGGTGGCGATCTGGGCTCCCAACATGTGGGAGTGGGTCGTGGCCGCGCTCGGCCTCCATTCCGCGGGCGCGGTGCTCGTCCCGCTCAACACCCGGTTCAAGAGTCGCGAAGCGGCCTACATCCTCGGGAAGTCGGGGGCCAGAGTGCTCCTGACGATCACCGGCTTCCTCGACACGGACTACGTCTCCTTGCTTCGAGAGGCGGTGGAGACGGACACCGAGCTCCCCGATCTCGAGGCGATCGTCGTCCTGCGCGGCGACGCGCCCGACGACACGAGGTCGTGGGCCGAGTTCGTTGCCGCCGGCGAGGCCGTGGACTCCGCGCTCGCCGATGCGCGCGCGCAGGCGGTCGAGCCCGGCGACCTGTCCGACATCCTCTTCACCTCGGGCACGACCGGGAACCCGAAGGGCGCGATGCTCACACACGCCCAGACGCTGCGCGCGTACCGCGACTGGAGCGAGGTCGTCGGGCTCCAGGAGCACGATCGCTACCTGATCGTGAACCCGTTCTTCCATGCGTTCGGGTACAAGGCGGGATGGCTGGCGTCGCTGATGATGGGCGCGACCGTGCTCCCCCAGCCCGTGTTCGATCCCGAGCAGGTCTTCGAGCGCATCCCGCGCGATCGCATCACCGTCCTTCCCGGCCCGCCGACGCTGTACCAGACGATCCTCAACCACCCCGGCCGAGGGGAGCACGATCTCTCGAGCCTGCGC
>JBKOWN010000086.1:0-30116 GCA_046724435.1 Actinomycetota bacterium
TGCCTCCGCACCGCCGGCAGCTGGGCTTGATGTTCCAGGACCACTCGCTGTTCCCACATCGCGACGTGCTCGGAAACGTCGCGTTCGGGCTCCGGATGCACGGCGTGCCCGCCGGGCAGGCTGCCTCGCGCGCGGCAGAGCTGCTGACACTCGTCGGCTTGGCCGGGTACGAGCACCGTCGGGTCAGCGAGCTGTCGGGCGGCGAGCAGCAGCGCGTCGCGCTCGCCCGCGCGCTCGCACCCGCCCCGCGCCTGCTGATGCTCGACGAGCCGCTCGGATCGCTCGACCGCGCGCTGCGGGAGCGGCTCATGGTCGAGCTGCGCGACCTGTTCACGCGCCTCGGGCTCACTTCGTTGTACGTCACCCACGACCACGATGAGGCGTTCGCGCTCGCCGACCGCGTGGCGGTGATGCACGACGGCCGCATCGAGCAGCTCGGGTCGCCGGTCGACGTGTGGGAGCACCCGACCAACGAGTTCGTCGCGCGTTTCCTCGGGTACAACGTGACCGACGTGTTGGGGCGTGGCCGCGTCGCGGTGCGACCCGATTCGTTGCGCGTCGACTCGGAAGGTCCGATCGTCGGCGTCGTCACAGCCCGTACGTTTCGCCGCGATCACTTCCTGCTGGAGGTGAAGGTCGCCGACGGACCGTCCTTGGAGGTCGCCGTGACCGGCGACCGGATCCCCGCGACCGGCGACCCCGTCCGGCTCGCCGCCGACACCGCCGCGATCGTGCCGCTCGCCAACTGACAGCAGCGGTGCGACCATTCGGGCGCATCTGCACTGAATCTCCACACGCCTGGCAAGACTCCCAGAAACACGTTCCTTATCCTGTCGTGCAATGCCTCCGGCTCCTGCGGCCGCCGCTCCGTCCCGCACGATCGTCGTGGTCGAAGACGAACCTTCGATCGCGTCGGCGATCGCGGCACGGCTGCGCAGTGAGGGATTCGTCGTCGAGATCGCCGGCGACGGCCCCGACGGCGTCGAGGTGTGCGAGCAGCTTCGTCCCGATCTCGTCGTCCTCGACCTCATGCTGCCCGGACTCGACGGCCTCGAGGTGTGCCGCCGGATCCAGCACGACCGGCCCGTGCCGGTGCTGATGTTGACGGCCCGCGACTCGGAGACCGACATGGTCGTCGGACTGGCCGTCGGCGCCGACGACTACCTGACGAAGCCGTTCAGCCCGCGCGAGCTCGTCGCGCGAGTGCATGCGCTGCTGCGCCGCGTCGACCGGGCCCGCGCGGCGGCGGCCAAGACGGACGAGACGCTTCAGGTCGCCGGTGTCGAGCTCGACCTCGCCACCCGCCGCGTCCGCCGGGACGGCGAGACCGTTCACCTCACGCCCACCGAGTTCGAGCTGATCGCGCACCTCGCTTCGCACCCGGGCCAGGTGTTCACGCGCGGGCAGCTCCTGCTGCAGGTGTGGGGCTATCACGACGGGTCCGGCGCGCGCACCGTGGACTCGCACGTCCGTGCGGTCCGGCGCAAGCTGGGTTCCGACGTGATCCGCACCGTCCACGGCGTGGGCTACGCGGCCGACGACGACGCGCTCACCTCCGCAACGGGCGGCGCCCGGGGTCGATCGTGAGCCCGCGCCGTCCGCTCGACACGGTCGCCTCCCTCAAGATCAAGCTCGGCGCCGTCATCTTCTCCGCCGTCGCGGTGACGGTGTTCGTGTACTGGCTGTGCATCAAGGCGGGTGTGTGGCCGTCGCTCAGCGGGGTCATCGCCGGTTCCCTGGCGCTCGTGATGGTGCGGTTCCTCGCCCGGGGAATGACCTCTCCTTTGCGCGAGATGTCCGACGCAGCCCGGGCCATGGCCAAGGGCAACTACGACAGCCGCGTCGCCGCGACATCGCGCGACGAGGTCGGCGAGCTGGCGCGGGCCTTCAACAAGATGGCGGCCGAGCTCGCCGAGACCGACCGCGTGCGCCGTGACCTGGTCGCGAACGTGTCGCACGAGCTGCGCACGCCGATCGCGGCGTTGCAAGCCGTCCTCGAGAACCTCGTCGACGGAGTCGAGGATCCCGACCCGCAGACCTTCCGCACGATGCTCGCCCAGGTCGAGCGGCTCGGCCGGCTCGTCACGCAGCTCCTCGACCTGTCGAGGCTGGAGTCGGGCGCGGTGCCGCTCGACTGGAGCGAGTTCGACGTGAAGCCCGTCCTGGAGCACGCGGTGCGCGAGCAGCAGCTCCACGCGCCCGGCGTCGACGTCGCAGTCGTGGTCGAGACGCCCGGGCTCACCGCCGACGGCGATCCGGAGCGCGTGCACCAAGTGGTCGCGAACCTTCTCGAGAACGCGGTGCGCTACACGCCCACCGGGGGGCGGGTCGAGGTGCGGGCGAGGCGCGCGGCCAACGGCCATGCCTCCGCGCGAAGCTCCATCGTGACGATCGAAGTGTGCGACGAGGGCCCGGGCATCGCCGAGGTGGAAGAGGCTCGCGTGTTCGAGCGCTTCTACCGGGCCGACACGGCCCGGGCGTCGAGCGACGGCGGCGCCGGTCTGGGTCTCGCGATCGCGCAATGGATCGTCGACCTCCACGGCGGGGACATCCATCCCGAACGACGCGAGCCGCACGGCTGCCGCATGGTCGTGACGCTGCCGGGAGCGGCGGCGCAACCCGAGCGAGTCCCGAACTGAGGAGCACAGCAATGAAGCTGTCAACGATCGACGAGGCGTTGCGCCGCATTCGCCGAGGCGAGATGGTGCTCGTCGTCGACGACGAAGATCGCGAGAACGAAGGCGACCTCACGATGGCCGCCAGCTGGGTGACCGGTGAAGCCGTCAACTTCATGTTGCGCTGGGCGCGGGGCTTGGTCTGCATGCCCTGCGACGCCGGCCGTCTCGACGAGCTCGACATCCATCCGATGATCCCGGCGGGGCGTGCGACGTGCGACACGGCGTTCTGCGTGTCGATCGACCACGCCAGCGCCGGCACCGGCATCGGCGTGGGAGACCGGGCCATGACGATCCGCAAGGTTCTCGACTCGGACAGCCGGTCCGGCGACTTCGTCCGTCCCGGCCACGTGTTCCCGCTGCGCGCCCGCGCCGGCGGCGTGCTCGAACGGCGCGGCCACACCGAAGCGGCCGTCGACCTCGCCCGCCTCTCCGGCCTCCCGCCGGCGGCGGTGATCTGCGAGGTGCTCCAGGACGACGGCTCGCCCGCACGCTTGCCGTTCCTCGAGCTGTTCGCCGCCGAGCATCGGGTGGCGATGATCTCCGTCGACCAGGTCGCCGGGCATCGCCGCGAGCTCGCCGCCGCCACCGAGCGCGCCAAGGCACCGTTGCTCCTCTGACCGCGGCGCCGACGCCCGACCGTCGGCGGTGGCGCTACGCCCCCGGTTCCTCACCGAGCTCGCGCAACGCCGCCGCAAGCGCGGCGCGCAACCGACGGGCGGTGTCGGGCGCGAGGTGGGCGACGAGGCCGTAGCCCGCACGACCCTGCTCCTCGACGGTCAGCACGACGCGCAGCTCGCCGGCGCCGCACGCGTCGCAGTCGTCGGACACGGCGACCGCCCAGGAGACCGGCGGTCGCTCGTCGTCGTCGGGAGGATGGTCGTCAACGGCGTCGTCGATCGATTTGCGCATCCTTCTCCTATCCGTGGACGAGCGACAGCGTGAGGCCGGCCTGACCCAGGTGGTACGTCACCATGATGACGACCGGGGCCCACTTCCTCGCGCCGACGAAGCGCGTCTCGGCGATCAACGCATCGGAGCCCATGAACAGGACTGCGCCGGCGGCAGCGAGCGCGTTGCCCGAGGCGGCGGCGCACGTGACCATCGCCGCGATCACCGCCATGTAGGCGACCAGTGGACCAACGAGCTCCGGGTGACCCGCCGCGCGTGCGGCCCGGAGGAACCGCGCCCCGAGGAGGCCTGCCACCGCGACGACGGGGACCGCCGCTACGAGGAGCGCGCCGGCGGAGCCGCCGTGCCGGGTGAGGCCGATCACGTAGGCGACGTGGGCAAGAAGGAAGGAGGCAAGACCGGCGACGAACCGATCGGACGGGAGCATCAGGAACACGTCGCCGGCGAGGGACAGCGCGAGGGCGACGACGAACCAGGCCCGCACGTCACTGTGCGCGGGATCGAGGGTCAGGGCAACGCCGATCAATGCAGCCAGCGCGCCCGGCTTGCACAAGTACTCGACACGCTCGACCCCGCGTGCGACGGCCAACCAGTCCCCGGCCGCCAGCACCGCCGCCACGACCAGCAGCGCCCACGCCCCCGCCGTCACGGGCGACTGTCTAGCCCGGATCCGGTGCGACAGCGGGCCGCCGCTCCCGACGAATCGAGCGCTCCCTCTAGGCTGGCGTCACGATGCTGACCGATGCAGAGCTCGTGGCGTCGGCGCGATCGGGTGATCGAGGCGCCCTCTCGGAGATCTACGACGGCTACGCCGACCGTCTCTACGACCTCTGCGCGTCGGTGCTGCGCGACCCCGAGGACGCGTTCGACGCCATCGTGGACACGTTCGTGCTCGCGGCGCTCGAGCTGTACCGGCTGCGGCGGCCGGAGAAGCTCGAGCCGTGGCTGTTCGCGCTGGCGCGCCAGCACCTGCTCGGGCGCGACATCCCGATGGGCGTCGACGAGCACGCCGAGTTCGACGGCGCGACGGGAACAGCATCGGACGGCGCGGCCTCCATCGTGTGGGAAGCGGCGTCGTGGCTGCCGGGCAAGGACCGGATCCTGTTGGACCTCCACGCTCGTCAGCCATTCGACAACCAGAGGCTGGCAGACACGCTCGGTGTCTCTCCCCCCCACGCGGCAGCACTCGTGCGCGACCTCGACGAGAAGATCGAACGGCAACTGAGCGCCCTGCTGGTAGCGCGGCTCGCCCGTCCCGGCTGCCCGCACATGAAGAAGTTGATCGCCGGCGAGGACGAAGCCCACCCGGACAAGTGGCTCCGCCACGTCGCCGCGCACGTCGACGTGTGCCGGACCTGCTCCCTGTGGCGCGACGACCAGCCGAGCTCTCTCCAGCTCATCGGCGAGGTGCCGGCCGAGCCGGCGCCACCCGAGGTCCGCGACGAGGTGCTGGACCGCGTCGACCTGCTGTGGTCGGTGCTCGGCCCGCCCGAATGGACGGCGGCGGTGCTGGGCCAACCACTGCCCCACGTGGCGACCGCCGCGACCGGCGACGCCACTCCTCCGCCGACGGCTGTGCCCGGCGAAGCGGAGGAGCCGACCGAGCCGGTCGACATCGCAGCCCCGGGGGAGATCGCAGCGCCGGCCGAAGGCGACCTGGAGCCCGCCGCGCAGGAGTACGAGGAGTACGACGAGGTCGAGAGCCTCGTGCCACCGCCGCCCCGGCTCCGTCGCAACGGGTTCCCGCGTTCGATGTACCCGCGGCGCCGCCGCCTCGTCCGCGCCGCCGTCATCGTGACCGCGGCGCTGCTCGTCGGGGCCGTCTACGCCAACTTCCGTGGGTTCGGTCGCGGCACGCGGTCCTTCGCCGCCGAGGTGACAGCTGCCGCCGCCCGGAACCAGCCGCCTACTACGACGGCGCCACCGACGACCGCTCCCCCGGTCACCACCGCTGCGCCAGGCCCCGACACGCGCGCACCATTCGTGTTCAACCTCGCGACCGTCCTCGGATGCATCGGTCCTCGACAGACGACGACTTCGGCGCTCGCCAGCGTCATCGATCCCGGTGACCACCTGGCGTCGGTCGAGCTCGTGTACATCGACTCCTCCGGCGCCACGCGCAAGAGAATGACGGCCAACGGCGGCGCATTCGAGGCGCCCATCGGCCCGTACGCTGGCGACAGCACGATCACGTGGCAGGTCATAGCGTCCGACGACGCCGGGAACACGTCGACCATGGCCGGCCCGTCGGTGGCTGCCTCCGCAACCTGCTGAACCAACGCCCTGCACCGGAGTGAGACGAGTCGACCCCACCGGCTCATGGCGCGAGACGCTCGCGCACCCACTCGTCGTCGACGCGGCGGTACCGGATGCGGTCGTGCAGCCGGTTGGGTCGGCCCTCCCACAGCTCGATCTCGACCGGGGTGACGACGTAGCCACCCCAGAGCTCGGGGAGCGGAGGATCATCGCCGTATCGGGAAGCGGCCGCCTCGTACGCCGCTTCGAGCTCGGCCCGATCGGCGACGACCTCGCTCTGGGGCGAGATCAGCGCGCTGAGGCGGCTCCCGAGCGGGCGATTGCGCCAGTACGCCAGCGATTCCTCGCGCGACAGCCGCGCGACGGTGCCCGTCGCCCGCACCTGCCGTTCGACTTCGCGCCAGTGGAAGACGACGGCGGCCCGCGGGTTCTCGTCGAGGTCGCGCGCCTTCGGGCTGCGGTAGTTCGTGTAGAACGCGAAGCCCCGCTCGTCGAAGCCTCGCAGCGACACGGTCCGCGCCGCCGGCATGCCGGCGACACCGGCGGTCGCCACCGTCATCGCGTCGGGCTCGCGGACCCCCGCCGCCACGGCCTCGTCGAACCAGGTCCGGAACTGCACGATCGGGTCGGGATGAACGTCGCTCTCGTCCACGCTGCCTCCCGCGCGATGCTGGTTGCCCTCGAAGTCGGGAGGGCAAGATGGGCTTTCACCATGTCGCGGTCGCTACACGGAACGTGGCCGCGACCCACGCTTTCTACACGGAGGCCATGGGCTTCGACCTGGTGAAGGTCGAGGCGGCCGCGACGGACGGGGGCGGCTGGGCCCGGCACCTCTTCTACGACACGCACGGCCAGGGCCTCATCGCGTTCTGGGACATCCACGACGACGAGAACGTCCCCGCCGAGTTCGAGCCGTCCCTCTCCGCCGGGCTGGGACTCCCGATCTGGACCAACCACCTCGCCTTCGACGCCGGCGACCTCGCCGGGATCGAGGCGCACAAGCATCGCTGGCTCGATGCCGGTCACGACGTCGCCGAGATCGATCACGGCTGGTGCACCTCCATCTACGCGATCGACCCCAACGGGACCCTGGTGGAGTTCTGCGCGACCACGCAGGCCTTCACCGACGCCGACCGCGAGGACGCGCGGCGGATGCTGACCGAGGCCAATCCGCCCCTCAAGGACGCGCCAGCACCGACGTTCCACCAAGCCAAGCAGACGGTCGCCACCACCTGACGGAAGTGACTGGCTAGACGGTCGCGTCCTCGGTCGACGGGAACTGGAACATCTCCACGAACCGTCTCGCCTCGGCGCGATCGCCCTCGACGCGCACGCGGCCGTCCTCGACCGCCTCGTCGATGTCAATCGCACCCGAGAGAAGGTCGCTGATGGCTCCGGGCTCGATCTGGAGGACGACGTCCGGCTCCCCTTCGGAGCCGGCCGGGGCTGTGACCAGCCCGCTCTTCACGAGGATCCGGAGCGGCTTGCCATCGACCCGGAGCTCGTACAAGCGCTGCGGCCCCCGGGCCAGGTCAGGTCGAAAGGCCCCCCGCAGCGCGAGCGCCAGGGAGTCCAGGCTGATGAAGTCGCCCTCGCAGGGCGAGCCCATCGTCTTCGCGCCCCAGAACCCGAGCCGAAGGACGGGTTCCTCCAGCTCCTGGCCGTAGTCGGTGAGCGCGTAGGCGACGCCGCCGCCCGGATGCGCCTGCACTCGGCGCTCGACGATGCCCGCCTCCTCGAGCTCACGGAGCCGTGAGGTCAGGACGTTCGTCGGGATGCCGTGCAGGCCCTCCTGTAGCTCGGAGAAGCGCTTCGGGCCGGTCAGCAGGTCGCGCACGACGAGCAGGGCCCAGCGCCCGCCTACCAGCTCGAGCGCCCTCGCCAGCCCGCAGTACTGCCCGTAGCCACGTGTCACACCTTCAGTATGCCCTTCGGCCTTGACTTTCACAAGTCTCCTTGCTAAAAGCAAGCTAACTGCTGGAAAGCAATCGGGTGTCGATCCGGTGGTCCCCCGTTCGTCGGATGGCAAAGACCCGAGTGAGGAGGCGACATGGCCACGAGAACCGCCCGCATCGGTACGAAGAACCTGATCCTTGCGCTGGCGTGTGCCGCCCAGTTCATGGTCGTCATGGACGTCGCGATCGTGAACGTCGCCCTGCCCTCGATCCAGCGGGACCTCGGCGTGAGCGAGAGCACCCTGCAGTGGGTGGTCATCGCCTACGGCCTGTTGCTCGGCGGCTTCCTCCTGTTCGGCGGCCGGCTGGCGGACCTGCTGGGGCGGCGACGGATCCTCCTCACCGGCCTCACGATCTTCTCGGGGGCGTCCTTCCTCGCCGGTGTCTCGCAGTCGATCGGGATCCTGATAGCGGCGCGCGGGCTCCAGGGCTTCGGCGCCGCGCTCGTGACTCCGGCGGCGCTGTCGATCCTCGCCGTGACGTTCACCGAAGGTCGGGAGCGCAACCGCGCACTCGGCATCTACGGCGCCGTGGGCGGGACGTCCGCGACCGTCGGCGTGATCGCCAGCGGGCTCCTGACCGACGGGCCGGGCTGGCGGTGGATCTTCTTCATCAACGTGCCGGTCGGCATCGTGCTCATCGCGCTCGCGACCGCGTTCCTCGTTGTCGACCGGGCGGACCGGACCGCGGGCCGCTTCGACGTCGCCGGTGCGACCACGGTCACGGGTGGGCTGCTGCTCCTCGTGTACGGACTGAACCGTGCCGCCGAATACGGGTGGACCTCGGCCTCGACGCTGGCGCTGTTCGGCGCGGCCGCCGTCCTGCTCGCGACGTTCGTGCGGGTCGAGGGGCGGTCACGCCACCCGCTCGTGCCTGCCGCCGCCCTCCGCAACCGCACGCTCGTGGCCGCGAACCTGTCCGCCTTCTTCGTCTTCGCCGGGTTCTTCTCGTTCATCTTCCTGGGCTCGCTGCTGATGCAGCAGGTCCTCGGTTACTCGGCGACGAAGACCGGCGTGTCGTGGCTCGCAACCTCGGTCGTGGCCTTCGTCGCGTCCGCCTTCACAGGCTCGGTGCTGGTCGGCCGCTTCGGTGTCCGCCGGCTGCTGATCGTCGGGCTTTCGCTCCTCGCGATCGGTGTGCTCTGGCTCGCACGCGTCCCCGCCGACGCCGACTACCTCACCGATCTGCTGCCGGCGTTCGTGCTCGCGGGCATCGCGATCGGGCTGTGCGCCCCGTCGGCCCAGATCGGCGCGCTCGCGGGCGTCACCGACGCCGCGACCGGATTCGCGGCCGGCCTCGTCGAAACCATGCGGGAGATCGGCGGCGCCGCCGGCGTCGCCGCGGTGTCGACGATGCTCGTGTCCCAAGCGGGTCTCAGCGGGTTCCACGCCGCGTTCGTCGTGATCTGCATCGCGGGCGCGCTGGGCGCGTTCACCGCCACCGTCGCCTTCGAGCGTCGCGCCCGGTCGGCGGAGGAGCAGGCGGCGGAGCCGGAGATCGCCCCCGGCGACGCGGTGCTGGTCCACATGCCCGTCCCCATCGAAGATGGAACCGACCCGGTCCCGCGCAATTAGGCGCGGGACCGCGCCCGGGACTCCAGCGTCTCCTTGATGGCGCTGATTCCTTGCTCCATGAGCTCGTCGATCCGGGGGGCGAGCTCATCGGGCAGCACGTCCTTGATCCACACGAACCGGCTGCAGCCGTCGGCATCTGGGAAGACCTGGGCGGAAGAGTTGTCATGGGTGTTGCGCAGGGGGCTCTCGACAACCGAGTACACGAGACGGCGGGCGTGGTCGTCGACGGCGACGAGCTTCTCCCGTGCGACCGCGCCGTTGAAGAACGTCACGACCCGGGCACCGTCCTCGACACGAGCGTCGACGACGAATCCCGGCGCGAGGCGTTCGTGGACAGCGCCGAAGTCGCGCAGCGCGTCCCAGACCTCGTCGGGCGGAGCGTCGATGAGGACTTGCTTGGTGATGGAAGCCATGGCGTCTTCTCCTTGCGCCGGTGTGGGTATCAGCCGGCGCCGATGGGCCAGCAGAGCTCGGTACGGAACGCGTCGGGATCGTCCGTATGCGACGACGAGACGAGGTACAGCTCCCGCACAGGCAGGTCGGCGGGTTCGGCGTTTTCGGCGACCCAGGCGCCGAGGTTGCGGTACGTGTCGTCCATGTCGTCGTAGGGGCCGTGGTGGGCAATGACCGCGACCTCGGTGGCCGGCAGCTCGCCCACCCGGACGCCGACGGTGCGCGACGAAGGCGAGAGCAGCGGAGCCGAAGCGACCGGTAGGAACGCCACGACCTCCTGGGCGTCGTCGTCGAGGAGCGTCGGGTAGCACCCGCCGAACGGTCCCACGACCACCGCATCGTCGAGGGCAGCGGCCTCGGACAAGGCGGCGAACGCGCGGTCGAGAAACGGGAGCCAGCTTGCCTCGCTCACAGTCCCGGACAAGGTGAGCACGGTTTGGGCGTTCTCAGAGCGGCGGTGCACGGGGGTGTGCAGCGTCGGCGCCTCGAGCGCGGCGTTGAGCTCGTCGATCGCTCGCTGCATCCCGGAGAGGCGCGCCTCGAGGACGGCGCCGTGCTCGCCGAGCACCTTCTTGGTGACAGCCGGGTCGCGGGCGTCGAGCACCTCTTTGATGGCCTCGAGGGACACATCGAGGGCGCGAAGCCGGCGGATGATCGCGGCGTCGGTCAGTTGGGCGACCGAGTACGACCGGTAACCGCTCCGGGGATCGACGTCGGCCGGCACGAGGAGCCCGGACTCGTGGTAGGCGCGCAGCGCCTTCACGGACAGCGACGACGCTCTCGAGAAGTCACCGATGCGCAGCAGCGCGTTCCCGGCCACGCCGCCATCCTCCGATCTCCCCCCGGGGGAGAGTCAAGCGTCTGCAGGCCGCGGGCCCGAGAACGTGCGTCAGGGCTTCGAGCCGCTGGTGATGAAGAAGGTGACGGCGTAGAGGAAGTCGCCGCCGGCGACGGCGGCGTCGACGTCGGTCTCCCAGCGGGCGACCTCGTCGTCGGTGAGGGTCCCTTCGGCGTGCATCAGCCGTGGCCATGTCGTGAAGCCGAACGCATCGCGCGGATCGGTGAGGACGAGGGTCGCGGCCTCGCATTCCACGCCGACGAGCCCGGCCCGCCGGAACAGCCGCGGCAGCTGCCGGCCGATGGTGCCGTTGCACAGGTTGCGGTCCCGGCGGAAGTCCTTGACCTTGCGGAGGAGCTCGGTATCGGAGACGTCGGCGACGAGCGTCTCCTGATCGGGATCGATGGCGACGAGACGCCCGCCCGAGCGGGTGACGCGCGCGAGCTCGTGGACGGCCTCCTCGGGCCCGGGGACGTGCTGGAGCACGCGGTCGATGCGCGTGCCGTCGAACGCACCGTCCTCATAGGGCAGCGCGCGGGCGTCGGCTTGGAGGTACGAGCCGCCGCGCGTCCGAGCCACCTTGAGCATGACCGCAGACGCGTCGACACCGATCGCGACCCCGTCGGGACCCGCGCTCGCCGCTAGGGCGCGGGTGTCGTGACCGGTTCCGCATCCGACGTCGAGCAGGCGGGCGCCCGGCTTGACGTGCAGCAGGTCGACCGTCCGCTCCTTGTAGGCGCGAATGAACGGCCAGTCGCACATCGTGTCCATCCATTCGGCTGCCCCGACGGGATCGGCCGAATGGTCGACATCGGAATACGTACCGGTGAGATGCACCATGAGGCGGTCAACGTAACCCAGGAGCGAACGGACGGTGAACGAATCAAGCCGTCCGTGCTGCGGATAGCCGGGGGATCATACGCAAGAGGCGAGCCCGGTTGTAGCGCTGGATCGCCAGGCAGGGGACGTTGGCGACGATCCCGTATCCGACCATCGCCAGCCCCAACCACCACGGGTTCCACAGGAAGAACCATGGGCTCGCAGCAAGGATCAACCTGTGCGCCAGCTCGGCCCGCCGCGTCTCGACGGCGAATCGCTCGAGGTACGCGCGGTCGCCGGCGCGCACGCGTCGCTTCGAGAAGCCGCCACGGAACAGCGCGCCCGCCTCGGGAAGTCGGTCCTTCCATCGTTTGATGCGCAGCCATCGCTCGTAGAAGCGACCTCCGGCCTCGAACCCGCGGACTCGCAAGAGGCCTCGGTCGCGCGCCAGGCGAGACGCCGGGATTCTGTGGGCGACGTACCCGCACACCGCGCTCCGGCGTCGAGGAAGACGAGAACGTCGCCGGTCGCGCGCTGCGCGCCGTTCCAGCACGCCCACGTCTTCCCTGTCCAGCCGGAGGGAAGGGGCGGCGCATCGACGACGTCGACACACGCGGCGTCGGCGACGGCGGCGGTGTCGTCTTCCGAGTGGTCGTCGATGACGAGCACTTCGTCGGCGGGACGCGTCTGGGCGCGGAGCCCAGCGAGCAGGCCCGGGAGGCGACCGGCCTCGTTCCGTGCGGGAATCACCACGGAGACCCGCCGGCCGGGAGCGCTCCTCGAGGCGGCCGGCAGCCGGGGCACACGCCAGAGCAGCACCCACCCGACGATCCAGGTGACCGCGAGGAGCAGCACCTCGACGAGCGGTCTCACGCCAGTAGTTCTACGCCGCCCGCCGTCCGGATGTCGGGGTACCGTGCTCGTTGGTTATGGACTTCGAGTTCAGCGCCCGGTCCCTCGAGCTCCAGAAGCAGCTGCGCGACTTCATCGACACGCACGTCGTCGCGGCCGAGCCCGTGTACGCGCGGCAAGTCGAGGAATCGGGCGATCCGCACTTCCACCCGCCCGTCATGGAGGAGCTCAAGACGGAGGCGCGCCAGCGCGGGCTGTGGAACTTGTTCCTTCCCAACCCGAAGTGGGGCGCGGGCCTGTCGAACCTCGATTACGCGCCGCTCTGCGAGCTGATGGGGCGCAACCTGCTCGCGGCGGAGGCGACGAACTGCGCCGCGCCCGACACCGGCAACATGGAGATCCTCGCCGAGTTCGGCACCGCGCAACAGCAGGAGGAGTGGCTGTTGCCGTTGCTGAACGGCGAGATCCGCTCGTGCTTCGCGATGACCGAGCCGTGGGTGGCGAGCTCCGACGCCACCAACCTCCAGAGCCGCATCGAACGCGACGGCGACGGCTATGTAATCAACGCGCACAAGTGGTGGACGAGCGGCGCGGCGTCCGCCCGCTGCAAGGTCGCCGTCCTCTTGGGCGTGTCGAACCCGGATGCGGATCCGTATCACCGCCAGTCGATGATCCTGGTGCCCATGGACGCGCCCGGTGTCCGGGTCGTGCGCACGCTCCCCGTGTTCGGGCACGACGCCGGCGGCGGCCACTGCGAGACGCTGTACGAGAACGTGCGCCTTCCCGCTACGAACCTGCTGGGCGAGGAAGGCGGCGGGTTCGCCATCGCACAGGCTCGCTTGGGACCGGGGCGGATCCACCACTGCATGCGGGCGATCGGGCTCGCCGAGAAGGCGCTCGAGCTGATGTGCGAACGGGCCTGGCTGCGGAGTCCGTTCGGGAAGCCCCTCGCGGAGCAAGGCGTCGTGCAGGACCGCATCGCCGAGTCGCGCATCGAGATCGAGCAGGCGCGTCTGCTCACGCTCAAGGCGGCCTGGCTGATGGACACGGTCGGGAACAAGGGCGCCCGCTTCGAGATCGCCGCGATCAAGGTGGTCGCGGCGCGCCTCGCCACGACCGTGATCGACCGGGCGATCCAGCTCTTCGGCGGCGCAGGCGTGTCCGACGACTGGCCGCTCGCTGCGATGTACACGCACGCGCGGACACTGCACCTGGTCGATGGGCCCGACGAGGTACACAAGCAGCAGATCGCGCGTCGCGAGCTCCGGCCGTACCAGGGCGGAGCTCGTGACGGCGCCGGTACGGAAACGTGAAGGTTCGCATCGGCTACGGGCTCGGGGTCCAGGGGCTTCGCGACGACGCGACCTTCGGTGAGCTCGTCGACGGCCTCGAAGCGCGCCGCTTCGACTCGCTGTGGCTCTCCGAGCGCCTCACCGGCGACGCCCCCGACCCGATGGTGGGCCTGGCGTTCGCGGCCGGCCGGACCCAGAAGCTCAAGCTCGGCACGAGCGTGCAGGTCCTTCCGGGGCGCAACCCGGCCGTCGTCGCCAAGGAGTGGGCGAGCCTCGACCGGCTCTCGGGCGGGCGCGCACTTCCCGCGTTCGGCCTCGGCGTCGCCAACCCCGCGGAGCAGCAGGCGTTCGGCGTCGGGCGCGACGAGCGCGCCGCGTGGTTCGACGAGGCGCTGCCGCTCGTCCGGCGACTGTGGTCCGAGGACGACGTCGACCATGACGGGCCCCGCTTCTCGTACCGCGCCCTTTCGGTCCGGCCCAAACCAGTGCAACAGCCCCCCGACGTGTGGCTCGGCGGCCGGGCGAAGAGCGAGCTGCGGCGCGTGGGACGCCTCGGTGATGGCTGGCTCCCGAGCTTCTCGACGCCGGCGGAGGTGGCCGCGGGACGCGTCGTGGTCGAGGAGGCGGCGGCCGACGCCGGCCGTGACATCGAGGACGAGCACTACGGCGCGCTCGTGATCTACGTGCGCGACGCGATCCCGGACCTTCTGGCGGCGGGGATCAAGGCGCGCCGGCCCGAGATCGACCCGGGCGAGCTCGTGCCCGTCGGTTTCTCCGCGCTACGCGCCCGCCTCGAGCAGTACCTCGAGCACGGCTTCTCGAAGCTGGTCCTCGTGCCCGCCCACGGTCCGGAATCGTGGGCGGCCGAGCTCGACGACGCGGCGCGCGAGATCCTTCCGCTGCAGACATAGCCAGCCCGCGCGTTGTCCAACTGAGCCAGCAGCGCGCCAAGGAGCGGGGGGCGGCCGCCGGGCGATGCGTCCCGGGCAGTCCGGCCCGCCCGGCCGAGACCCGGGTCGAAGACCCGAGCCGAGCGAGCGCAGTGAGCGAGGCGAGCAGGGGCTCGGACGGATCAGCGGTGCCGGCCCGGGCGCATCAGTCCGGTGCGTCGCCCACCGCGGTCACGAGCCACCGGCGCGCGCCGCCGTCCGCGCGCCGCTATGGCCGCGGGATCGATTGCACCGCCCAGCCATTGCCGTCGGGATCGCTGAAGAAGACGAACGATCCCCAGGGAAAGTGCTGGACGTCGCTGACGTCGACGCCCCGCGCCACGAGCTCGGCGCGCGCCGCATCGATGTCGGCAACAACCATCTGGAGGCCCCGGACCGCTCCGGGCGCCATATCGGTCATCCCGGTGCCGATCGCGATCGACGCCGGAGAGCCGGGCGGCGTCAGTTGCACGAAGCGCAACTCGTCGCTCACCTGGTGATCATGGTCGGCGTTGAAGCCGGCCTTCTCGGTGTAGAACGCCTTGGCGCGATCCACGTCCGCGACAGGGACCTGCACGAGCTCGAGTCGCCACTCCATCGGGGGGAATCTATCGGGCGTTGCGCAGCCGGGCCGCCTGCGACTCGAGGTAGCGCCGCTCCGGCAGGCTCGTGGTCCGGCGCGCGGCCGTCTGGTAGCCCGCCCGCGCCGCTGCCAAGTCACCCGCCATCTCCGACAGGTGGGCGCGGACCGCGGCGAGGCGATAGTGGTGCGCCATCCGGTCGTCGGTTCCCAGAGTGGTCAGCAGATCGAGGGCGACCTCGGGGCCGCGGACCATCGCGACGGCGACGGCGCGGTTCAGCGTGACCATCGGGTTCGGCGCCAGGCGCTCGAGGAGGTCGTAGAGCCCGAGGATCTGCTGCCAATCGGTGTCGGCCGCGGCCGGAGCTTCGTCGTGGATAGCGGCGATCGCCGCCTGGAGCTGGTACGGGCCGATCGGCGCCTGGGCGAGCGCGTCAGTCACGAGGGCGACGCCTTCCTTGATCGCGGCCTGATCCCAACAGGTCCGGTCCTGTTCATCCAGTGGGACCAGCGAACCGTCCGGCCGCGTACGCGCCGGGCGGCGCGCGTCCGTGAGCAGCATCAGCGCCAGCAGTCCGGCGACCTCGCCGTCCTCCGGCAGAAACCGGTGCACGAGACGAGTCAGCCGGATCGCCTCGGCGGTCAGCTCGGCACGGTGCAGATACGGGCCGGACGTCGCGGTGTAGCCCTCGTTGAAGACGAGGTACAGCATGTGCAGGACGACGCCCAGCCGGTCCGCCCGCTCGCCTTCGGCCGGCGGCTCGAACTGCGCGCCCGCCGCCTTGATGCGTTGCTTGGCGCGGCTGATGCGCTGCGCCATGGTCGCCTCGGGCACGAGGAACGCGCTCGCGATCTGTGCGGTGGTGAGGCCGCCGACGGCGCGCAGGGTTAGCGCGAGCTGGGACGGCGGCGAGAGTGCGGGATGGCAGCAGAGGAACAGCAGGATCAACGTGTCGTCCTCGCCGGAGACGTCCGGCGCGTCCGGCGATCGCAGCGTGGCCGTCGTCTCCTCGCGCCGCCTGCGGGCCTCGTCGCTGCGGAGCTGATCGGTCAGGCGACGGGACGCGACGGTCACCAGCCATCCCCGCGGGTTGCCGGGCTCACCCTCGTCGGGCCACTGCACGCTCGCGGCGAGCAGGGCCTCCTGGACCGCGTCCTCGCACGCGTCGAAATGCCCGTAGCGACGGACGAGCGCGCCGAGCACCTGCGGGGCGAGCTCGCGCAGGAGATCTTCGATGCCCGCCGGCGGGCTCACATCTCCTCGCCCCCGGGCGACATGATCGGGCGCACCTCCATGGCCCAGTAGCGCGCGTCCGGCCAGCGGGCGGCGATCTCGGTCGCCCGCTCCGGTGTGTCGCACTGGACGATGCAGTAGCCGGCCAGCTGCTCCTTGGATTCGATGAACGGGCCGTCCGTGACGGCCGGAACGCCGTCGCGTACGCGGACGGTCTTCGTGTTCGACGAATCCGCTAGCCCTTCGCCGCCGATCAACTCGCCCGAGCGGGTGAGCTCGTCCACGAGGGCGTCGACCTCGCCGAACACGCGATTCCGCTCCTCCTCGGAGAAGGTCTCCCACGCGGCCGGGTTCTGGTAGATGAGCAACAGGTACTTCACTTCGGCACTCCTCACGTCCTGACGCCCACCGCGGGCGCCACTCATAGGGGTACGTCGAAACGAACGGACGATTCTCGACATGCAGGTGTCAGGACGAGCGCCGGCCGACGAGCGCCCGGAGCCCGGCCGGCAGCTCCTCGTCGCCGAAGGAACGCTCGACGCGGACCTCGACGCCGTAAGGGGCGAGCAGGTCCGGGATACGCCCCGTGTCGATCAGCACGTTGTCGTGGCGCTCGTCATCGCGGCGCCACGAACCGTCCTCGTTGCGGAGGAAGATCGTCATGTCGCGAACGAAGCGATTGGATACCGGAATCGAGTACTCGGTGATGATGGCCCAGTCGTCTCCGACGCGGCCCGAGCTTGACCAGTCGTGGCGGGCCGCACCCCATTCGAGGTCGCAGATGTCGATGGCCAGCACGCCCCCAGGGCGGAGCGCCTGGGCGATGGCAACGAGCGCGCGGTCGATCGCGGCCTCGTCGGGGAGGTAGCTCAGGGCGTGGCCCACGGAGACGATCGCGTCGGCACCCGGGATCGGGTCGTCCGGCAACGTGAGCTGTCGGACGTCCTCGGCGTCGGGCGCGCCCGCACGGGCGAGCTCGAGCATCGCCGGTGACGCGTCGGTCGCGATGACGCGGTGGCCGGCGTCGAGGAGGTGCCGGGTCAGCAGTCCGCTCCCGCAGCCGAGCTCGACGACCAGGCCTCGTCGCTCACGCACCGGCTCGAGCAGCGCGATGATGCCCGGCGCGCACATGTCGGCGTGGAACCCGAAGCCGCGGTGGTGCACCAGCGCGAGGTCGTCGCGGTAATAGGGCTGATCGTGACGGTCCATGGCGGCCCGTTCAGTTCACGCCGTCGTGCAAGACCGAGACGATGACCCGCATGATGAGCACCACGCTGCAGAACAGGCTGAAGTAGCCGAAGAACTCGTACAGCGTCGTGTCACCGGCGAAGGGCGGCCCACCCTTCACGCCGATCAGGATCGCCCCGATCAGGCCGACGACGCCGCCGGCGAGGGCGAGCACCGTGCGATTGACGAGCTTGGTGATGACGTGTTCGTCATGACGGTCGGAGAACAGGCTGACGCGGGCGCGGAAGTTACCCCGCTCGATCTGGTTCGCCATCCGGTCGAGGCGCCGCGGGAGACGGCGCAGCAATGGCCCCATCCGGATGAGCTCCTCGCGCGCGAGCTCCTCGAGCGTCGACGGGACCAGACGAGCGCGCATCCACTCCGTCGCGATCGCTTCGGCGCGGTCGATGACGGGATAGCCCGGCGACAATGTCGTCAGCGTCCCTTCCAACGTGATCAGCGCCCTGAAGAACGTGCTCAGCTCAGGTGGCAGGTTGATCCCGAAGGTGAAGAACAGCTGGAGCAGGTCGTTGAACATCGCCGCGCTCGGCACCATGCCCGGAGCGAGATGGCGCGTCATGAACCGGGACAGCGCCCGTTCGAGGTCCTCGTCGTCGATGTCGCGCCGGAGCGTCGCGACTTGGAGCACGGCCTGGCGAAGCAGGTCGGCATCGCGCTGCGCCACCGCGACCATCACGTCGCGAATCGCGGTCTGCTGCTGCGGATCGATGCGGCTGGCTGCGCCGAAGTCGATGAGGGCGAGCCGCCCGTTCCGGAGCACCATCACATTCCCGGGGTGCGGGTCGGCGTGATACTGGGCGTCCACGAGCATCTGGCGCATCATGCAGCGAAGGAGCTCCTCGGCGAGCTCCCGCCGGTCGAGGCCGATCTCGTCGATCGCTTCGGTGTCGCGCACGCTGACTCCGTCGAGCCACTCCATGACGAGCACCCGCCGCGACGTGAGATCGTGGAACACGGCAGGGATTCGCACGTCATCGCCGTCGTCGCCGTCGTCGAGGTTGGCGGCGATGTCGGATGCGTTGCGTGCTTCGATCTCGAAGTCGAGCTCCTCGCCCAGGCGTTCCGCGAACTCGTCGGCGAGATCGCACACCCGATACTCCGCGCCCCACGTGGTGCGTTGCTCGACGACGGTGGCGAGCTGGTTGAGGACGTCGAGATCGCGGTTCACGGAATCGGCGATGCCGGGCCGCTGCACCTTCACGACCACCTGCTGGCCGCCGTGCAGGCGCGCTCGGTGGACCTGGCCGATCGACGCCGCCGCCAGCGGCTGCCAGTCGAACTCGGCGAAGACCTCGTCGACCTGGGAGCCCAGCTCCTCCTCGAGCATGTCCCGTAAGCCGTCGGGCGCCTCCGGCGCGACGTGGTCCTGGAGGTGCGACAGCTCCTCCGCGACCGGCGGCGAGACCAGGTCCGAGCGCGTGGACACCACCTGGCCCATCTTCACGAACATGCCGCCGCACTCCTCGAGGGAGTGGCGGAGCCGCCGGGCGAGGGGGACCTGCCTCGCTTCGCCGTCCTCGGAGTGCCGACCGAGGCCGAGGGAGGGGCCGAGCCCGTTGCGGATCGCGATCCGCGTGATCTGCGCGTAGCGGCTCACCCGCCGGCCACGGCGCTTCACGGCCTTGATCGGATGGGGGATCGACGTGAGCCCGGTCTGGGCGCGGGTGAGCGTGCCCGGCTTCGCGAGCAGCTCGATCCAGACCGACGCCGACATGACCCCGAGCGTCGAGAACAGCCAAACATTCCGTATGAACCCCTCGGACATGTCCTTGCGCTGACTCGCGATCGCGAGCGACAACGCGACGCCGCCGACCCAGCCGATCACACCCGACAGCAGCGTCGTCGTCCACGAGCGACGGACGCCGAGCAACCGGCCGACGATCCAGGCGATCACGAGCACGCCCGGCAGCGACAGCAGGACGGCGAGACCGATGAGGTCGCGCAGTTGCTGGACGGCGACGATCATCATGCGTTCTGTCGTCGACGCGAGCGGGCGGCGTCAGCCAAGCTCTTCGACGGTCAGCTCGTGATTCGTATGGCGGGCGCGCAGGACCTTCTTGTCGAACTTGCCGACGCTGGTCTTCGGGACCTCGTCGATGAACGCCCATCGATCGGGCACCTGCCACTTGGCCACCTTGTCGGCCAGGAACGCCTGCAGGTCGTCGGCAGTCGCGCCCTGCTCGCAAACGACGCACGCCAGCGGTCGCTCGTCCCACCTCGAGTCGGGCACCGCGATCACCGCCGCCTCGACGACCGCCGGGTGCGCCATGAGGTGGTTCTCGAGCTCGACCGACGAGATCCACTCCCCGCCCGATTTGATGATGTCCTTGGCGCGGTCGGTGATCTGAATGAACCCGTTGTCGAAGACACAGCCGACGTCACCCGTGCGCAGCCAGCCGTCGTCGAACTTGTCGGTCGCGGGATCGCGGTAATAGCTGCCGGTGACCCACGGGCCGCGCACTTCGATCTCGCCGACCGCCTCGCCGTCCCAAGGCAGCGGCGTGCCCGCGTCGTCGACGATGCGGAGCTCGACGCCGCTGATCACGCGTCCGGCCCTGGCACGCCAGTCCATCTCCTCGGGCGTGCCGGCCTCGACGCCGCGCGGTGGGCGCGCCAGCGCGGCGAGCGGGCTGGTCTCGGTCATCCCCCAGCCTTGGACGATGTGCACCTCATGGTCCTGCTCGAAGCGCTCGATCAGCGCACGCGGCACCGCCGACCCCCCGCATACGACGAGCCGGAACGAGCTCAACTCGACCGGATGCTCGACGGTGTAGCGGTGCAGGTCGGACCAGATCGTCGGCACCGCGCCAGCGATCGTGGGCCGCTCCGCCTCGATGAGCTTCGCGAGCGGCTCGGCTTGGAGGAACCGCGCCGGCATCACGAAGTCGGCGCCTGCGAGCCACGCCGCGTACGGCAGACCCCACGCGTTGGCGTGGAACATCGGCACGACCGGCAGCACCCGGTCGTGCTGGGTGAGTCCGATGGCGCCGGCCTGGTTGATGCCGAACGAGTGCAGCACCGTCGACCGGTGCGAGTACGCGACGCCCTTGGGGTTGCCGGTGGTCCCGCTCGTGTAGCACATGGCCGCCGCCGCTCGTTCGTCAACATCGGGCCACGCGAACCCGGCGGTCTCGGCTGCGAGGACCTCGTCGTAGCGCAGCACATCGGCGGCGGCCGCCGCGTCCACCAGCGCCGACGCGTCGCCGTCGCCGACGACGATGTAGTGCTCGACCGTCTTGAGCTCGGGCGCGACCTTCGCCAGCAATGGAATCAGCGTGTCGTCGACGATCACGACGCGGTCCTCGGCGTGGTTGACGACGTACGTGAGCTGCTCCGGGAACAGCCGGATGTTCAGCGTGTGCAGGACCGCGCCCATCGTCGGGACGGCGAGGTACGCCTCGAGGTGCTCCTGAGTGTTCCATTGGAACGTGCCGACGCGGTCACCGGACTCGATGCCGAGCCGCTGGAGCGCGGCAGCGAGCTGCTCGGTGCGGCCGGCGACCTCGACGAACGACGCCCGTCGGGAGCCGTCACCCTCGAACGTGACGACCTCGCTGTCGCCGTGCACGGTCCGGCCGTGCCGCAGGATCATCGCGATCGTCAGCGGGAAATCCTGCATCGTGCTCTCGATCATGTACGCCCCCCAAGAACGTTCAGCTGTCGTTCGTCGCGCTCACCAGCCGAGGATGACACCCACGATGAGACCGAGTACGAGAAGACCGCCGGCCCGCCGGGTGTGGACGAAGGCCAGCGCGGCGAACCACAGTGGCCAGATCGGGAAGTGCTCTGGCGGCACGGCAGGCTTCGGTTGCGAGAACGGCTTCCACACGGTGGCGAGCTTCGGCAGGGCGAGCAGCACGATCAGGGCGGCGATCGGCAGTGTTCCCGTGCCCACCAGCAGGACCACGAAGACGTAGAACGAGATCATCATCCCCTGCGTGAGCGCGCGCGCCTTGGCCTCACCGAGTAGCACGGGAAGCGTGTGCGTCCCGTCCGGCGCGTCCCACGGGATCTTGTCGATGTGCTTGCCCATGAGCACCGCCGTGCACAGAAGCGCGTACGGCAGTGACGCGACGAAGATCCCGAACGGGAAGTGGCCCGTCGCGGCGAAATAGGTACCGCCGACCATCAGGGGGCCCCACACCACGAGCACCGTGGCCTCGCCCAGACCGTGCTTCTTGAGCCGCAGCGGCGGCGCCGTGTAGACAACCGAGAGCGCAAACCCGCTCAGCGCGAAGACAACCATCGGCCAGCCCCGGAACAGGAACAGCACCACGAGGATCGCGAGGTCGGCCGAGTTGACGGCGATCGCCGCGGTCAGGAGGCCCCGACGGCTGATCGTCCCGGAGAGCACGGGGTGGGGCGCGTACAACGCTCGCGGGTAGGTGTCGGAGTCGGAGCCGACCTCGAGGTCGAAAAGGTCGTTCATCAGGTTGTTGGCGACGTGGGCGAGCACCAAGCCGACCGCCGCCAGCACGAACAAGCCCCACCGCACGCTCTCGTCGTGGAACGCAGCGAGCAGTCCGGCGATCGCTGCCGCCGTGATCGTCATCGGAAGCACCGACGCGCGCGTGATCACGAGCCAGCGCGACACGGCGTCGACCCGCCCCGCCGGCGGGTTGCTGGTCCGCAACACGTGGCGCCAGTTGCCGAGGAGTCGGGACCGCATCGTGACGCTGGACTTCGCTTGCGGGTCGCTCACGTCCGTCACTCACACCCTCCTACTCCGGTCGCAGCGTACCCGGGCGTTCGGGCTCGCATCCCGGGTCGATGTGGCAAACTCCCGCCGCACTACACGGCAGGAATGCACGAAATGAAGGAGCACCTCTGATGAGCTCGACACCGCCGGCACCACCGCCCGGACCCCCGCCCGCACAACCGCCGGGCCCACCCGCATCACCGCCGGCCGGCGCGCCGGGCTCGGCGCCGCCCAAGAGCGGTGGCGGCGGCAACATCTGGCTGATCCTCTTCATCGTCGCCGGCGTGTTGTTCGTGGGCGCGCTGATCTTCGCCATCATCAGCTTCACCGGTAAGAGCAGCGCTGAGGACGACAAGGACAAGGCGCAGAAGGAGCTGGCGTCGACGAAGAAGCAGCTGACGAACACCAAGGGCGAGCTCGAGTCGACGCAAGGCGCGGGCCAGATCCTGGGCGACCTCGTGCGAACCGGGGCCAAGTCGGCCGACGACCTGAAGGCGTGCACGGACTCAGCCAAGGACGTGCAGAACCAGGCGATCGACGTCCTGAACGCGAGGCAGGCGGGAGCTGACGTCAACCCGCGCATCGACGGGTTGAATGCCGCCATCGACCAGAACACGAGCGTGTGCAACACGTCGCAGCAGAGCTACCAGGCCTTCGTCGACGCGCTGAACAAGTTGCAGAACAAGTAGCTGCAGCTCACGCCGAACCACGACTGCGGCGGCTGGCTCCGAGGAGTCAGCCGCCGTAGCTCATCCGGGTGTCCTCCATGCGCAGGACCTGGGTGTCCTCGGGCTTCTGGAACGCGGCATCGACGACCTCGCCGAGGAAGAGAGTGTGCGACCCGACGTCGGTCGTGGCGCGCACCTCGCAGTCCGCGTATGCGACGGCCTGGTCGAGGATCGGGGCGCCGGAGACTCCGTCGTGGAACGGTAACCCGTTCAGCGTGCGCGCCTCGAGGTCGACCTCGACAGGCTTCGTGAACTTGCGGACGATGGCGCGGTCCTCGCGGTCGACGATACAGAGCGCGAACACGCCGCCGTCCGAGATGAGCTCGTGGGTGACGGCGTCCTTCTCGACGCTGACGCCCATGAGCTTCGGATCGAAACCCAGCTGCGTCACCCAGTTGCACGTCATGCCGTTGCGCCGCTCGCCTGCACGGCTTCCAACGATGTAGAGGCCGGACGGCATCGTCCACAGGACACGCCGTCGCAAGCGGTCGTACTCTTCGGGATCGGCACCGTTGGGGAACGGCCCGACGGGTCCGCTGCTGAGTGGCATCGGGCGATGCTAGCGGGAGAGCTCGAATGACCGACTACGCGCAGACTTACGGCGCGCTTCGCACCCGGGTCTCGGACCTGGTGCGCGGGGCCGACGAGGAGCGGCTGGAGCGGCACGCGCCGGCGGCGCCGGAATGGCGCGTCCGCGATGTCGTGGCACATCTCAGCGGCATCACGGCGGACATCAACGCCGGGAACCTCGACGGTGTCGCCACGGACGCCTGGACGGCCCGTCAGGTCGACGCGCGCCGCGACTGGAGCATCGAGCAGCTGCTCGAGGAATGGGACACCGAGGGAGCCAAGGTCGAGGCGGCCATGGCGAGCTTGCCCGAGGTGGCAGTGGGCCAGATGACGATGGACGCCGCCACCCACGAGCAGGACATTCGCGGCGGGCTCGAGCGTCCCGGTGCACGTGATTGCGACGCGATCGTGACCGGCGTCGACTGGGGCGTCCAGATCCTGGCCGGAGTGGCGGATCCCGCCGACGCGACGCTGCTCATCGAGACCGAAGCCGGCACCGCCACGGTGGGCGCCGGCACGCTTCAGGTCGGCGTCCACGTCGATCGGTTCGAGCTGTTCCGGACCATGACCGGCCGCCGGAGTCTCGAGCAGATCCGTTCCTTCCAGTGGGAGCGAGAGCCCGCGCCCGAGCTCCTCGTTTTCCCGATCTTCACGCCCCGCGCCACGCCGCTCGTCGAGTAGCCCGCGCCCGCTCTCCCCGCGACGGCTCCGATCTGGGAGCGCATCGTGCTCCGTTACGGTGACCGACGTGGCCCTTCCCCGGTCGCTCGCTCCGCTCCGGCACCGGTCGTTCGCGCTGCTGTGGGCGGGCGCCTTCACGTCGAACGTCGGCACGTGGATGGAGACCGTCGGTGTCGGCATTCTCGTCACGACGACCACGCACCAAGCCGGGTGGACGGGTCTGGTCGCGGCGGCCGCGTTCGTCCCCAACGCGTTCCTCGGGCCGCTCGGTGGCGCGCTCGCCGACCGGCTCCCGCGCCGGCGCGTGCTCCTGACGACCACGACCGTGCAGACGGTGCTCGCCGGGACGCTCACGCTGCTCGCGGCGACCGACAGCGCCCACCCGGGCTTGGTCGCGCTCATCGTGCTCGGCGCCGGCTGCGCCATGGCGCTCGGCTTCCCTTCCTACATGGCGCTGCTGCCCGATCTCGTCCCCCGCGACGATCTGCCCGGTGCAGTGGCGCTGTCTTCGGCGCAGTGGAATCTCGGCCGTGTGATCGGCCCGGCGCTCGCCGGCGTCGTCATCGGCTTCGGCGGCTTCGAGTGGGCGTTCGGCTTCAACACCCTGAGCTTCCTCGCGGTGATCGGCGTGGTCATGTCGCTGCGTCTTCCGGCGCCGGCCTTGGTGCAGGAGGCGTCGATCTTCGCGTCGATCCGCGCCGGTGCCCGCTTCGCGCGCGCCGACCCGGGGCTTCGGGTCGTGATTTCGTACATGGCGCTGAACTCGCTGCTCGCAGCGCCGTTTATCGCGCTCGTCCCCGCCGTTGCGCTCAAGGTGTTCGGCAACGGCGACTTCGGAACGGCGCTGCTCGTGACCGCGCAGGGCATCGGTGCCGTGCTGATGGGCCTGTCGCTCGGTCCGTTGTTCGCGCGCTTCGGCAGCCGCCGGGTGCTCGTGGGCGTGCTCGGCGGGTTGCCGATCGCCTTGGCGGCCTACGCCGCCGCGCCCAACCTGGCCGCGGGCGTCGTGACCATCTTTGCCGTCGGCTTCCTCTATCTCGGCGCGCTGTCGAGCTTCACGACCATCGCCCAGCTGCGCGCTCCGGCCGAGCTGCGCGGCCGTGTGCTGAGCCTGTTGATGGTCCTCCTCGGCACGCTGTACCCGCTGGGCAGCGTCCTCCAGGGCGCGATCGCCGACCGCGTCGGTTTGCGGATCACGACCGCAGGCGCCGCCGTGCTGATGGCCGCGGCACTGCTGCTCGTGCGCGCGTTACGGCCGGACCTCGCCCGCGCGCTCGATGAGCCGCCCGAGTCAGGACCGGCGGAGAGCACTCCCGGTGATGGCGACAAGCCCGATCGCGCACGCCATCTGGCCGTACCACCAGGTCCCGAAGCTGTGGTGGCCGCTGACGGGACAGGCGACGGCCATCGCGAGGAACAGAGCAGCCGCGCCGAGCGCAGCCACTAGGCCGAAACGGCGCCGCGTGATCAGCCCGGCTGCCGTCACCGCCAGCAGGCCCAAGAGCGTGAAGTCGATGGTCGCCGCCATCCACGCCGGAATGGCATCGGGATGGTCGGCGGCGGGCTCGAGCGCGACCGCGAGCGAGAACAGCACGTACCACGAGACGCCGACGACCAGCGCGAGCGTGCCCGAGACCTGCTGACCGAGCCACTCTCGAGTCTCCGGCCGCGTCGGGACGGCGTCGACGTCGCGCTCGTCGACGTCGCGCTCGTCGATGGCGGTGCGCTGGCGTTCCTCGGTCGTGGTGCTCATACCGGCCTCCTCGCCTCGGGCCCATATGTTCGCGCGGTTCGGGCCGTCGTGGACCCTCCCGGCGGCCCTCCGATACCGTCCCGAACGCGGCGCCAGCCGGGGCGACAGGAGTGATCGTGATCATCGAGCGCGAGCGGCGAGGGCGGGTCGAGGTCCTCGCCATCAACCGGCCCGAAGCCCGCAACGCCGTCAACGCCGACGTCGCCCAGGGCATCGAGGCCGCGCTCGACGACGTCGAAGACGACAACGAGGTATGGGCGGTCGTCGTCACCGGGCGGGGGCCGGTGTTCTCCGCCGGCGCCGACCTCAAAGCGGTCGCCGCCGGTCGGGGCCTCGATCTGATGACGAAGCGGGGCGGGTTCGCCGGGATCACACAGCGCGCCTTTCCCAAGCCGCTCATCGCCGCCGTGAACGGCCCCGCCTTGGCCGGCGGCTTCGAGATCGTCCTCTCGTGCGACCTGGTCGTGGCGGCGGACGACGCACGGTTCGGGTTGCCCGAGGTGAAGCGCGGGCTGTTCGCGTCGGCGGGCGGGCTGGTCAGGCTCCCCAAACGCGTGCCGCTCGCGCTGGCGACAGAAGTGGCGATCACCGGCGAGCCCATCGACGCCGGGCGCGCGCATGCGCTCGGGCTCGTGAACCGGGTGGTCCCGCCCGGGAAGGTCGTCGACGAGGCGCTGGGGCTGGCGGCGCTCATCGCCGAGAACGCCCCGGTCGCGGTGCGCGCCTCGCTGCGCATGATGCGCGAGGCCGGCGACCTGTCCGAGGCGGAGGCCTGGCGGCTCAACAGCGAGCTCGCCGCCGAGGTCGGCTCGACCAAGGATGCGATCGAGGGCGCCACCGCCTTCGCCGAGAAGCGCCCGCCCGAGTGGACGGGCTCCTGACGGCACCGAGGCCGCCCGACCCGTCCGATCGTGACCGCGGGAGCAAACACTCCTAGAATCACGGGTCATGGGAGCGGGGTCGTCTCCGGAGCTGCGGGTCGAGGAGCTGGCGCGCCGGGCCGACGTCTCTGTCGACACGATCCGCTTCTACCAGAAGCGGAGGCTGCTCCCGCCGCCGGAGCGTCGAGGCCGTATCGCCTGGTACGGGCCCGAGCACGTCGAGCGCCTCGCCCGTATCAAGGACCTCCAGCGCCGAGGGTTCTCGCTCGCAGTCATCCGCCGCATCGTGACCGGCGAGCTGGACCGAGCCGACGAGCCGCTCGCCGCGGCCGTGGTCGGCGCAGTCGACGATGGCAGCGGAGCCGAGACCGACGCCGAGGAGTTCCTCACGCTCGACGAGCTCGGGGGGCGGTCGGGCGTCCCTGAGGCGCTCATCGAGTCGATCGTGCGCGAGGGGCTCCTCGTCCCCCGTCGCCACGAGGGCGACGCCCGGTTCACGACGGCCGACGTCGACATCGTCGCCGCCGGGCTGCGTCTGCTGGAGACGGGCCTGCCGATGCCGGAGCTGCTCGCGCTCGCGCGCCGACACCACGAAGCCACGCGTGAGACGGCCGAGGGCGCGGTCGCGATGTTCGACACCTACGTCCGCGAGCCGCTCCGCGCCGCCGACCTGTCCGACGACGAGCGCGCCGAACGGCTCGTCGAGGCCTTCCGAGTGCTCCTCCCGTCGGTGACCGCGCTCGTCGCGCACCACTTCCGGCGCGTGCTCCTCGAGGTTGCCCAGGAGCACCTCGAATCGGTCGGCGATTCCGCCGAGCTGGAAGCAGCCAACGCCGAAGCCAGCCGCCGCCTGGAGGTCGTCTGGCCGTGAACCGTGCGCCCGCGACGCAGGGTCGCCTCCCCGAGGGCGACGACAAGCAGCGTGCGGTCGAGGCGATGTTCGACCGCATCGCGCCGCGGTACGACCGCCTGAACCGCATCATCTCGCTCGGGCAAGACCGGCGGTGGCGACGGCGCACCGTCGCCGCGCTGCGACTGGCGCCGGGCGCGATCGTGCTCGACCTCGGCTGCGGCACCGGCGATCTGTGCGACGTCGTCGCAGATGCCGGGTACTCGGCGACGGGTGTCGACTTCTCCGCCGGCATGCTGGCCGCCGCCCGCACCCGGGCTCCTCTGGCGCGCGCCGACGCGCTCGCGCTGCCGGTGCCCGACGCGTCGATTGACGGCGTCGTCAGCGGGTTCGCGCTCCGCAACTTCGTCGACCTCGACCGCTTCTTCCGGGAGTGCGCTCGCGTCCTGCGGCCCGGCGGGCGCCTCGCGACCCTCGAGACCGCCGAGCCCGCCGGCCCGGTGCTCCGGGCCGGGCACCACATCTGGTTCCGGCGCGTCGTGCCCTTCGTGGGGGCAACCCTGGCGAACGACGCCGAGGCCTACGAGTACCTCCCCCGCTCGACGGCCTACCTGCCTTCGCCGGGTGAGCTGCTCGGACTGGTCGAGGACGCCGGGTTCGCGGCCGTCGAGCGGCGCACGTTCACCGCGGGCGCGGTCCAGCTCATCACGGGAACACGGCGATGACCGCGACCTCCACCGCCACCGGTCTGGTCGCCCGCACCCGCGCCGCCGATCGGCCCGACGATCTGCTCGATTCGTTCTCGTCCGACGGCTTCGCGTGGCTGACTGATGGGTCCGGGTTCGTCACGTCCGGCGTCGCGGCGCGCGTTCGCGCCGGCGACGTCGATCGCGTGCTCGCCGGTGTCGAGGTCGACGATTCGGTTTCGTGCGCGGGAACGGGTGCGATCGCCGTCAGTGCGTTACCCTTCCGCGCCGCCGGCGCGGGCGAGCTGGTGATTCCGGCCTCCGTGACCGGGGTCGATGCCGACGGACGGGCGTGGCGCACCGAGATCGGATCGACGTCACCGTGTGCGACCAGCGCGACGCCGGCGCCCGCCCGATTCAGCGTCGAGGGCCGGGTGTCACGAGCCGAGTGGGCATCGCAGGTGCACACCATCCTCGACGCGATCGCCACCGGACAGCTCGCCAAGGTCGTGCTCGCCCGCGAGGTCGTCGTGCACGCGGACGCGCCGTTCGACGCGCGGGTCGTAGTCGACCGTCTGCGCGCGACCCAAGGCGGATGTGTGGTGTTCGCCGCCGACGGTCTCGTGGGCGCCACACCGGAGCTGCTCGTGCGTCGGCAGGGCTCGAGCGTCACGTCCCGGCCCATGGCCGGCACGATCCCGCGCGGTGCGACCGACGCCGGCGACAACGCCGCCGAGGCCGCGCTCGCCGCGTCGGTCAAAGACGGCCTCGAGCACCGATTGGTCGTCGACGCGGTCGTGGACGGCTTGCGCGCCGGCGGGGTCGACGTCGCCACGGTGCACGGTCCGGACGTCGCCCGGCTCGCGACCGTCAGCCACCTCGCCACCACGATCGCCGGCACGGTCGAGCCGCGGTCGGCGCGCTCGGCGCTCGAGCTGGCCTTGGGGCTCCACCCGACGCCGGCCGTCGGCGGTGCTCCACACGACGTCGCACTGGCCGTGCTGGACGACCTCGAGACGTTCGACCGCGGTCGCTACGCCGGCCCGGTCGGGTGGGTCGATGCGAACGGCGACGGCGAGTGGGCCGTCGCGCTGCGCTGCGCCGAGCTCGAAGGGATCACGGCACGCCTCGCCGCCGGGGCCGGGGTCGTCGCCGGCTCCGATGCCGACGCCGAGTGGGCCGAGACCCAGGCGAAGCTCGAGCCCATGCTGCGCGTGCTCGTGCAGCCGTAAGCGCGCACATCCGAGGCTCGGCGGCCCGGATTCTCTAAGCTCTGACGCCGCTCGCCCGATGTCGCACCCGTCACGGAGAGGACCGCAATGGGCAGTGCGCGGATGGCCAAGCTGGCTTCGATCGTCGCCGTGACCGGTCTCGCCTCCGCACTCTTCGCTGGCGGTGGGCCGGCGGGCGCCGGCGAGGAGAACCGCGGCAACGTCAACGGATCACTCGAGCTCGGGCAGCTCGCGTCCCAGACCGGCCCGCTCAGCAGCATCGTGCAGTCGCTCACCGTGCCCGTGACCATGGCGGTCGACGAGATCAACGCCGGCGGCGGCGTGCTCGGCAAGCCGGTGACCTACACGGTGGCCGACGACGCGACCGATCCGAACGTCGGCAGCGAGGCGCTCGAGGGTCTGCTGGAAGACAGCAAGGT
>JBKOWN010000010.1:0-46020 GCA_046724435.1 Actinomycetota bacterium
CGTCCATCGCCGTCGCTCCCCACACATCCTCGTACTCGCGCCGTTTCAGGGGGTCGCGGGTCCGCCCATTGCCTGCTTGGTCAGGATGCCCGGTACCGGTCGAAACCCGCTGTCGTCACGACGCGTTGCGCGTCGGTGACGGCCATCGCCTCTACCCCGGGTCGTTCGGCAAGCCACGTCATGCCCTCGCGGCCGAGCGCGACGGCCGCGGTCGCGTAGGCGTCGGCCATCGTGAGATCAGGTCCGACGACGGTCACCGACGCGAGGCCGTACGCGGGACTCCCCGTGCGCGGATCGATGACGTGATCGCCGCGCTCGTAGCACCCGGAGGTTGCGACCGCGCCGTCGACCACGCGGACCACGGCAGCCAGCTTGTCGCGCTCCCAGGGGTGTTGGATGCCGATCAACCACGCGTCACCGGATGCCGGTCGCCCCCGCACGGCCACGTCGCCGCCGGCATTGATGCAGAAGCGGCGCGCGCCCGCGTCCAGGAGCATGGTCGCGGCACGTTCGACCGCCCACCCCTTGACGAGGCCCGATGGATCGAGCAGTCCGATGCCTGGCCGCGGCTCGAGCCCGACATGCGCACCGAACGTGATGTCGAACGCTCCGCCGCTCAGCGCGCGAACCTCGTCGCATGAACAACGCCAGCCCGACGAACGCCATGAGCACGTCCGGGTAATGAGTGATGAAGTCGAGCGTCTGCCGCGTCCTGGCCTCGTCCTGAAACTTCGGTCAGGAGGCGGGAGGAATGCTGCCCGCGACCTCTTGCAGCGCTGCGATTCGCTGCTCGATCGGCGGATGGGTCTCGAAGAGCCGGTTGAACCATCCGTGAACGTGACCTTCGCGCTTGTCGAGGGGCGACGCGATCCACATATGGGCCGTGGCAGCCGGCGCGTGATGCACCGTCGCCGGGTTGTCGCGCAACTTCTCCAAGGCCGAGATGAGTCCCTGGGGGTTCCGTGTGATGTAGACGCCGGAGACGTCGGCGAGCGCCTCGCGGCGGCGAGAGACTGCGAACTGCATGAGCTTCGCTGCTATGGGAGCGAGGACGATGAAGACCAGCGAGAGGGCGAGGATGAAGATCGCTACATCGCCACCGTTGTCGTCCCGGCCGCCCCCACCGAGGCCACCGAAGAACAGAAGGCGGAGGCCAAGATCGCACAGCAGCGCGAGGAACCCGACCAGGGTGACTGCGATCGTCGAGATCAGGATGTCGTAGTTGCGAACGTGGCTGAGCTCGTGCGCGAGAACGCCTTCGAGCTCGGCGCGGTCCATGGTTTGGAGCAAGCCCGTCGTGGCCGCCACCGCCGAGTGTCGAGGGTTGCGCCCGGTTGCGAAAGCGTTCAGCGCCGGATCGTCGATGACATAGACGCGAGGCTTCGGGAGCCCGACGGCGATGCACAACTCCTCGATCAGGTCATGGAACTGCCGGAACTCGTGCGGATCGGCTTCCCGAGCTCTGGCGGCGGCGATCGCGAGCCGGTCCGAATAGAAGTAGCTCGCCCAGACCAGGCCGATCGCTATGACGAAAGCGACGACGATGAACGCAGCGCCGAACCTGAAGAGGAGGTCGAAGGCCACGACCGCCCCGGTGATGAGGACCGCGAACCCGACCATCAGATAGACAGTTCGGCGCTTGTTTGCGCCGATCTGCGACATCAGGTCTCTGCGCTGGGCCATGTGACCTCCTCCCGGATGGTATTGCGCGCCCTTGCCGGGGGCGGCGCGTGAGTCCTGGCCCTTCCAGTTCACAGACGATTCCCAGGTCGCTCTCGGGGTCGGCCCAGCGGGGATGGGGAAGATCGATGGGTGTCCGTCACAGCCGTAGCTGTGTCAACCGGGACAGCTCGCAGCACGCCGAGCGCCCCGACGGCGGTCGACGCAGCGGGACCCGCCGTCCCGACTCGGCGCTGGATCAAGTGGGTCGCCGGGGCTGCCATCGCCGCCGGCATCGTCTACACGGTTGTCTTCTCGGCGGGCAGTTTCGCCGACGCCGTGGACTCGCTCGCCGCGGCGCGGTTGTGCTGGGCGGCCGTCGCCGTTGGGTGCGAGGCGGCCAGCTTCCTGCTCCTGGGCCTGCTGGTTCACCGCCTGGTGGGTGCTGAGACCGGAGTCTCCCGCCGCGCGACGGTCGGCGTCGGCCTTGTCCTGTCAGGCCTGGGCAACGTGCTCCCGGCGGCGCCGGCCGAGGGGCTCGCCCTGGCCTCGGCCGAGCTTCACCGGCGGGGAGTGAAGACCCGTCGAGTCCGGCTCGCGCTCGCGTTCTCGGAGTGGTACACGACGCGGGCCACCTTCGCCCTCGTCGCACTCAACGCCGTGGTGATCGCCGCCATCGTGCAGTTTCGCGTCGGCGGCGGCCTCGCTCGTCCGTGGCTCTTCGGACTGCCTGCGGCCGGAGTGCTCGGAGTCCTCGCGCTCACCGCATGGCTCGCCAGCCGACGCGGGACCGCCGAGTGGGTAGCCGTCGTCGCCGGTCGGCTCCGGTTCTGGAAGCCCGCTCCACCGATCGAACATCTGCGTGCGGCGGGTGCTGCGTGGTGGTCCGACGCCCAAGAGGTCCTGGGTAACCGGAGGAACCGAATGGCCGTCGTGTTGGTCGCCGCCGCGTCAACCGCGTGCGACGCCCTGTGCTTCGGCTTCGCACTGTGGGCCGTCGGCATCGACCCCCGCCCCGGCGAGTTCCTGCTCGTCTACGGCGCGGCAATGGTCGCCTCCCTCGTGCCCCTGCTTCCTGACGGGCTCGGAACCGTCGAGTCGGTCGTCCCCCTCCTCCTCCACCACAGCGGGACTCCTCTCGCCGCCGGCCTCGCTGCCGTGCTCGTCTATCGCGCGATCGCGACTGTGCTGCCGGCCGCTGCCGGCGCCCTCTCGCTCGGGCGCCTGCGGCTCTCGACTCTCAGCATTCGACGGCCCACGCCCGCAGGCGACCCGTTAAGCGGAGCTGACACTCGCGTCCCCTGCTAATCGATCAGGAGTGCCGACGGGTCCGGCCAGACGTATCGGAACGCGCTCGGCGCGCCGCTGAGTCGACTTGGAACATCGCCCGGCGGGGACACGAGCCGTCGGCCAACTCGCTTGCCGCTTCGCGCCTCGTAGAAGGCCTGCGCCGGGGTGTTCTGTTCGAGGACCCACAGGTAGAGGCCGCTCCCGGGAGTTCGTGCGGCGACCGTCCGGGCCGTCGCGGCCAGGAGGTTGCTCCCGATCCGATTGCCCTTCAGTGCGAACTCGACGTGGAGGTTGTCAAGGAGGGCGCCCCATGTCGGGTCATCGTCGAGAACGGTGTGGGCGAAGCCGACGAGCGCGTCGCCGTTCTCTGCAACAAGAGTGCAATGGCTCGCTGGCGGATTGCCGAGCTGGCGAGTCCATACGGCTCGACGGTCGGCGGCCACGTCACCGTCGAGGAACGCGTCTGAGTAAGCGCCTCGGTAGTGGCGTCGCCAACTCTCGGCGTGAAGAGCCGCGATCGCCGGCGCGTCGGAACTGTCGGCGACACGAATGCGAACGGTAGGAACGTCCGGCATGACTGGTCCTCCTCATCGATCCCGCGGTGGCGCGGTGGCGAAGCCCGGTGCGGGACCGTCGGAGAGCCAAAGCCCTCGGGTCACTCTGGTGAGTGCTCGGACGCTACAGACGCTGCTGCTTGCCGGCGAGTGAATTCGACGTGCGCCAGAACCGGGCTGCATCCCCGGTACGGTCTGGCGATGGCGAAGAGTGACGTGGTCCTGGTGCACGGTTGGATGATGGAGCCCTCGATGTGGGCGCATCAGGAAGAGGCGTTGGCCGACGGCGTGAGACCCCATGCGGTCAGCCAACCGGGGCACGGCGTTGCCGTCTCGCGGCTGCACCAACATCCGACGATGCCAGACTGGGCGACGTGGTTCGCTCGGGAGCTCGAAGGCCGCGCAATCAGCGACGCGGTCGTGATCGGTCACGACATCGGCGGCCTGCTCGCCCAGGAGATGTGGCGCCGCTCTCCCGAGCGGGTCAGGGCGCTGGTGCTCGTCAGCACGCTGGATGAGGCATGGAGCGAGACCGAGAGAGCGACCCTCGAGGCGCTGAGCGACGCCGTCCTGGATTGGAACGCCGACACCGCGGCTCGGCTTTCGAGCGCGCTCATCGGCGCGGAGTTTCTCAGCGAGAATGCGGATTGGATCGAGGACTGGCGCGAGCAGGTCGCTCGGACCTACGACCTCCCCGTGGTACGCGAGCTCGGCCGCCTCGCGGCCGCACACGACGATTACCGCAACAACTCAGAATCGATCCGAGTGCCGACCCTCGTCATCAACGGCAGCACTGATTCCATGGTGACCACCGAGAGGGCCAGGGCAATGGCCGATCGCATCCCCGACGCTCGTTTCGTCGAGATACCCGAGAGCGGGCACGCGCCACCCCTGGAGAATCCAGAAGCAGTATCTGACGCGCTGGTCGAGTTCACCGCCGGCCTCTAAGTCATCGCCCGTTCGCGTTCCCCGATCGCGAGCGGTCGAAGCACCGTTTCGGCTCGTCTTTGACGAGGTCTGCTAAGAAGGCCGCCGCGCGACGCTGTATCCCGTAGTGGGCCCCTTGCATCGACCTTCCGGCCGTCATCCGCTACGCCGCACAGGGTGGGTGCTGACGGCGTTGGGCGTCGCGCTCGTGCTCGTCGCCTTGTTTCCGCGCGGCGCCTCGGCGGACACCCTGCGGTCGCACCGGTCGGCGACGAGCCCCCGGCCACAACGTGTGCTCGTGCTCTCGCTGCCCGCGACCGCCTGGGCGGATCTCGATCCGGCGATCGCCCCACACCTTGTGCAGTTGCTCGATCATTCGGCGGTGGCCGACCTCGCCACCCGGGGGGCGAACGGTCTGGCGAAGTTCGGTGACGGGTATGCCACGTTGGGAGCGGGAACGCGGAGCGCGACCGACGGTGTGACCGACGGGGACGCGTTCGGGGTGGACGAGCCGTTCGGTGACCGCACGGCATCCGATGTGTTCCGCCTGCGAACGGGACGCACTGTCCGGCGGGGCTTGGTCCACCTGGGGCTGCCCGGTCTCGATGCGAAGAACGCGGGGTTGCTGTTCGACGCCAAGGTCGGCGCGCTGGGCGATGCGCTCGCGAAAGCCGGCTTCAGTCGGGCCGTGATCGCGAACGCCGACGGCGCCGAGCCGTACACGCCGCCGCTCCCGCAGTACCGGCGGGACGCGGTGATCGGTCTCATGCGATCGGACGGCACCGTCCCGCGGGGTGCGGTCGGGCCCGACCTGCTGCAAGCGGATCCAGCGGCGCCGTTCGGGATACGACTGTCCCCCGACGCCGTGGAGCGGGAGTTCCAATCTGCGTGGAAGGACCGATCGGTCGTCCTGGTCGAGGGATCCGATCTCGAACGCGCCGATGCCTACAAAGTGTTCGCGACATCCGAGGAGTGGAGCCGCCTCCGGAAGCAAGCACTTGCGTGGACAGACGCGATGGTCGGACGCTTGCTCGCCGGCGTCGACTCGAGACGTGACGCAGTCGTCGTGGTCGGACCGTCCCACCCGATGAATGCAGACGCCCTGACCGTCGCAGCGGTGAAGGCTCCCGGCGTGAAGCCGGGCCTGCTCGAATCGGGGACCACGCGGCGGGCCGGGTTCGCGGCCCTCGTCGACGTCGCACCGACGATCCTCGACGTGCTCGGTGTCGACCGGCCGACGTCGATGGAAGGGAGGCCACTCTCCGTCGAAACCACCGGCGGGTCGGCTGCACACCGACGCACGACGTTGGTCGAGGCGAACACGAACGCCCTCTTCCGGGACAGCCTCGTGACAGAGGCCACGTACGTGTACATCGTCGCGACAGTCGTTCTGGCGCTCGCATTCATCGTCGGCGGTCGTGTCACCGCACTCCGGGTCTGGTTGCGGTTGGCGGCCCTCGCGTTGATCGGATACCTCATCGCTACATACCTCGCCGGCCCGCTCCACTTCGCGGGACACGGCGGGATCGTCGCGTTCTGGTGCTTCGTGATCGGTGCCGCGATAGCCATCGCGGCGTTCTGCGACATCGTCGGACGCCGTTCCGTGCTCGATCCCCTGATGCTCGCGCTCGGAGGACTGCTGATCCTTCACCTCGTCGATCTTCTCGCAGGGGGGCGCGCCGAGTTCAACAGCGTCTTCGGGAACTCGGCCACCATCGGGATCCGTTTTGCCGGCCTCGGAAACCTGTCCTCCGCCCAACTCGCCGCTGCCGCCATCGCCCTGGCCGGACTCTTGGCGTGGCGGGTCGGGGGCACTCGAGGCGCGCGAATCTCGATCGCGATCTTGGCGGTCACGCTCGTTGTCATTGCGTCACCGATCTGGGGCCAGGACTTTGGAGGGACACTGGCCGACGCGCCGGCGTTCGCATTGCTCGGGTGGCTGCTGCTCGGGCGGTCCGTACGCCGTGGCACCGTGCTGGCGCTCGGTGGCTTGCTGATCGGGATCGGCGTGGTCGCCGGGCTCCTCGACCTGCTCCGATCGAGCGGACAGCGCTCGCACATCGGACGCTTCTTCGAGTCGTTCGGCAACGGATCGGGCGACTTCGTCACGACCATCCAACGCAAGGCGAGCGAGAGCTTCGACTCGCTGACCGCGTATCACTGGATCGTGCTCATCGTCGTGATCGTCGCCCTCATCGCGTACCTGTGGACTCGGATGGGCGGCCCACTTCGCGTCGCAGCCGACCGGATACCAACGCTCCGGCCGGCCGCAGTCGCGTTCATCGTCGCGACCGTGCTCAACACGGTGCTGAACGATTCCGGGATCACGATCGCGGGAATGATGCTCGGGATCGCGGGAGCCGTCATCGTGTACATCAGCGTTGCCTTCCTGGACGAGACCGGAGGGACGAGGACGCGACGTACAATCGACCGCGCACCCGAGTCAGCGCCTTCCGGAGACGGTAGCGATCGGGTTCCCACGAGCACCGATGCCTGAGCCCGCGTTCGACGTCGCCCGCTCGCGGGAATCGACCGAGCGGCCTGCACGAGCCGGGCTGCACACAGACCGACCAATCCGCAGCTCGCGATTGAACACGCTGTTCAGCGGCGGCCTTGCGGAACGCTGGTGTCTCCTCGCGGTGGCGGTTGGGTGCGGTGGATTCATCGCCGCAATCGCGCCACCTCATGCGGTGGTCGTGACGCTGGTCGTGCTGCTGTCGACGGTGACGTGCGCGCGGCTGGCGGTGCTCGAGTGGCGGCGGCCGCGGCTCGGGCTGCGAGCGGTGGTCGTCGCGATCACGCTCGTGCTCGTGTCAGCGGTGGTGATACCCCCGCGTGGCTCCAACGACGTGTGGTCGTATGCCGCCTACGGCCGCATGGTGAGCGTGCACGACGCGAGCCCCTACGAACACGTACCCGCCGACTTCCCTGGCGACGCGCTGTACCACGAGGTCAGTCCGGTGTGGCGTCATCGGGGGTCGGTCTATGGCCCGGTCTTCGTCGGCTTCGCCGCCGCCGGCACCTTCCTTGCGGGCGACTCGCCGACTGCGACCCGGCTGTTCTTCCAGATGAGCATGGCCGCCGCGGTTGTCGTCGCGCTCGCGCTGGTGTGGCGTCGGACGCGGAGCACCGCCGCGCTCGTCTGGCTCGGTCTGCACCCACTCTTCGGGGCCGCGCTCGTCAACGGCGGTCATATCGACGCGCTCGTCGGCCTGGCCGTCCTCGTGAGCGCAATGCTGGCTGCGAAACGGTGGGGTGTCGCCACGGGCGTCGTGATCGGGCTCGCGACGCTCGTCAAGCTCCCGGCGATCCTGGCGCTCGTCGGTGTCGTCGCCTGGGGCTGGAAACAGCGTGATCGGCAGCTCCCGGTCCGCGCCGTGGCGACCGCCGGCGCGATCGTCACGCTCGGCTATCTCCCTTTCCTGCCGGGAGCATTTCGCGTTCTCCATGGCGCGAACCAGACCGTGACACCAGGCTCGCTCTGGAACGTGCCCGCGGAGTGGCTCGTCGGCAACGACGCCGGACGGAACCTCTTTCCTTACGTGCCGCCGGAACTGACCGCGCTCTCGTACTTCTCGCTGGCTCTGTCCGGCGTTCTCGCCGTCGGTCTCGCCTGGCGGATGATGCGGCGTCGCCGTCCCGATCAGGCAATCGGCGCGGCGACAGCCTCGTACACGGTTGCCGCCGAGTACACGCTGCCCTGGTACACGGCCTGGGCGCTCCCGGTCCTCGCTGACCGCCGCCCGTCACCCGTGGCCTGGGTCGTCTGGACCCAGTCCGCGCTGCTCCTCGCGGCATGGAAGCTGCCCCTTCCCGCCGAGGGCGCCGTCTTCCACAACGCGATCATGGGTCTGCTCACCTACGCGGCACCGATCGTGGCGCTCATCGCGTTCGCGGTGGCGGGCGTCCTCGGCACCGGGCGCACGGGCATTCCGACGACGTCGAGTAATCGCACGCCTGCGGTCGAGTAGATCGCCGGCAGCGAGCGACAACACTTCGGTCGTGGCGTTCAGGGGCATGCTGGGGACGTGAAGTCGGTGCGGGGCCTCGCGGTCGCATTGGTCGTGTTCCTGGGTGTCGGAGCCTTCGTCGTTGCACCGGGAGCCGCGGGTCGCGCGCTACCCGCGCGCTGGCGTCCGTTCCTGCACGTGCCGGCGGTCGTCGATCTCACGGAGCCGCGGGCCGACGGATCGTTAACGGTGGCGGCGGACGGCGGTCTGTCGCTGCTTCGCCTCGGTGCCGAGCCAACTCCGTTTGCCCGTGGGCCCGACGGCTACTCGACCGCGCGCGGCCCGGAGGCCTACATCGCGCGCGCCTCGAACGAGATGGTGGACGGCACAGCATGCTCGTTCACCGCGGACACCGTCTACGCGATCGAGCCGAGCGACACGCCGGGGGTCATCGAGATCGACGCCCAAGGACGAGCACGACGCTTCGCGGACCTCGCGAGTGGGATGTCACCGAATGGCATCGCCTTCGATCACGTCGGCCGCTTCGGTCATCGGCTCCTGGTCACGGCGGCCGTGTCGAACCGCACCGCGATCGTCGCGCTGGACTGCGCCGGCGCCGTGAGCACGATCGCACCGAACGCGCCCAGGCTCGAAGGCGGCATCGAGGTCGCGCCGGCCTCGTTCGGCTCCTACGGAGGCGACCTGATCGCGCCGGACGAGCACAGCGGACGGATCTTCGCGATCGATGCGCGAGGCAACGTTCGCACCGTTGCCCGGTCAGGGCTGCCGAGCGGTGCTGATGTCGGAGTCGAGAGCGTGGGGTTCGTCCCGCCCCAATTCGACCGGAGCCAAGCCGCTTACCTCTCCGACCGTCGCTCCCCCGGCAACCCTCACCCCGGGACCGACAGCATCTTGCGTTTCTCCGGGGCGGATCTCGTGAAGGCACGCGTACGTCCGGGCGACCTCGTGGTCGCGTCCGAGGGCGGCGCCAAGACCATTGCCGTTCGCTGCGCCCGCAGGTGCTCGGTCCGCAAGATCGCCGACGGGCCCGCGGCCAGCCACGTGGAAGGCCACATCGTCTTCGCGCCCGGTCGTTGAGTCGCGTCGGACGCGCAGCTAGCTCTTCTTCTTGTCCTTGGTGTCCGTAGTACCGGCTTCGTCGTTCCCTTCGGGGTGCGCTCCCTTTTTGAACTCTTTCGAAGCCTGGCCGAGTGAACGAGCCAGCTTGGGAAGCTGTGAGCTCCCGAAGAGCAGCACGATGATGCCGACGATGATGAGCAGGTCGGGTCCGGCGATTTCGCCGAAGATGGGCGTCATGAGCGGTGTCCTTTCAGACGGCCGCGTCCAAGCACCACCCACGCCGGGATACGCGGTGCCCTCAGCCACAAAACAGGGTAATGCCGCCAAAGCCAAAGTCAGCCGCGGCCGGCGTCGACCTTCCTCTCGGCAGCGATCCCCGCCGCGCACCCGCCCGGTCGGTAGCGTTGGGGATCGCACACTCCCCGGTACGCCGCTGCTTGCTTGTCGCGCTCATCGTCGCCTGTGGGCTTCTGATCCCATCGCTCGGCGCGACCACGACGCCGGCGTCCGCGCAGGAAGCCGATCCGGTCACGCAGGCGAACGACGCCGTCGCCGAAGCCCAGGCGCAAGTGGACCAGGTAGCCGGCGCGTATTTCGATGCGCTCCAGCGAGCGCAACAACTCGACGCGCAGATCTCCGAGCTGCAAGCTCGCATCGACGAGTCGAAGCAGCGGGTGACCGAGCTCAAGACAATCACGAAGGATCGTGCGGTCGCGGCGTACAAGCGCACCGGGAACACGCTCGGGAGCGTGTTCCTCGACAACCCGGGCGCCACCGAGACCGCGCACCGCATCAAGTTGCTCGACATCGTGAACGCTCACGACGACGACGCCGTCCGAGCGTTGCGCCATACGCAGGATGATCTGTCGCGTGAGCGTCAGGACCTCGAGGCGGCGCGGGAGGAACAGGCGAGCGCGCTCGTTCGCCTCAAGGAGCAGGACCAGGAGGTCAATGCGAAGCTCGTCTCGGCCCAGGCGCAACGACAGGCCGCCCTCGAGCAGCAACTCCAAGCGCAACTCCAGGCCCAACTTCAGGCGCAACAGCAGGCCGCCGCGGAGGCTGCGGCGGCGGCGGCCGCCGCGGCAGCGACGCCGCCCCCGACGCAACCGCCGCCAGCGCAACCGCCCCCGACGCAACCACCCCCACGCCCGAACACCCCCGCGCCGGTCCCCGCCAGCTCCCCGCCGAACGGCGGCGTGAGCCCGCACCACAACGACCCGTACCTGACCTGCGTGCGCCGCCACGAGAGCAGCGACAACTACCAGGCCTACAACCCCGGCGGACCCGCCTACGGCGCCTACCAGTTCCTGCAGAGCACCTGGAACCTCGCCACCAACCACGCCGGCCGCGGCGATCTCGTCGGGACCGACCCACGGCGCGCCTCCGCGTACGACCAGGACGAGATGGCCTGGGGCCTCTACCAGTGGGAGGGCAAGCGTCCCTGGTCCGTCGACCCCTGCTGAGGGCGCCGAGCAGGCGGGGCGAATCCGGCGCTCGCCAGGCCCGTCGGCACGGCGGCATGATCTGCGCAACAAGCCGCTCTTTGCAGTCGACATCGAGCGCGTGGACGCAAGGGGGAGGGCGATTCCAGTGGACGTGAGATCGATCGTCGATCGCGAGCCGGAGGTCGAGCACAACGGAACCGTCCCCGTGTGGTACCTCGTCCACCCCCGGGAGATGAAAGAGCTGACCGACGGCGGTTTCGTGGAGTTGATCAACGAGTTCGAGGTGGCGGCGGGTGGTGCCGTATTTCCCCACAGCCACCCGACGCACGAGTGGTATTTCGTGATGTCGGGACGTGGCGTCATGACCGTCGACGAGGAGGAACGCCCGGTCGGACCCGGCGACCTCGTCTACATCCCGCCCGACCAGGTGCACAGCCTCCGGCCCGTCGGCGGCGGCGCGATCCACTGCTTCTGCTTTGCCGTCGGCGTCAAGGGCGCCGGCGTCGTGGATTACAAGACCCACTGAGCGCGCGAGTCGGGACGCCGTCCCCGATGGTTACGGGATAGCGGCGAGGAGCGCGTCCTTCGCGCCGGTCATGCCGAGCTGGTTGGGATGGACCGGTGCCGCCGGCGCGGCCGGTACCACCGGCTCGACCCAGCGGACCGTGGGGATCCGGCACGCGTCGTGCCCGATGCTGGCCGCGTACGTGTCGACGAACGTGGCGTCGTTCGCCGCCGCCTGCTGGGCGATCATCGCATTGAGGGCCTTTTCGATGCCACGCAGGTACGGCACGTCGCCGGGCGTCATCGGCATCTGCGGGTAGCACCCCTCGGGCGCGCCGCCGACGAGCGGACCCTCGGGAAAGATCGCCTCGTAAGCGAGGATGTAGATCTTCGCCCGCGGGGCGCGCTGATGGATGCCCTGCAGCGTCGCCGCGACCTTCGGCGCGGTGTCGGCGATGCGCTGCCTGAGCTCGTCATGGCCGTTCACGACGTACTTGTCCTGGCACGGTGTGCCGACGGGCGTGGCGCTGGCGCAGTCCTCGGCGATGCTCGTGAACCCGATGTCGTTGCCGCCGATCGTGAGCGTCACCACACCGGTCTTGAAGTCGAGCGCACTGAACTGCGGTGGGTTCGGACCGTCGGGAGAGACGCTCTGAGGATTGGTCATGTCGTCGGTCGTGGCGCCGCCGCAGGAGATGTCGACGAACTTCGGCAGCGCGATGGACGGCGCTGCGAGGTGGGGGTAGTTGTGGTCGGACTTGAGGCAGCCGTACGGCGGGACGGGGAACGGGATGATCGGTCCCGACGAGTACGAGTCGCCCAGGGCGACGTACGTGTCCGGCGGCGGGGGCGGTGGGGGCGGCGGGGCCGGGTTGGCCGGGCTCGCCGAGAAGCAGGCCGTCGCGAACAGGCCCACGGCCAGCAGGACAGCGATCCGACGCCCCGTCACCAAGTCTCCCCCCGACGACCGACCACCTGACTTCTACCACGCGATCGCGTGATCGAAACAAGCGCGGAGCGGATCGGATCCGTCACACGAATTCGGCGAACACCGGTCGGAACTGGTCGACGATCATCTCGACGCGCGTGCAGATCCTGTTCAGCATCGCCCAGACGCCGACGCCATCGCCGAGCGGTGTGTTCCGGAACGCGATGCGCACGACGAAACTCGGCTCCACATCCATCTCCGGAGCCGGAGGGTCGAAGGTGAATCGGGCGAGCTCGGCGCCCAGCTCGAGGCGACCTTCGGGAAAGGCGGCCTCGACGAGGCCGTCGGGGTTGTAGTTGGAGGTGCCGCCGAATCGGTACCCGGTTGTCTGCAGCGTCCGGCGGCTCGCGAGGTTCGACAGGCGCCCGAGGATCATGAGCGAGTCGTAGTCGGCACCGTACCTACCGTGGTACGGCTGCAGTCGTTCCAACGGTGCGACCTGATCCGGCCCGATGCCCCGCAGCTTCCCCAGGTTGTCCCAGAACTCTCCCGGCGACGCGTAGATCGGGAAGCGCGTGTCGCGAGCCAGGTCGGGCGGCAGCGTGCCGGAGTAGAGGATCGCGAGCTCGTGGGCGAGATGGTCGAGCGCCGACGCGGCGTTGTGGAGACAATCGCCGATGACCGGCCCCCACTCGGGGCGAGTCTTCCGGAAAGCCTTGACCCGGTATACGTGCTCTCGCCCGACGCGTTCGACGTCGTGCCGGAACCGGTAGGCGTCGTGCTCGAAGGCATCGAACTCTCTCTCGAGCATGTCGAGGTGATCGCGCGCGCGGTCGCAACTGAGCCCAACGCCGTCCAGCGGGTGAGGCATCGCAGGACCCTTGCTCTTCGGGCGGGCAGGCACGACCGGACGCGAAGCTAATAATTTCGACACGTCCGTGATGGAGGGACGGCTCCTGGCGAGGGGCGCAAACCGGAGGGATGTGCAGAAAATGAGCGCGGACGCGCAAGCTTTCGGTGCAATCGTCGCCGACCTGGACACTCCGGTGTACGTCGTGACGACCGCAGCGGGAGACGAGCGGGACGGCTGCCTGGTCGCTTTCGCGTCGCAGTGCAGCATGAAGCCGCCGCGATTCGGGGTCTGGCTGTCAAAGGAGAACCGCACGTACCGCATCGCGCGGTCGGCGGAGACACTCGTGGTCCACATCCTCCGCCAGGGGGATCAGGACCTGGCGCGCCTCTTCGGTGCCCAGACCGGCGACGAAGTCGACAAGTTCACGGGCATCCAATGGCGTTCGGGGCCTGACGGCTGTCCCGTGCTCGCGCGCTGCGACTGGTTTGCCGGGTCGATCGTCGAACGCGTCGATACCGGCGATCACGTCGCGTTCGTGCTCGCCCCCCACGGCGGGCAGTGCGACCGGTCGGGCACCCATCAGCTCGGCATGCAGGAGATCGGCGACATTCGGGCGGGGCACCCGATCCCGGGGAATTGAGCCTGTTCTCGGCCATGCAGATTGACCTTCGCCTCGACCCGTTCGACACACCGTGGGTCCACGTACGGGAGGCGGTCCGCGCCGCGGCGGACGGCGGGTTCGAAGGAATCTGGACGCCGGATCATCTCGACGGGCGTGTCTTCGGCGCGTCGGAAGTGCTCGAGTGTTGGACCACGTTGACCGCGATCGCCCTCTCGACGTCCGACGTCATGCTGGGTCCGCTGGTGTTGAACGTCGCGAACCGCGATCCGGGTGTGCTCGCTTCGATGGCCGCAACCCTCCAGGACATCTCCGGGGGACGTCTCCTGTTGGGGCTCGGTGCCGGCGGCGGGAAAGGCGCGCCGTTCCGCCGCGAGCAGGAAGCGATCGGACGTGCCGTCCCACCCGACCCCGCACGCCGCGCGCGGGTCGAGTCGTGCGTCGCGGAGATGCGTCGCCTCTGGAGTACTCCGGGTTTCCTGCACCCGGACCCGGCACCACCCGTCGTGATCGCCGCCTTTGGCCCGAAGATGGCCGAGCTGGCCGGGCGCGCCGGCGACGGCATCAATGCTCCCGCCCAGCATCCGCGCCTGCGCGAGCTCGTCGGCATAGCCCGCGCCGCCCGGGTGGACGCCGGCCGCGACCCCGCTCGCTTTCTCGTGACCGTCTACTCCGAGTTCCACGAGAGATGGTTCGACGTCCAGTCGCCGGCGCGCGCAGAGCTGGCCGCGTCGGGAGTCGATCGTCTGATCCTGTACCTCGGACCGCCGTTCGAGAACGCGCGCATCCGCCGAGCAGGTCGACTCCTGCACGAACCCGCCGGTTGAGCACGCGCTCGGCAAGCGCGTACCCGTACGCTGACCGGAATGGCGGACGAAGAGCATCACGACGTCGTCATCGTCGGTGGTGGCACGGCAGGGGTGAATTGCGCGCTGGAATGCTTCGACATCCAGCTCGACACGGTTCTCGTCGAGGCGAGCCCCACCTTGGGTGGCCAGCTGTCCGAGATTCTCCACTCCGTCCGCAACGTCGCCGCCGGGCCTTTCCCCGACGGTCGAGCGCTGCAACGGGCGCTGGTCGAGTCGGCCGAGATCCTCGGCGACCGGGTGCGGCTGTCGCATCCCGTGACGAGGGCGGATGTAGAAGGCCGTGCGGTCGAAGTCGACGGCCTGCGAATGTCCGGCCGGGCCTTGGTCGTCGCCACCGGTACGAGCAAGCAGTACCTCGAGGCCGCGCCCGACGGCGCGTTCGGCGGTGATGTCACCTACCAGCTCGAGCCACAGTTGCCCAGCTTTGCCGGGCGCGACGTCGCGGTCATCGGCGGTGGTGACAGCGCGACCCTGGATGCACTCGAGCTCGCCCGCCGGGGTTCATCCGTCAAGTTGATCCACCGGTCGCCGGATCTCACCGCCCGGCAGGACATCCTTCGCCAGCTGCAGGACCAGCCTCGGATCGAGGACCTGCCCGGCTGGGAGCTCGAAGCAGCGCACGGCGCGGAGCGACTCGAGAGCATCGTCCTCGTGCGACGGTCGACCGGCGACAGGAAGGAAGTCGCAGTCCAGCGTTTGGTCGTCAAGATCGCGCGCACGCCCAACACGCAGCTGCTCGAAGGGCAGCTGGAGCTCGACCGGTCGGGAGCGGTGGTCGTCGATCGCGAGTTGCGCGCTTCCCGGGCCGGGGTCTTCGCCGCGGGCGACGTCGTCGCCGGTGCCTACGCCCGGGTTGCGGCCGCGCTGGGACAAGGTTCGTTGGCGGCGCGGTCGGTCTTGCATTCTCTCGAAGGACGATCGTGACACCCGCTGACTCGTCGGCTGACGATGAGCTCCCGACGAGCGACGAGGTAGTCGCCGAGTTTCGACGCGCTCTTGATGATCCGGAGCGGCGATCGACGCGCAATCTCGTCGGGTACCTGATCGATCTGCTTCGCAGCAACCTCGCTCAATGGAACTGGGAGGACGAAGCACGCGACTCCGGGGCCGACGACGCGGCCGTCGCCGAGGCGAAGCGAGCGATCGACCAGCTCAACGCGGCAAGGCACCACCTGGTCGAAGAGATCGACGCGGCCATCGACCGAACCGGCGGGCAATCCGCGTCGGCGCCGCTTGCGACGGAGAGTCCCGGGATGGCGTTCGATCGACTCTCCGTGCTCGTGATCCGGATCCGCCACGCCGAGCGGGTGGCCGGCGAGGGCGCGTCGGACGCCGATCTCTACGCCTCGCGCCTGGCGGTCCTGTACCGCCAGCTGGCGGACCTCCAGGAGGCCATCGACGGCCTGATCGCGGACGTTCGCGAAGGTACGAGGCGCTTCGTTCCGTACCAGAGCTTGAAGATGTACGGGCAGTAGCCGAGCGGCTCACGCGGCGAGCGTCGACAGGGCGACGGTGTGGAGCCGGTACCCGCCGCGATTGAAGCCGTAGAGGATGCGGTCGCCCACGACGGCGGCGTGCGCAATGCCGAGCGAATCAGCAGCGAGGCCGTCCGTGCGGGCCCGATGGTCGCCACTCGCGGTGCGGTACACATCCACCTCGCCCGCCCGGCCGATCCCGCAGACCCGTCCGGCCGCGAGGACCACCGCCGTGCCCCCGTTTCCCCATGCGAGGTCGCGCGCGAAGCGGCCCCGGACCACCGTTCTCCCGTCGGCAAGGTCCAGCGCCGCGAACCCGCCTCCGTGAAGCTTCTCCCAGTCGTAATCGTCGATCCCGTGTGCACCGATCTCGGGGCCGGCAACCCAGAGAAGCTCTGCGTCCTGAACGAAAGTGGCCGGTTCGAAGTCGACGCCGACCTCCCAGCGCAGCCGGCCGACGTCGCCGCGATCGATCGGGACGAGACCGGCGCGGCCGTTGCCGCCGACGGCGAGGGAGCGCCGCTCGCCGGCGTGGGCGGTGGCGAGGGCCGTGACCATGCCCCATGCCTCCAACTCGACGTGGCCGTCCAGGCGCGCGCCGTCGGCGGACGCGGTGATCGGCTCCGACACCAGCACGCCTCCCGCTTGTTGCTCGTGCGGTAGCGACCCGATGAGCCGATCACCGAGTGCCACAACGCGCTCCATGTCCGGGGCGAAGTCAGCGGTCCACACCGGCTCGATCCGGCGGGGCGCGCCGCTGGTGTGAATCTCGGAACGCCGGAACGCCCGCAGGAGCCCGAGATGATTGAGCACCACGACGACGCCGGCCGCCGGGACGTCGAGGATCGCGTGAACGTCAAGATCGTATTGCGACGGCTCGTCGTCATCGGGAAACACGGTTTGGTCGAACACTGCACACGGCTCGAAGGCGCGCGAGGCGAACACGACGTTTCGACCGAGGTTGTTCCATGCACAGACATGACCGAGGTCGACGACCCTCCCGATCCCGGCGGGTTGCGAATTCCGAACGCGGCTCCGGGGGTGGGAGTCCAACTCGGTCATAGCAGTTCCCGGAGCGCGTCCATGACGTCCGCCGGACGGATCCCTTCGAGACACCGCGCTCCTACCGGGCAACTCCGTGGCTGCCACGCCGAGGCGGGCGAGCTCACCCGAGCGTTATACGCGTATGTCCTCTCCATCGACCGGCACGATTCGTCGCAGCGATCGCCCACGACCGCCCGACAGTGGGGCCACGGCCGGAAGTAGACAGCTCGGTCCCGATACATCCCGACGGTCGGCGTTCCTTGCTGGACGGCGATGTGGGTCAGACCGGTGTCGATGCCAACGACCGCACGACACGACGTGAGCACGTCGACCGCGTCGCCGGGTGTCGGAGCCCGGACGGTCTCGATCCCGGTGAGGGACATCTTGGCAACGGGCTCGTCACGGGTGACCATGCGGACGTCGTTGCCCCCGTCTCGGATCTCGCGGTCCACCTCGGCCCAGCGTTCGGGGGCCCAGCGTTTCGTGCCGTCGCTCTCGGTCACGAGGATGACGGAGTCGCGAAGGTCGGCGCGTGCTCGCCGCACGTCCAGCGCGACCGGCCGTGAGAAATCGGCGGGGATCCCGAAGTCTGCGCAAATGCGCCCCAGGATCTCGTTGATCTCGAGGGGGCCGACGGCTCGGTCGAACTCGGGCGATCCCCACCAGTAGTCCCGTTGCAGCGGGTGATCACGCAGATCGAAGAAGCGACCGCCCGCTCGGGCGGGATCGAAGGTGTCCTCGTGCACGCAGCCGCCGAGCCCGGCGATGCGATCCGCCAACACGGCCTGACCGGCTGACCGCGCCACCAGCCACGTCTCCCCGGGGTTCTCCGTGATCAACGCCTGGATCGCGGGCAGGGACACGATCAGATCGCCCAGGCCGAAGGAGAACGGGGCGATGTAGGTGCGCCGCATCAGGACGAGCCTCGAGGTCCTCAGCGACTCGCATAGGTCGTGACGTCGTCGATCGAGGCCGCCGCGAAGGCGCGCCGGCGCTCCGCGCACTTGTTGCATTGCCCGCAATGGCCTCCCGCGGCCGGGTCGATGCACGAGAACGTGTGCTCGAGTTGGAGCTGCCGACCACGTTCCAGGACGTGGGCCTTCTCGAGCTCGGAGAACGGCGTCGCGATCTCGAGGCGATGATTCACGGCGGTACGAACGAGCGATTCGACGTCGCCGAAGAACTCGCGGCTGCTGTCCGCGAAGGGATTCCCCTTCAGCGTGCCGAGAGCGACGGTCGGATAGCCGTTGAGCGCACACCAGATCGATGACTTCGACAGGAGGAGCAGGTTCCGTCCCGGTAGGTAGACGGCTTCGTCGGGCGTGTGCGCGTCGGGTACGTCGTCGGCGGAAAGGCTCCAGTGAGCGCCGTACGTATCGGCGACCGGGAGGTCGAGCGTCACGAGAGACCGAAGCCGGGAGCCCGGCAGCGTGTCGAGGAAACGCCGCAGGTGGCTCTCCTCGGTCTCTTCCCACGCGAGACCGAACCGGACGTAGAGCGGCTGCACGATACGCCCTTCCTCCAGGTACTCCGCCGTCAACACGGCGCTGTCGAGACCGCCGCTGGCCAAGACCGCGACGCCGTCGCGGTCGGGCAAGGTCATGCATCACCTCGATACACGCACCCCGAGGTACAGGTCTCGTGGACGACGACCTGGGACAGCTCGGGAAGGGAAGGCGCGACGCGATCCCAGATCCACCGGGCCAGGAGCTCGCTCGTCGGGTTCTCGAGCCCGGGAACTTCGTTCAGGTAGTAGTGGTCCAGGCGATCGAGGACCGGTCGCATCGCACACGCGACGTCCCCGAAATCGCGAACCCAACCGGTCTCCTCCCCGAGCGGCCCCTCGATGTGCACTTGCACCCGGAACGAGTGTCCGTGGAGACGGGCACACTTGTGACCCGGAGGTACGTTCGGCAGACGGTGCGCGGCCTCGAACGTGAACTCCTTGAAGATCTCCATGGTCGGACTCCCGCCGAGCTCGGCTGGCGGCTGCAGCGCCGTCGTGGATGCTAAGCGGTTGATCACCGACGGATGCACTCGCCACTGCGAGGAGCATCAAGGAGGCGGAACCGGGCGCCGCCGCGACCCGACGAACGGCGCTCAGCTCGCGGTGGACGGTGCGGACTGAGGGGTGTCGGCCGGCGCCGGCTCGCGTGGGCCGCTCCGGGCGCGGAACAGGGCGACGACGATCATTCCGAGCCCGTACACGGTGGCGGCGATCAGCACGATGACATTGACGACCGGGATCAGGCCCGCCACCGAGAGGATCCCCCAACCGACGAGGTACGAGAGCAGCCGATTGGTGGGCGGCCGGAGTATGAGCCGGCCGAGGAAGTACGCGGACGTGACGTACCCAAGCGTGTAAAGGAAGCCGAGCGCCAGCAACACGATCGCGCCGAGCGGCAAGCCGATCACCGTCGCGAGCAGGATCAACCCGACGACCGGCAAGCCCACGGCCGCGGCGATACCGAGCCCGATCGACGCGCCCACGGCCGTGCGTCCGGCATCGGCGAACGCATCCGCGGCGCGGGGCGCGATCAAGAGCAACAGCAGCCCGAGCACGAGTGTCGACACGATCACGGCAAGCCAAAGGAGGATCGCCGCGACGACGCCGACCTGACCCAGCGCGAAGCGCCTGCTGACCGACTTCACGTCGCCGTCAACGGTCGCTCCGGGAGAGATGCGCGCCTTCTCGCGCGAGGTGACGTCCCCGCCGACGCGGGCACCGCCATCCACGATGACCCGCCCGTTCACCGCGACGACGTCGTCTTTGACTGATCCCCTGACGATCACATCGCCGTTCAGTGCGAAGACCGAACCGCGCACGCTGCCGTTGATGCGAGCATCACCGTTGAGGATGACGACGCCGCCGACGCTCTCCTGAGGCGCGACATCCACCCGCCCCGTGATGACGACCTGGGTGTCGTCGTCGCGGTTCCTGGCCTGCGTCCCGCCTGGTGCGGCTACGGCAGGCGCGGCCACCGTCAGGGATGCCGCGGCGACGAGCGCGCCTACCACGACACCCACACACACGCGCCGGTGGGTCACGCCGTAGGAGATACCCGCTCGTGGTCACAGTGAAACCCTCAGTCGCCGAGCGCGCCGCGCAGATCACGCACGTGGTCCTGCGTCTGTTCGAGCAGCGGCCGCAGGGCCTCGGCGACGTCGGGAAGCCCCAGCTCCTGCGCCTGCTCGAAGCGCTCTCGATAGGCCGCCAGCTGGCGTTCCTCGAGCTCGAGATCGAGTGCGAGCGCCCGACGCGGCTCGGTGTGGTTCGGAACTTCAGGCACGTGCGTCGTCGGCTCCCCGCCGAGGAAGCCGATCTGCTCCGCGAGCACGGTGGCGTGCTCGAGCTCCTGGCGGAGGTGCGGGCGGATCATCTCGGCCATGGGCTGGAACTCGATGCCCTTCACTGTCGCCGCGTGCTGGGTGTATTGGACGATCGACCGGAACTCCAGCTCGAGGTCGCCATTCAGCAGCTCGACCAGCTTTTCCCTATCCATGATGTCTCCCGATGTGTACCCACGGTCCACCGGGACATCATGGCCATGCACTTCCCTCGGTAAACCAAGTTGCTGCGAGCGTCGGCGCGGGTCAGAAGCTCTCGAGATAGGCCGCCGCCCCGCGCACGACGGCATGACGCGGGTCGCGCGCCATACGGACCGGGAAGCCGAGCTCGAAGGCGAGACGGCGATCGAGGCCGAGCAACAGCGCCCCGCCGCCCGTCAGCACCAGGCCCTGATGGCTCGCATCGGCGACGAGCTCAGGCGGTGTGGCCTCGAGGGTGTCGCGCACGGTGTCGCAGATGCCGTGGACCGGTTCCTCGATCGCCTCGCGCAGCTCGACGGTGGAGACGGTGATCGTCCTCGGCGACCCTGTCGCCTGATCGACGCCACGGATGTCGACGTAGCCCTCTTCTCGGAGCGGCCACGCGCTCGCGTACCGCGACTTCACGTACTCCGCGGTCCCTTGGCCGATTCCGAGCCCGTACTCCTTCCGGCAGAAGGCCATGATCGCCTGGTCGAAGTGGTTGCCCGCGGTGCGGACGGACGCGCTCGCGACGACCCCGCCAAGGGACAGCACGGCAACTTCCGTGGTGCCGCCGCCGACGTCGACGACGAGGTTGCCGACCGCGCTCTCGATCGGCATGCCGGTCCCGAGCGCCGCCGCGACCGGCTCCTCGATGAGGTGCACCGGCTTGCGGGCACCGGCAAACTCCGCCGCCTCCTGCACTGCGTGACGTCCGAGCTCGGTCGCGCGGGAAGGGACGCAGACCACGACTCGAGGCCGCCACCAGCGCCGCTCACTCACGCGGTGCAGAAAGACCCGCAGCATCTTCTCGCACGCCGTGAGGTTGGCGACCGTGCCGTCCTCCAACGGGCAGAGCACTTCCAGATGGCGCGGTGTGCGCCCCTGCATGTGCTTCGCCGCGGCGCCGACCGCGACGATCTCGCCGTCGCGGCGATTGATCGCGATGGCAGACGGCTCGTCGACGACGACACCTCGCCCTCGCACGTAGGTGACCGTGTTGGCGGTGCCGAGGTCGACGGCGACGCCCAAGCCCATGCTCCCCTCCTGTTTCGACCCTACGGGTCTCGGCGCGCGAAGTCGACGACCCTCGGGCGTCGCGCGTCGCGCTCACGGAGTCAGCGCTCGTAGGTGCCCATCAGCGTCGCAGTCGCCCGGACGTGGCCGTCGATAGCCGCGCGAAGCTCGTCGATCGTCGATCCGGGCTCGAGGTCGACTGACTGGTCCAACGCGTACGACGTGAACTCGTAGTGATGCGGACCAGCTCCGGGCGGAGGGCATGGACCGCCGAAGCCGCTGTTGCCGAATCCGTTCCGACCTTGCCTGATCCCGGAACCGTCGTCGGCGGGAAGGCGACCGCTCGACGGGTCGATGCCCCAGGCCACCCAATGAACGAAGGTTCCGCTGGGCGCGTCGGGATCCTCACAGGTCAGCGCGAGGTCGACCACGCCGCTCGGCACACCGCTCCAATGCAGTTCGGGCGGCGCGTTCTCACCGTCGCAGGTGTGCACACGCGGAATCGGGTCGCCTTCTTCGAAGTTCGGACTCGTCAGGTCCATCGCCGCCTCGCTGTGGTCATCGCCTCCCGGGTGGGTCACCACGATAGGTGGCTTTACCGCGGTCGGTGGGGGCGGCCGGCGCAGCTAGGTTGGGCGGCGCGTGACCGGCAGACTGCTCTTCGCATGCTGCGTCGTCATAGCCGTTCTCCTCGCGGCATGCTCGTCCGGGAGTAACACGAAGTCGAAGTCCAGCAAGGGGACGACCGCGACAACCGCGCCGCAGACAGGCGGTTCGCAACCCGGCGGAGCGTGGCCCACCTACCACCGCGACGCGTTGCGCACTGGCGTTGAACCGAGCGGTCCGACTCCAGGCTCGCTTCGCCGAGTGTGGGAGTCGCCAGAGGTCGACGGGAAGGTGTACGCCGAACCGGTCTTCGTCGGCAACCAGGTGCTCGTCGCAACCGAGCACGACACCGTGTACGCGCTCGACGCCGCGACGGGCCAGGTCCAGTGGCAGAAGAATCTCGGTGAACCGGTTCCCCAATCGCAGCTCCCGTGCGGGAACATCGACCCGACCGGCATCACGAGCACGCCCGTCGTCGACACCGGGCGCGGTCTGGTGTACGTCGTCACGTTCACGATGCCGGCCCGCCACGAACTCGTCGCGCTCGATCTCGCTTCGGGCGTGCAGCGTTTCCGTCGGCCTGTCGACGCGCAAGGCGCAGACCCGAAGGTCGAGCAACAACGCAGTGCGCTCGCGATGGCCGGGGACCAGGTGCTCATCGCGTACGGCGGACTGTTCGGCGACTGCGGTACCTACCACGGTTACGTGATCGCGGCGCGTGCCGACGGAAGCGGCGACCTCACGACCTTCCAGGTCCCGACGGCGCGCTCGGGAGCCGTCTGGGCGCCGCCCGGTCCGGTGGTGGACAACAACACCGTGCTGATCGCAAGCGGGAACTCGGTCGGGCCGGGTGGCAACCAGGACCTGTCGAACTCGGTGCTGCGCCTGTCCCTGCCCGGGCTCCAGCTCAAGGACTCGTGGACGCCACGCAATCGCGACGAGCTGAGCCAAACCGATCAGGACCTCGGTTCCACGTCACCGGTGCCGGTCGGAAACGGGCTCGTCTTCGTGGTGGGCAAGGAAGGCGTGGGCTACCTCATGCGCGCCGATGCGCTGGGGGGCGTCGGCGGCGAGGTCTTCTCCGGACCGGTGTGCCGCGGGTTCGGAGGTACTGCGTCGGCGCCGCCTTTGCTGTTCGTGCCGTGTCGCAACGAGCTCGACGCGCTCCGCATCGAAGGATCGAGCTTCTCCGTGGCGTGGCGCGTGCCGGGCGTCGACGGGTCGCCCATCGTCACCGGCGACACCGTGTGGGCGATCGACCTCAGCGGAGGCCAGCTGCACGCGTACCGTTCGTCCGACGGGCAGGAGCTCGCCAGCATGCCGGTGGGGGACGTCGCCAACTTCGGCACACCGGCGGCGGGGAACGGCCTCGTCGTCGTCGCCGGCGGCGGGCATGTCGTCGCCTTCGGGAACTAACGGGTTGCTCCGCAGTCGAGCGTTCGGCGTCGGCGCGACGGCACTGCTGTTCGTCGGCCTCGCGTTCCTGATCTCGACGAGGGGCGGTACGCCGGCGGGCACGTTTCGGGTCGCGAGCGGGCCGCAAGGGCTCGCGACCGGCCACGGCGCGGTCTGGGTCGCCAGCACCGACGAAGGCCGCGTGTCACGGTTCGATCCCCGCTCCCGCCGCGTCACCGCCACGATCCACGTCGGCGGTGCGCCAGTCGACGCGACCTTCGGCGGCGGCGCGGTGTGGGTCACCGAGCCCGGGCGCGACGAGGTGGTGCGCGTCGACGCTGCCGCCACTCGGGCCATCTCAAAGATCCCAGTCGGTGACACGCCGACGGCGATCGCGGCGGACGACACTTCGGTCTGGGTCGCCAACAACAGAGCCGAGACGGTCTCGCGCATCGACCCCGCCACCGGCGCGGTTGCGGCCACCATCCCGGTGGGTGGACGACCCGCCGGGGTCGCCGTGGGCTCGGGCTCGGTCTGGGTCTCGAACCCGAAAGGCAACTCCGTCTCCCGCATCGATCCCGCGACCAACTCGATCGTCGCAACGATCGTCACCGGTCACGTCTCCGCCGCGGTAGCGGCCGGCGACGGCGCAATCTGGGTGGCTAACGTCAAGGCGGGGACCGTCTCTCGCATCGATCCCGACACCAACGCGATTGTGGCGACGATGCGTGTCGGTACGCGACCGATTGCGATCGTGGCCGGCGGCGGTGCGGTCTGGGTCGCGAACGTCGAGGACAACACCGTCTCGCGGATCGACCCGACGATCAACCGAGTGACAGCTACCGTCGCCGTCCACAGCGATCCCAGCGCTCTCGCGGTCTTCGACGGGACGCTCTGGGTCGCGAACGAGGGCGACGGCGTCTTGTCGCGCCTCCCGGCGGCGCCCGCGGCAACGGGCCGTCAGTAGAGCCAGGGATCCCGCAGGTCGCTGTACTCGACGTTGGCCATCAGCTTCTCGAAATCGGCCGCCTGCGGCGCGAGCTCCGAGGGTGCTTCCTTCTTCTCGCCTTCGCGCGCGTCAGCCTCGCTCGTGAAGTAATTCGCCTCGGTGTAGCGATCGGGCCCGGTCCAGACCCGGAGCCCGCCGATCAGATCGGGCCGCCACGACCCCGCCACCTTCTCGAAGCCGGCGTCCAGTGCGTGCAGCTGGTCACGGTCGGCGCTGCCTCGCATGATCTGCACGAAGCCCGCGTCGTTCGACCCGCCGCCGAGGAACGTCTCGACGTCCTCGGAGTCGGTGAACGTGACGTCGCCGGCGAAGCACCCCTCCGTCTCCGCCCACCAGCGCCCCTGCTCAGGACGCTCGCTATTGGCCTTGGCGGCGCCGGCCGACTGAAAGCGGGCGAACGCGATCCCGTAGCCGTCGTCGGTCACGCCGGCTGTGGATCCCAGAAATCCCGTCGCGCCGGGCCGCAGGTCGCTCTGCCACCGGTCCATCTGGCGGTGCAGGCCATCGCGATCCGACACACGACCTTCGATCACTTGCACGAACATCCGCACCATCTCCTCGCGTCGGGTTTCCGGTCGAATGATCCTCCGGTGGCAAGAGCACCGCAACCGGCCCGGCGCCGATCGACGTAGCGTGGCGGGCGTCGAGAGGTCGGAGCGATGCAGCAGGCGTTCGTCTTCGAGAAGGTGGCGGTTCTCGTCGGCCCGTGGCACGAGCCGATGGAGCCCCCCGAGCGCGGCGCGCGGGTCGAGGTGCGGCTGCTCGCCGAGGAGCCGCGGCGCGGGTCGCGCTCTGCGGCGCAACGGTTGGTGATCGACCAACCCGTCTTCCGCGCCGATCTCTTCGATCAGGCCGACGGCCCGCCCGGCAATCTCCGGAGCGCGCACTTCCATCCCCGATTCCACGGCGTCGAGCCGTGCGATCGGCACTGGCGCGACGAGATTCGCGCCGATCCCACCGGCTGGCTCGCGATACAGCTCGGCGACCTGCGCCGGCTCCTCGATGAGTCGGGGGTCGACGTCAGCGACGCGCCGTGGATCGAAGAGGACGCGGCCGCGCTTCGCGACGCCGTTCCCGGCGTGCTGGCTGCGGTCGAGCGAACCTGGGAGGCGGTTCGCGTCTGACCGCGAACCCCGCGGGTCTCAGCCCTCCGCGGTGTCGAGGCGCTCCGGGTCGGTCGCCGGAGGCGCTTCGGGAGCCGCGGTCGTGCCACGTGACTCCTCGGGTGACGGCACGCCATCGTGTTGCCGGCGTGCCCGCTTTGCTGCTTGCTTTTCCTGACGCTTTCGCTCGCGCTCGCGCTTCTCGAACGACGTGCGCTGACGACCCGCCATGACTACTCCTTGTCGCTCCCGAGGTGTCGGGTAACGGCAATGCCGCTACCCGACGCCTCGTGTGAGCCTCGTCAGACGACTCGGACGTTCTGGGCTTCCTCGCCCTTCCGGCCGGGCGCCACGTCGAACTCGACGCGCTGACCGTCTTCGAGCGAGCGGTAGCCGTCGCCCTGAATCGCAGAGAAGTGGACGAAGACGTCGTCTCCGCCTTCACGCTGGATGAAGCCGAAGCCCTTCTCCGAGTTGAACCATTTCACGGTGCCTTGCGTTGCCATTCGTTGTTTCCTTAGCAGTTGTCACCCCGCCGACCCGGTGTCAGCAGCCGGGAGGCGGGACACGTGTTCAATGTCCATTCGGTGGCTCGAAGGGAGCGAAGCGGACAGGTACCTCACTGGGGCGAACCGAATCCCCGGGACACTGCCCGCCAGGCGGGAGCGACGAGAAGAGGGTCGGACCGGTGTTGTCGCTCGCGCCGCAACGTGGCGACCGAAGCTGACCAATTCAGACTACTCGACCCACGCCGCCTGGCAGATCATGGCGGGGTGGGGTCGGCGCTAGCGTCAGCGCGAGCATTTGCCTGCCGGAATCAGCTTGCCAGAAAGGGGTAGGGACACTCGGATGCCCGTCTCTTCCGCCGACCTCGGTCCCGTGCTCGTGACCGGAGCGTCAGGATTCATCGGCTCTTCGGTGGTTCGCGCCCTGCTCGATCGGGGTGCTCACGTCCGTGCCCTCATCGAGCCGGGACGGGACGACGACAACCTCGCCGGCCTAGCTGTCGACCGAGTCGTCGGCGATATTCGAGACTCAGCCACGGTCGAAGAGGCGGTCGACGGGATCTCGACGGTCTTCCACCTGGCTGCGATCTATCGCTTCTGGGCCGCCGACCCGGACCTCTTCTACGACGTGAACGTCGGCGGCACGATGAACGTCCTGCGCGCCGCGACACGATCGAAGTGCCGCCGGCTCGTCTACACGAGCACGGTCGCGACGCTCGGCGTCGCCGAGAACGGCAGGCCCGCGTCCGAGCAGTCGCTCGTGCACTTCGAGCACCTCTTCGGGCATTACAAGCGATCGAAATACCTCGCCGAGCACGAAGTCCTGCGCGCCGGCGCGAGCGGGCTCCCAGTCCTGCTGGTGCATCCGACGTTCCCCGTCGGCGAGGGCGACGCCGCGCCCACGCCGACCGGTCGCACGATCGTCGAGTTCCTGAACGGCCGCATCCCCGCCTTCGTCGACACTGCGCTCAACGTCGTGCACGTCGACGACGTCGCCCGCGGCCACGTGCTGGCCGCCGAGTCCGGTCGCGTGGGGCGCAGCTACATCCTGGGCGGCGAGAACATGTCGCTGCAGAGAATGCTGTCGACGCTGGCCGAGATCTGCGGTTTGGCGGCCCCTCGCGTGCGGTTGCATCCTCGTGTCGTGCTGCCGATCGTGCGGACCGCCGAATGGGCCGAGGCCACCGTGCTCGGGAGGGAGCCAACCCTCCCGTCCGAGCCCGTGCGCATGGCGACCACACGCATGGAGTACGACGACAGCCGCGCACGCACCGAGCTCGGATACTCGAGCATTCCCGCCCGCGAGGCTCTCGCGCGCGCGGTGCGGTGGTACCTCGAGCACGGCTTCGTGAAGCCTGCCCGCGTCGAGCGCATTCGGGGAGCGGCCGGTCTTGCGCTCGACCGTGGCCGGTCGGATGACACCGACGACTCGTACGCGGAGCGCCTCGCGCAATGACGGCACTACCGCACGAGTTCGACGATTCCTCTGCCGGCACGCCGGACATTGCGTCCGCATCGGGCCCGACGCAGAGCGACGACTTCGATCTTGGCGCGCTGCTCGCGGCGCGCCGACATGAGGCGTTCGCGCTGCACGAGCGCTACATCAATCCGCAGATGCCACGCGTGCTCCGCACGATCGGTTTCGACCGCGAATGGGTGCGGGCCGAGGGACCGTATCTCTTCGACCGCGACGGCAACGCGTATCTCGACTTCCTCGCCGGGTTCGGCGTGTTCGCCCTCGGCCGGTGCCATCCCGTGATCGAGCAGGCGTTGCAGGATGCGATGGATGCCGACCTGCCGAACCTCGTGCAAATGGACTGCCCACCGCTCGCCGGTCTGCTCGCCGAAGCGCTCGTCGCCCAGATGCCCGACGACGCGTATCGATGCTTCTTCACGAACAGCGGAGCCGAATCGATCGAGACCCTGCTCAAGTTCGTGCGTGGCGCGACGGGCCGGTCGCGAATCCTGTTCGCCGACCACGCGTTCCACGGGCTGACCACCGGTGCCCTGTCGCTGAACGGAGGGCGCGAGTTCCGAAACGGGTTCGGTGACCTGCTCCCCGGGTGCCAGAGCGTCGCCTTCGGCGACCTCGACGCGCTCCGTCGCGAGTTGGAGGCCGGCGACGTCGCTGCGTTCGTCGTCGAGCCGATCCAGGGCAAGGGCGTCTTCGTCGCCCCCGACGACTACCTGCGCGAGGCCGCCGACCTGTGCCACCGGCACGGCGCGCTCCTCGCGGTCGACGAGGTCCAGACCGGGCTCGGGCGAACCGGCACGCTCTTCGCCTTCGAGCAGTGGGGCGTCGTCCCCGACATCGTCACGGTCGCCAAGGCGCTGTCGGGTGGATACGTCCCCGTCGGCGCCATCATCGCCCGGGCTCACGTCGTCGAGAGCGTGTTCGACAAGATGGACCGCGCCGTCGTGCACAGCACGACCTTCGGCCAGAACGTCCTGGCGATGACCGCCGGCCTCGCCACCCTTCACACCATCGACGCCGAGCACATCGTCGAACGCGCCGCGAAGCGAGGGGCGCGGCTGCTCTCGGGCCTCCAGGCACTCGAGGACAGCCACGAGGTGGTGCACGAGGTCAGAGGCCGCGGCCTCATGATCGGCATCGAGTTCCGCCGGCCGCGCTCGCGGCGACTACGAGCCCAATGGAGGATCCTGGAGACGATGCGCACCGGGCTCTTCACCCAGCTCGTCGTCGTGCCGCTCTTCCGGGACCATCGCATCCTCACCCAGGTCGCGGGCGACAACCAGAACATCCTCAAGATCCTCCCGCCTCTCGTCATCACCGACCCGCAGGCGGACTCCTTCGTCGACGCGGTCGATGCCGTCCTGACCAAGCTCGAGCGGTCGCTGGGCCTCCTCTTCGGCGTCGGTCGTTCGCTGGCGATCCCGGCGATGAGGAAAGGCCGATAGCGCATGACCGACAAGTCGACGTTCAATGACGACGAGTGGAAGGCGCTCACGGACGCGCCGCTGTTGGTGACATTGGCATTGTTCGCGGCGGGTGAGCACGGACCGATCTCGATGGTGAAGGAAGCGAGCGCCAGCGCCCGCACCATCGCCCATCCGCCCGCCGGCGGCCCCGCGGACGAGCTCATCACCGAGATCGCCAAGGAGGCGGAAGGCAAGGAGGCGCGTCACAACGCACGCCAGCATCAGGTGGCCAACCTCGAGCAGGTCATCGAAGCCTCGCTCACCGACCTCGGCGGCGCCGCGACCGCGTTGCGCAGGCTCCCGGACGACCAAGCTGCGCAGGTCGGCCATTGGTTCGTCGACATCGCCAAGACGGTCGCGGCCGCAGCCAAGACCGTTACTCCCACCGAGCAGGAGACGATCGACAAGATCGCAGCGTTGTTCGCGACCCCGTCGTCGTGAACATCGATCTGCTCGACCCGGCATCGTTCGCCGACGGCCAGCCCCACGACCAGTTCCGCTGGCTGCGGGACAACGCCGCGATATACCGCCATCCGGAGCCGGACGGCCCCGGCTTCTGGGCCGTCACCCGGTACGACGACGTGCGGGAGGTGGGGCGCGACCCCGAGCACTATTCGTCGGTGCCGACGATCATGATCCCCGACTTCGCGGACGTCGACTTCGGCGACCACCAGATGATGATCACGTCGGACCCGCCGCGTCACACGCGCCTGCGGCGCATCATCAACAGCCAGTTCACGCCCCGGGGCGCCGAAAGGCTGCGGCTGCGTATCGATGAGCTCGCCGCCGAGATCATCGACGCCGTGATCGAGCGGGGCGAGTGCGACGCCGTCACGGACATCGCCGGCGAGATGCCCTCGTTCGTCATCGCCGAGCTGCTGGGGATCCCACTCGACGACGGGCGCCGGCTCTACCAACTCACCGAGACCATTCACGCCGCCCCCGAGACCGTGCCGCCGGGCGCGGGCTTGAACGCGATCGTCGAGATGTTCAACTACGCCCGCCAGGTCGCCGAGGACAAGCGCGCGCATCCCGGTGACGACCTGGCGAGCCGCATCCTCGGCGCCGAGGTCGACGGCGAGCGACTCGACGACATCGACTTCAACCTGTTCTTCCTGCTGCTCATCGACGCCGGCGGCGACACCACCCGCAACCTCGTCGGCGGTGGCCTCGTCGCGCTGTTCGACCATCCCGACGAGCGCCGCCGCCTCCAGGACGATCTCGACGCCATGCTCCCGAGCGCGGTGGACGAGATGCTGCGCTGGGTGAGCCCGGTGATCTACATGCGCCGCACCGCTACGCAGGACTGCGAGCTCGCGGGCACGCCGATCCCGGCCGGCGACAAGGTGGTCATGTACTACGGCTCCGCCAACCGCGACGAACGCGCCTTCGCCGAGCCCGACCGCTTCGACGTCGGACGCGCACCGAACGAGCACATCGCGTTCGGAGGCGGCGGACCGCACTTCTGCCTGGGATCGCACATCGCGCGGGTCGAGATCCAGGCAATGTTGCGCGAGCTGCTCACACGGCTACCCGACATCTCCCCCGCCGGCCCCGCCGAGTGGCTGGCGTCGAACTTCATCTCCGGGCCCAAGCACCTGCCGGTGCAGTTCAAGCCCGCCCGGCGCGCCACCGCCTGACCGGCCTCAGAGCTTGGACTTGGCGATGCAGATGGTGAGGTGCGCGTTCAGCACCGCGTCGCGAGTGGCGTCCGAGACGCCGGCGTCGGCTTCGGCCGCCGCTTTGGCGCTGTCGCCGGCCTGCTCGAGCTCGATGACGGCTTCCCGCTCGTCGTCCACGCGAGTGGCCTTCTCGGCCTTCGCCGCGAACTCACCCACGACCGCGACGGTGACGGGAGACGCTCCCTGATCGGCACGGACGACGTTCAGCGCGTCGTCTGCCTGCGCCCGGACTTCCCGCAACCGCTCGGTGACCTTGGTCACAGAGCGAGATTACGCCCGAACGCCCAGGCGGAGCGAGGGCGTGCGGCTGGGTGACCGGAGGGTCCGCGACCTGGGCGATGCCGCCCATTACCGTCTCGATATCCGGGTTTCTCCAGTTGTCTCTCCACGCGCGCGTCCTCATGCGCCCTCACGCCGCTTCTTCGCGGCGGTTGTTGTCGCGGCGGCGCTCTTCGCGGTCGGCTGCTTCGCGCCCAACTCGTCGGGATCATTCAGCGTGCACCACGACGACCCGTTCCTCACGTGCGTGCGCCGGGTCGAGTCCGGCGGCAACTATCAAGCCCTCTCACCCGGCGGCCAGTTCCGCGGCGCGTACCAGTTCCTCCAGAGCACGTGGGATGCCACCGCGAACCACATCGGCGCCCGGGATCTCGTCGGCCTCGACCCCATCACCGCCAGCCCGACGCTGCAGGACGACATGGCGTGGGCGCTCTTCCAGTGGCAGGGGACGGGGCCGTGGGCGGGCAACGGCTGCTGAGCTGAGGCGCGCTCGGCGCTCAGCGACCGTCGAAGAACCGGTCGTACGCCTCGGGATCGACGGGCGCGTCCCAGAGGTCCGTGATCTTCTCCTCGAGGGTCGATGTCGAGCGTCGCGCCGCCAGTGCGCCCCCGCCGGGATTCAGGGGGTCGGCTCCGACTCCACGTCGAAGTACTCCATGTAGCGGCGAGCCCGATCGCGGACGGCGCCAGGGTCGAGACCCGTGTCGGCGAAGGAGTACTCGTGGGCGCCGTGCTTGTCGGCCCGGTTCTCGGCCAGGAAGCGACGCATGCGCGCTTCTGCGTCCGGCGTGAGCTCGGCGCCGAGGCGGTCGTAGATCGATCGGATGGTGCGGAACGGGTCAGCCATGAACGCGGCGTAGTGGACGTCGACGACCCGGTCGGTGGGAATCGTGCCTTCTTCGCGCGCGGTCACCGAGCGGTCGAGCGCATCGAGGACGGGGTCGCCCCACTCGGCGGCGACGTCCGCGATCAACACGTCGTCAGCCGCCGTGCCCTGGACGACTGCAAACAGCGACGAGAGAGACGCGATGACGCGCAGCGGGTCGCGGTGCGTCTGAACGACGAGCGCGTCCGGGTACTCGGCCAGCAGCGCGGGCAGCGCCCACAGGTGGGCGCCCGTCTTGAGGACCCAGCGACCACCGGGGTTGCGCCACTGAAGCAGCTGCAGGAACTGCCGGTGCCACCGGTACGCCGGCGCCATGTCGGCCTCGCGCGTGACCCAGTGAAGGTACGACGGCAGACGGAACTGGCTGTTGAAGATCGCGCTGGCGAACTCGCCGCCGGTGATCACGATGCACTCCTGGCCCAGGCGCGCGCCCATCGGGTGCATCGAGCGCAGCTCGGGACGCATCTCGTACGCGAGATCGATCCCGGCTTGCGATTCGGCGATGCGGGGATCGGTCTCGTAGGTCGCCGCTTCGGGAGGCGGGCTCGGGTGGTCCACTTCCCACGTGCGGGGGACACGGTTGGCCGGATCCTGGCCGAACAGGTCGTGCAGGATCGTCGAGCCGGTGCGCCCCATGCCGATCATGACGATCGGCGGCGTAACGTCGGCCGTGCCGATCTCCGGATCGCGGCGGTGCCAGTCGGTCACCTGCAAGCGGTTCCTGAGGTGGCCGACCAGGACCATCGGCGCCATCACCTCGCCGACCTCGTTGAGGCGCGCCTCGTTGTTCAGCCCGTCGACGAGGCGGTCGAGCCCGATCCGGAACGTGTCGGGGCCGAAGTCGTCGAGGCCGGTCTGCTCAGATGCGCTGTTGATGAGCTGTTCGGTGACGAGATCCGCCGTCATCGGCCGGATCGTACGCGCGCGGGCCCGCTCTTGAACGCGATGAGGACCTTGATCACAATGCAACGTCAGCGGTTCGGGTGCGTCTCGCGCCAGAGTGTCGATAAATACCGCTGGCGCGCGCCGAGGTCGTTCATCGCCGCGGTGAACGCTGGCTCCATTCCGGGCGGCGGCAACTCGTTCATCGTGATCAAGGTGTTTCGGTTCAGCACGTACCCGATCCCGCGAAACAGAGCGTGCTTTGCACCCCGCCGAAGTTCGGAAAAGGCCTCTTCGTAGTCCGTGTAGCTCTTGGCGTGACGTTCCAGCGCGGACGCGGACTTGAAAACGAAGGCGTCGATGACTCCGACCCTGTTGGCGTCGGCCCCGTACACGTCGCCGGTATGAGGATCGACGGTCGGGCACGCTTGGGGCGCGACGACGACGATGCGCGCCCGCCGTGCCCGCTCGTCGCGGAAAGGTCTGCTGTCCTGCGCGTCACTGAACGTGGGCCAGTCAGGCGTTCCGCACGCGGTGATGCCGTGCGCTTGTAACGCCGCGCCGACGGTCGCGAAGACGGGCGGAGGCGGTTCGGTCGGCGACGGCACCTGCGCCGCGACCATCTCCCCCGTGGCGGCGACCACGAGCGCGACGACGAGTGCCGCAACCGCGACCTTCACCGTGACCGCCACACGCGGCCCAGGCGCGCAAGTCACCGGGGTCGAGTGTCCCACCTGGAACTGGCGAGGTCACGTTGCGTTCATTGCCCTCGCCGTGGCCACCGGCGAGCCTTCGAGGAGGCCAACCGGAACAAGTCGGTGGCCGCCTACGCGAAGAACGTCGGCGGCAAGGGCAACGCGGACGGCTTCGGCGCGCAAGCGTGGACCGCCGGGCTGTTCTTCCGCGACGTCGGCGACAACGTTGCGCAGGCCGACGGCAGGAACGGCATCACGCCAGCCGCTTCCTCGAGGAGGCGGCGAAGCTCCACGACTTCACGGCGAGCGTGGACGGTGACGGCATGCTCGGCCCCACCGACGTCGGCGGGCACAGGGTCAGCCCCTCCTTCCTCCTCATGCAGGTGAAGGAGAACAGGTACGTGCGGGTCTTCCCAAAGCAGGCGAACACGTTCGATTGCGACCCGAAGAACGTATTCACGATCAAGTTGGACCAGTCGTAGACGGGGCCCTGCGTCAGGGCAATCCTGTAGGCGGGCGGCGCCGTAGTTCTGGCGTCGGACCAAACCGCAGCGAAAGGAAAGGCATGCACTACGGAACAGCAGGCGCCGGCACGAGGGTGGCGCGCCGTTCCCGAACCCGCCCTCGGAAGTACCGCATCTCTGCGTTCGTCGCCCTGGGCGCCGCCGCAGTGATCGCGCTGGCAGCGTGCGGCGGATCGAGCAGCACGAGCTCGAAGAAGTCGACGACCACGACCTCAAAGGGCGCAGCGGCCGCGGCAGCCGTCGTCAAGACGGCCAACAGCTCGACGCTCGGCACGATCGTGGTCGATAGCACCGGTAAGACCGTCTACACGCTCACGAACGGGGGCCAGCAGGTTGCGTGCTCGGGAGCATGCCTGCAGATCTGGCCGGCCGTGTCACTGCCCGCCGGGACGACGAACGCAACCGGCTCCGGCGTGCAGAACGTGGCCGCGATGGGCACGCAGGTCACGGTCAACGGCGCGCCCGTCTACACCTTCTCCGGTGACGCGTCGGCGGGATCGACCAACGGCGAGGGCATCACCAGCTTCGGCGGTACCTGGCACGTGGTGAAGGCCGGCGGCGCGAGCAGCGGTGGGAGCACCGGCGGCGGGAGTGGGAGCACCGGCGGCGGGAGTGGCAGCACCCCTGCCACGACGAGCATGGGCGGCTCCGGGTACTGACGCTGGTCAGTCGCGCCCTTCGGGCAACGGGGGCTTCCTGCCGGGATTGGCCGGCGGAAGCTCCCGGCCCGATGGCTCGGGCTTCTCGTTCTCGTCCTCGTCGTGCTCGTCCTCGTCGTGGCCGAGGAAACCTCTGAGGTCGTCGTCGAACGAGTCGCGGAACTTACGGAACTCGGCGAGCCCGCGGCCCATCTGACGGCCGACCTCCGGGAGCTTGGACGGCCCGAAGACGAGCAGTGCCACCACCAACACGATCAAGAGGTGCCAGGGGGCAAAGAGGCCTTCCACGTCACGCGAGCGTATCCACGCGATGCGGGAGTCACGTCGCGACCTAGGCGGCTCGGATCCTCCTGAGGGCTGAGCAGATTCCGGGCCGCGGTCGACCATCCACCAATTGCGGGGCCGCACTCGTTACCTTGCAGCGCATGCCGCGAAGAGGCAGAAGCCTCCGCGCCCGCGCTCTCGCATGGTGGCAGCGCAGCCACGCCGATCCGGACAGGCGCGCCTTTCGCCGCATCGGCGTCATCTCGTTCGGCGCCCTCGGCGGCTCCGTGATCCTGGCCAAGATCTCGCAGGACGCGCCCGCCGCCGGCGTGATCAGGGCGTTCGCGATCACGCTGTTCCTCCTCGCAGCGCTCACGCTGCTCGCCGTCGTCCTCCTCATGGGCGAGGAGATGGTCGACGCGATGGACGAGTCCGACCCGATGCGCGCGCGCCACGGCGGCGCCTACGGCCCCCGCCTCAACCGCTACTTCCGAAAGGCCGGGCGCGATGCCCGTGCGTGGATCACGTCGCTCCCCGGGAACGTCGCCGCGCTGCGCCGCGGGATCACGCGCGAGTCCCTGTCGCGATTCACCGCCGCATCGGGAGCGGCCCTCGGCGGCATCCCGCCCGCCGACGTCCCGCCGCCCCGGAGCGCCGGGCGACTGGCGCGACCCAGGCGCGAGCCGCCTCCGCCGCCTGAGCAGGTCCCGCCTGAGCAGGTCCCGCCCGAGCCCTCGCCGCCGGCGCGCCGCGTCCCGGCATTTCGTTCCTCCAGCTCCGGGTCGCCGGTGGTGGCGCGGCGGCCGATCAAGGCCAGGTCGTCCCGGACCGGTCGACCGACCCGGCGCTCGGAACGCAGCGCTCCGCGTACGGGTCGCGCCGGCCAACCCGGCGGTCGATCCCCGCGCTGACAGGGCGGCGCCGAAGACACGTCATCTAGCGTGTCGACGATGAGCACGAGCGAGCCGGCACGCCCACAGACACCGCGCATCCCGCCCGTCGGCGACGACGAGATGGACGAGGAGACGCGCGTGCTCCTCGAGGAGGTCCGGCTCCCCAACGCCGAGGCCCTCAACATCTTCGCCACGCTCGTGCGGCATCCGGGACTGTTCCGACGTTGGATGCCGTTCGCGGGCAAGCTCCTTGCGGGCAAGCTCCCCGCCCGTGATCGCGAGCTCCTGATCCTGCGGACGGCGTGGCGATGCCGTTCGCCGTACGAGTGGGGGCAGCACGTACGCCTGGCGAAGGCGGCGGAGATCTCCGACGAGGAGATCAACCGCATCGTCGCCGGGCCCGACGCGCCCGGTTGGGAGCCGTTCGACCGGACGCTCCTGAACGCCGCCGACGAGCTCCACGACGACTCCGGCATCACGGATGCCACGTGGTCCGCGCTCGCGGCGCGCTACGACGAACGGCAGGTGATCGAGGTGCCGATGCTCGTCGGCCAGTATCACATGGTCGCCTTCACGCTGAACTCGCTGGGCGTGGAACGCGAGCCGGGCGTCCCGGGCCTGCCCGACGGGCACGTGTAGGCGTGGACCCCGAGCTGCCCGACGAGGCTGCCGGACGCGCGCCGGGGCGTGGCCGGCTCGACGGACGACGGCTGCTCGTCGTCGGTGCCGGCACACGACGCACCGACGACCCCGACGCGCCGATCGGCAACGGGCGAGCGATCGCCGCGCTCGCGGCCCGTGAAGGCGCCATGGTCGCCTGCGCCGACCGCGACGAGGCCGCCGCGCTCGCGACGGCTGAGCTCATCACCGCCGACGGCGGCAGCGCCGAGGTGCTCGTAGCCGACGTCACCCGCCCGGCCGACTGCGCGGCTGTCGTCGCCGGCGCCGAGGCACGCCTCGGCGCGCTCGACGGGCTGGTGCTCAATATCGGCATCGGAGAAGGCCGCCTCCTCGAGGGCACGACCGTGGAGGACTGGGACAGGACGTTCGCAGTCAACGTTCGGGCGCACTTTCTCGTGTGCAAGGCGGCCGTGCCCACGCTCGCCGACCGGGCCGCGGTCGTGTTCATCAGCTCGATCGCCGGGATCACGCCCGGGAGCAGCCTGCCCGCGTACGACACGTCGAAGGCCGCGCTCGGTGGCCTGTGCCGGCACGTCGCGCACGAAGGCGCGCGGCGCGGGATCCGGGCCAACGTCGTCGCCCCCGGCCTCATCGACACGCCCATCGGCCGGGCCGCGTCGGCGGGGCGGCCGTCGCGCGATCGCACACCCGTGCCGCTCCGGCGTCAGGGCACGGGCTGGGAGATCGCCTACGGGACGGTGTTCCTGCTCTCCGACGAAGCGAGCTACGTCACCGGCCAGACGCTGGTCGTCGACGGCGGGCTCACGGCCCTTCGTTAGGCCTCCGGCGCGGACTCTCCCGCCCGGTGCGCGTCGATCTCGGCCTGCAGCTGTTGGAGCGCTGAGACGAATTGGCGGCGGGCCTCGTCGGCGTACGGGTTGCTGATCTGGCTCGTGTCGAACATGTCGACGGTGTGCTGCTGCTCGATGAAGGCGATCTCGGCCAGCTTCTCGAACGACGGGATGGCGAGCACGTCCCGGTGCTTGAGGTCCAGCAGATCGATCCAGACGAGTGCGCGCGCGATGAAGAAGGGGAGTGACTGCATGTATGCCATCGCGCGGTCATGCTCGTCGGGCGGGATCGACACCACTTCCAGCCCGAGATCGTCCTCGAGGAATCCCCGGAAGCCGGCCGCCGCCGGACCGCGCTCGGCCGTCACGACGACTCGCAGGCCCGGCTCGATCCGAACCATCGACGGCGGCCCGAACAGCGGGTGAGTGGCCAGCAGGTTCGTGTCGGGAGGGAGGATCTCGTCGAGCAGCTTCCCCGCCCGCTCCTTGGTCGAGACCACGTCCATCACCACGGTGTCGGGACCGAGCAGATCACGGAGCTGCTGCAAGACGCCGGCGAGCGCCGCGAACGGCACGGCGAGGATGACGACGTCCGCCGCCGCGACTTCCTCGAGAGCGGCCGATCGCACGCCGTCGGTCGTGTGCCCGAGTTTGGCGTCGTCGGCGTCGTAGACGAGAACCTTCCCGAGCCGCGCCAGCGACGCAGCGAGGAACTGCCCGAAGTGGCCGTAGCCGACGATGCCGAACGTCTCGAACCGCATGGCGTTCGGAGCGTATCCGCCGTGACGGCAAATCCTTCGACGGATTAGGCGCGGGCCGAGCGGGTCCGAGCCTTGCTCGGGCGTGCCTTCCGTGCCGGCGCCTTCCTCGACCCGGGCTTCTTCGTCGCGCTCTTGTTCGGAGCTCGCGACTTGTTCGCCGTCGTGCTCTTCTTCGTCGTGCGCTTCGCGCCGGCGGACCGCTTCTTCGTGGTGGTCGGGCGCGCGGGTCGCTTGGTCGGCTTCTTCGCCGCGTTCGCGCGTGCAGGGCGCTTGGTTGTCGTCTTCTTCACGGTGTTCGTGCGTCGGGCACTGTTCGCCCGCGCCGAGCTCTTCTTCTTCGCCGTGGTCTTGCGAGGAGTCGCCTTCGCGCGCGCGGTTCGCTTCTTCGCCGTGGTCTTGCGCGGACCGGTCTTCCTAGCTGTTGTCCGCCGCGGCCTCGTACCGGTCGATCGCTTCTTGCCACCCGCCTTGCCGCTTGTGGCTCGCTTCTTCGCGGGCGCCTTGCGGGAACCCGCCTTTCTCGCAGGCGTCGTCCGGGTCGTCGACCGTCGCACGTAGATCGCCCACGGTGGCTCCTCGGCCACCGGCGGGGGCGTGCCCGCGTACTCCGGCTGCAGCTCGTCGGCGCCGAAGTCCCGCCGGCCGCCACGCCAGGCGGCCAGGATCACCGCGCCGAACCCGTAGGCGGACACGAAGAACCCGATGACGAACCCGAGGCCGGGCACGAGCGCGCCGAAGCGCAGGATCCCAAATCCGGCGAAGAAGGCGCCGACCCGTCCTTTCGTCCCGCTCCCGTGAACCATGAGGCGCCCGAAGATGAGCGCGCTGGCGACATAGCCGAGCGGGATCAGCACCGCGAGCGTCCCGAGGATCGCCACGCCGAGCGGGATGCCGACGACGCTTGCGATGACGACCACGCCGAGGATCGGACCGAGGACCCCGAGGAAGAGCCCGAGGAAGAAGGACGCCCAGACGCGTCGCCCGGCGACGACGACGGCGTCGGAGGCACGCGGGAACAACCAGACGAACAACAATCCCAGCACCGCCGTCGACACGGTGACCGTCACCCACAGCACCGCCAGGATGACCACGATGAACCCGGCGAAGAGGCTGTTGATGTCGAGCTTCTCGACGTGGCCCCGAACCGCGCCGCGTGCTGCGGTCGGAGCCGTGCGCGAGGCCACGTCGCCGCGGATGTCCGCGCCCCGGCGCACGGTCGCCTTACCGTTGAGCACCGTCACGCTGCCATCGACACGCCCGCTGATGAACGCGTCGCCGTCCAGCACGAGCGCGTCGCCCGTCACGCGCCCGGCGACCAGGAGATCGCCCCGGCCCACGTAAACGGCGCCGTTCACGCGGCCGTCGATGCGGGCGGACCCGTTTGCCGACACCGCCGGACCGCGCACGGACTCGCCGGCCGCCACGACGAGCCCTCCGGTCACGTTGATGCGCCGGCCGTCCTCCTGGTTGCCTCCGTCCTGGGCGCCGGCGGGATGTGCGCTCGCCAGCACGAACACGAAGGCAACGGCTGTCGCCGCGAGCACTCGACAGCGCATGCAGCGATCGTAACCGTGGAGAATGCGGTCCTTGGGGATGCGCGCCGGGCGCGCGCGAGACCCGCGCTACTCGGAGTGCGTCGTCGCCGAAGCGCGCTCGCCGTCGTCGGAGCCTTCCATCGCAGCGCCGAACGCGTCGGGTGCCGGCCCGTCTTCGGCCGTCCCCTCACGCCGGTTGCGCGCCCGCCACGCCGCGTAGACGGCGGCGACGACCGCGGTGGCGAGGACCAGGCGCACGATCAACGCCGCCCGACCGGCCGTCCGGCGGCGCCGTCGGCGGTCCACCGGCGTGTCGACCGGCAGCCGCTTGGCCGCCTCCGTGACCCGATGCTCGAGCTTCCGCGCCCGCCGCTTCGCCCTCCGGCCGATCCGCTTCCGCCCTTCGGCAACGACCTCTTGGGTCGTCGCGGCGAGCTTCTTGCCGGCCTGCTCGGCCAGCTCGTGCGCGTCCCCCACATCCAAACTCACGTCCAACTTGGCCACGGCGATCAGCTCCTCTCGAACGGAGACTCCGTGGACATACCCGGAAACCTGCGAATTGATGCACGTCTGGCGATCCGGCGGGCCGGCCGCCATCCCGACCCCGCACGACCGCCACCGCTAACGTTCGAGGCGCGTGGTCCGTCAACGCCCGCACGTCGCGCTGCTGTGGTCCACCTCAGCTCGCCGGCGGGCGATGCTCGTCGGCATCGTGGGCGTCCTGACCGGGATCGTGACGGCCTTCTTCATGCCGTGGCAGGTGTCCACGCTGCTCGGATGGGACGTCGCGGCGGCGTTGTACGTCGCGTGGGTGTGGACGGGCGCTGGTCACTTCGACCCCGACGAGACGCAGAGATTCGCCACCCGAGAGGACGACAGCCGCGTCTCGGCTCAGTTGCTGCTCGTCGGCGCGTGCCTGGTGAGCCTGGTGGGCGTGGGCTTCGATCTGCTGAAAGCCGGCCAATCCCGGACCGCGAGTGGCCACGTCGTGCTCGTCTCGGTCGCCGTGGCGACGGTGGTCCTGTGGTGGGCGGCCGTGCACAGGGTGTACGCGTTGCGGTACGCGCACGAGTACTACGCGTACATGCCGGTCGGTGGCATCGACTTCAAGTCCGGGCCGGGTTATCGGCCGGACTACCGCGACTTCGCGTACGTCGCATTCGTCATCGGCATGACGTTCCAGGTGTCGGACACGGACATCAACCATCGGGGGATCCGGCGCTCCGTCCTGGGCCATGCCTTGTTGGCGTACCTCTTCGGCGCGGTGATCCTGGCGGTGACTATCAACATCGTCGCCCAGATCTTCCAATAGGGTCCACGAGATGCGTTGCCCAACGACAGTGACGGGCACCGTCCAGCCGCGCGTCGCGACGGCGTAACCTCCGCGCTCGCCGTGTCCGAACATGTGGATCAGCACGTACCCGAGGAGCTGATCGAATCGGGGAGCGCAGAAACTCGCAGCGGGCGCGCCCTCGAGGTTTTCGCGATCGTCCTGTTGTCGGCGGCGGCGATCGGCACAGCGTGGAGCGGGTATCAGGCCGCCCGGTGGAGCGGCCGGGAGGCACACAACTTCGCCCTGGCCGACGCGGCGCACGCGAGGTCGACGCGAGCGGCGACCCTGGCGAGCGAAGGTCGTGTCCAGGATGTCGCCGACTTCGAGCGTTGGCTGGATCTGGAGACGGTGGGCGACTCCACGCGCGCCGACTTCCATGCCGCGCACTTCGACGACGAGCTCCGCACCGCGTTCGTCCCGTGGCTGGCACAAGATCCGCTCAACAACCCGAACGCGATCGCCACGCCGCTGAAGATGCCCCAGTACCACCAGGCCGCGGCCGAGCGTTCTGCCCACCTCGAGGCGGTGGCGGAGCATCTCCTCGAGGACGGGGTCACAGCGCGCGACCGGGCCGACGAATATGTCCTCACGACGGTGTTCTTCGCTTCGGTGCTGTTCTTCGCCGGGATCTCGTTACGCATCGCCCGGCAGTGGCTACGGATCGGCGTCCTCGCGCTCGGCGTCGCGTTCTTCGTCTACGGGGTCGTGCACCTCATCCTGCTCCCGACCCTCTTTTGAGACGGGCACGCGACGACGCCAGGCGTCCCTATGAGTATTGTCAACCCCGAGCTTCCGGCTGGGGGGAGAGAGCGCCGTGGAGCGGTTCTGGAGACTCATCGCCGTCGAGCTGGGCAAGCACGCGGGGCTCGTGTCGGTCATCGGGTTGCTCGTCACGCTGATCCTCGGCTTCGGCATCACGCGCCTCCAGTTCTCGACCGGCCAGGACAGCTACCTCAACAAGAGCGACACCGTCTACAAGGACAACGTCGCCTACCAGCGGCTCTTCGGCGGCCAGGCGATGCTGACGCTCGTCACGATGGACAAGGGCCACACGGTCAACGAGCTGTTCACGGCCGAGAACCAGGCCAAGTGGCGCGCCGTCGAGGACGAGTTGGGCAAGAGCAAAGGGATCGTCGGCGTCATCAGCCCCCGCACGATCATGGAGTTCAGCGACGGCCTTGTTCAGAGCCCGTCCGGCGATCCGACCCAGAGCATCGCGGGTCAGGCGCTGCTCAGTGCCACGGCTCGGGACCCCTCGCCCGAGGGCCAGGCGGCGCGCAGCGCGGACGCGGCGACGACGCTGCAGCGGCTGAACGCGGTCCCGCAGGCCGAGCGCACGCTCAACAACCCGGCGTGGGTCGACTTCCTCCTCCATAACAACCAGGGCCAGGTTCGCAAGGGGCTGCGCACGTTCATCATCGACGACACGCACGCACAGATGGTGACGCGCCTCGTCGGCAACGCGTCCATCACTACGGAGGGTGCCGCTTCGGACAAGGTCGTCGCGGCGGGCAATCACCTGAAGTTCGCCAACGCGTCCGACATCACCACCGGAGCGCCGGTGCTGCTCAAGGACATCAACGACTACCTCACCGGCGGCATGCTGACGCTCGGCGCGATAGCCGTCGCCATCATGATCGTGATCCTCCTCGTGCTGTTCGACGTGCGCTGGCGACTGCTGCCCCTGGCCGTGATTCTCATCGGCATCGTGTGGGCCTTCGGGCTCGCCGGCTACATCGGCATACCGCTGACGATCGTGACGATCGCCGGTCTCCCGGTGATGCTCGGGATCGGGATCGACTATGCGATCCAGATGCACGCGCGCGTCGAGGAGGAGGTGGTGATCGACCGCGAGGCGCATCCGATCCAGGAAACCGCGCGCAATCTGTGCCCGGCGCTGCTCGTGGTCACCTTCGACGCCATCTTCGCCTTCGCGGCCCTCCGCTTCGCCAAGGTGCCGATGCTCCGGCAGTTCGGGCTCCTCTTGGCGGTGGGCATCGCCGTGATCTGCCTGTGCAGCATCATCGTCCCCCTCGCGGCCCTCGGCATTCGCGAGTACAAGTCGCCCACCAAACGCCGCGACTTCCGCACCGGCCCGCTCGGCAGGTTGGTCGTGTGGCTCGGCGGGTTGCCCGGCAGCGTCGCGGTCTACCTCACCGTCGCGAGCGTGATCATCTTCGCCGGAGGGATCCTCGTCGAAGGGAAGCTGGAGCTCCAGACCGACCCGGTCAAGTGGGTCAACCAGCATTCGCAGGTGATCCACGACCTCCACACCCTCGACCGCGAGACGGGGTCGTCGAGCGAGCTCGGGATGTTCGTGCAATCCAAGGACGTATTCGACGACAAGACCGTCACCTTCATGGACGGCTTCACCACCAAGCAGCTCGCCGAGCATCCGGACACGCTGCTCACGGCGGCCGGCATCGTCACGACCGTGAGCGACATCACGAACGACGTGCCCGGCGCGACGCACGTCGCGCCGACGGGCTCAGAGGTGCGCGCGGCCAGCGGCGTCGCGCCGCCGGGCGTCACGAAGTCGACTGTCAGCAGCAACGGGGATGCGCTGAACCTCATCTTCCGCACCGGCCCCAGTGAGCTGCAGCGACGGGCCGCGGTCGTGCGCGAGATCCGGTCCACGGTGCGCCCGCCGGCGGGCGTGAGCGCCACGCCGTCCGGCCTCGCCGTCGTCGGGGTCGGGCTGCTCGACAACCTCGAGGCCAACCGCGTCCTGCTCACGTACCTCGCCATCCTGTTCGTGTTCCTCTTCCTGTCGGTGCGGCTCCGCAGCGTGATCCGGTCGCTGCTCTCGCTCGTCCCGGTGCTGATCGCGGTGGGCACCGCGTCGCTGGTCGCCTACGCGTTCAGCCTCAAGCTGAGCCCCATCACCGCGGTGGGCGGCCCGCTGGTGGTGGCGGCGTGCACCGAGTTCACGTCGCTGATCCTGCTGCGGTTCGTCGAAGAGCGGCGCCGGGGCTTGACCCCGGAGGAATCGGTGGAGGTGGCGGCGTCCCGCACCGGCCGTGCGTTCATCGTGTCGGCGCTGACCGCCATCGCGGGGGTGGCCGTCATCGCCACCTCGTCGCTGCCGCTCCTGCGTGACTTCGGGATCATCGTGGCCATGAACGTGACCGTGGCCCTGCTCAGCGCGCTCGTCGTGCTGCCGCCGATGCTCGTATGGGCCGACCGGCGCAACTGGGTATCGCGCGGCCTGGTCAAACGGGAGATCCTCGAGGGCACCGCGGCTCGCGAGCGCGTCCAGCCGGCACCCGCACCGGCCCCGTCGTAGCAGCGGCCGCGCAATAGAGACGGATCGCCTCAGGGCAGCGTCAAATTCAACGTCGTGCCCTGCCCGGCTTGGTTGACAGCCGTCTCGTGCGCGTCGCGGCCGTCGACCCGGAAGGTGATGGTGGCGCCGATCGCGCACCCGGGGATCGAGTCGGGCCCCACCACGTCGATGCTGAATCCGATGAAGTTGTCGATGAGCCGGGTCGTGGCGACCGCGCACCGGGTCTCGCCGATGAGAGCCTCCACGTGGGCACCCGGCGGCAGCCGGCGGTTGCGCCCGTCGAAGATCTCGCCGGCGAAGCCGACGATCGGCCCGACGCCCCCGTTCGGCGCGCTCGTCGAGAACCCGGGGTCGAATCTCGCCGTCTTGCCGTTCCCGGGCCAACGCACCGACTGATTGCTGTAGACGATCTGGTGCTGCACGAACGTCCAGACGAAGATCTGGCTCCCCGGCGCACCGCATCCGCTCGCTTCGGAACGGGCGAAGACGGTGACGTCGAACCGCCCGTTGCGCACACGCGGGAGCTTGCGCTGACAGGGAGTGACGAGGCCCTGCCGCTTGACGACGGTACCGAGGTACGGCGCGTCGAACAGCGCACCGTCCAGAGTCGCGTGGCCGCGGACGACAACGCGGTCCTCCGCGCCCGTTCGGACCGCGTCGGCGTCGCCACTGAAGGCGCCAGCGATCGCCGCCGCGACCGTCAGAACGGCAACCAGCAGCTTCTTCACCCACCCCATCGCAATTCAGACCCCCCATGCCCCGGCCACGATGTCACGACGATGTAGTGACCGTTCGACGGCGCACAGGTCTTCTACACCGTCTCGCCGAGTTCGGTTCCGCCGATCGATCGCGGCAGGTCCCGCGCACTCGCAACTCGATACGATCCCGGCGATGCGCCGAGCCGGTTTGACGGGCGTGGTCGTCGCGCTTGTCGCGTCGTGCTCGTCGTCGGCACACATCGCACGCCCGGCGCAAGGGGCCGTCACCGCGATCGCCGCGCAGCAGAACCTCAGCGTCGCGCGCGTCGACCCTGTCGCCGCACAGAAGATCGACGGCTTCGGAGCCTCGGGGGCGTGGTGGCCGAACGATCTCGTCAAGTTCCCGCCCCGGGCGCGGCGACGCGTCGACGACATGCTCTTCTCCCGGCGGGGCATCGCCCTGTCGGGCTACCGCTTCAACATCGGCGGCGGCGGCGTCGGTGTGAACACGCCGGCGCGAGCACCCAAAGAGGAGAGCGCCGACACCGCCGGCCGGGCGTTCTTGCGCGCGGCCGACCAGATGGGGGTGCCGGTCCTCACCGGTTTCGTCAACAGCGCGCCGCCGCAGTTCACGACGAACGGCAAGTCCTGCGGCGGCACCCTCAAGCCGGGCAGCGAAGCCGCGTACGCGAAGTATCTCGCCACGATCGTCGAACGCATCCACGACCGCGACCACATCACGCTCCGGTACATCAGCCCGATGAACGAGCCCGACAACAGCTTCGGCGACTGCGGCCAAGAGGGCATGCAGGTCCCCATCGAGCAGCGGGCGGCGGTGGTGCAAGCCCTCGGGCGCGAGCTCGCGCGGCG
>JBKOWN010000050.1:0-7000 GCA_046724435.1 Actinomycetota bacterium
AGCTACGTCGCCGCCAAGGACGCCACGCGCGTCATCGGCATCGGGGTGGGCACGTTCGCATCGCCGGACGAGGCCGCCAACGCATACGCGAGAGCTCGCCACCGCGCAGTTCGACGGCTTGAAGATCGAGAACGTGCCCAAGCTCGGCAACCGCGCGCACTACCTGGCGAAGACGAACAACTTCGAGCGGAAGATACGGGACAAGGAACTCGTGTTCGGCGAGCTGACCGTCCTCGACGGACACGACGTGCACACCGGGTACGTCACCCCGCCGTCGAAGACGAAGGCACGCGACGCGGTCAAGAACGCAATCGACCGAAACCGCCGCCGCCCGGCGTGAGGAGACGGACGACGTCGCCGGCGGCGAGCTGCACGGTGCATTTGTCGGGGAGGCGTCGCGCGCTTTGCGCGTCGCCCGCCGGGAGCAGCCAGTTGTCTCCGGACGCTCCCGGCTCACCGCCTTCGAGGCCCCATGGCCGGCTGAGGCGTCGCTCCGTGACGAGCGAGACCGTGGAGGGCTCGAGGACCTCGAGCTCGCGCTCGATACCCTCGCCGCCGGGGTACGCGCCGGCGCCGCCGCTCCCGCGCCGCAGCCCATAGCGACGCACGCGGATCGGAAGCGCGCGCTCGAGCGCCTCGACGGGTGTGTCGCGCGTGTTCGTCATTGCGGTATGGACGCCGCTCATCCCCGGCTTGCCCGGGCGGCCGCCCTGCCCGCCGCCGACGGTCTCGTAGTAGACCCAACCCTCGCCGCCGACGAGCACGTTGTTCATGGTCCCTTGCCCCGCCGCGCCGAGACGGCCCGGAGCGGCGAGTGCGAGTGCGCCGAGGCACACGTCGGCAACGCGCTGGCTCACCTCGACGTTGCCGGCGCCGACCGCGGCGGGCGGCCGCGCGGCGACCACCGTGGCCGGCGGCGCGATCACCTCGACGGGCCGCATCGCGCCGCCGTTGGCGGGGATCGTCGGGTCCGTGGCCGACCGCAGCGCGAACGCGACCGAGCTGACGGTCACCGCTTCGACGGCGTTGACGTTGCCCGGACGCTGCGCGCCGGTGCCCGCGAAGTCGAAGGTCGCGCGGTCGCCGTCGACGGTCAGCGTCACGACGACCGGTGTCGGCGACTGTTGCTCGGGACGCGGACCGGCGGAGTCCAGCACATCCTCGAAACGGAATCGCCCATCGGGCAACGCCGACAGCGCGGCGCGCATGCGTCGCTCGCCGTAGTCGACGACCTCGTCGAGAGGCGCGGTCGACGCCAGCTGGACGACCACCTCGGCGAGGCGGACGACACCGAGCCGGTTCGAGCCCCGCTGGGCGTCGAGGTCGCCGCGCCGCTCGTCGGGCGTGCGGGAGCTGGTGATGACGACCTCGGCGACGTCCGGGGTCAGCAGGACCGGCGGCACGCGCAGCCCCTCTTGTTGGATGTCGACCGCTTCCGGCGGCATCGATCCCGGCGCCATGCCGCCCAGGTCGGCGTGGTGGGCGCGGTTGGCGGCCCAGCCGACCAGCTCGTCGCCCGCGAAGCAGGGCGCGACGAGCGTCACGTCGTTCAGGTGCGTCCCGCCGGCGTAGGGATCGTTCAGGACCACCTGGTCGCCCGGCTCGATGCGTTCGCCGAACGCATCGACCGCGGCGCGCACAGACGCCGGCATGGACCCGAGGTGCACCGGGATGTGCTCGGCCTGCACGAGGAGCTCGCCGCCGGCGGTGAACAGCGCCGCCGAGCAGTCGGCCCGCTCCTTGATGTTGGGGCTGTAGGCGGCGCGGCGAAGCACCGCGCCCATCTCCTCGGCGATCCCGGTGAGCCGCGAGATCAGCACTTGCAGCGACGCGGCATCGAGCGCGGTCATCGCGTGAGCACCCACGCGCCGAGGGCACCGGGCTCGGCCCGCCAGCCGTCCGGCACCCACACGGTGCAGTCGGGCTCGGCCACGACCTCTGGGCCGCGCACTTCGGACCGCGCGACCGCCGGGAGGTCGGACGGCGACAGAGGTGCGGGACGACGAGCGCGGACGCGCAGCGACACGACCTCGACGGGTGCGCCCTGCCGGGCGAAGCCGTTGCGGCGCTCGTGCTCGGCCGGGAACGACTCCGGGCTTGAGACCGTGAGCTCGTGGCTCTGCCCCTCATATCGGCAATCCACGAGCCGTTCGACTTCGACGTCGCGGCCACCGACGAGTGCGACGGCCTCGTCGGCGACGCGGTCGAGTGCGGTGGCAAGACCCGCGTGCGCGAGCGGCTCGGGCCACGACCGGACCAGCTCGCGCTGTCGCGGCGAGCACACGAGCCCGACGGCCGAGAGAACGCCCGCGCGCGGCGGGACGATCACGGCGCGCATTCCGAGCGCGCCGGCAACGGCGCACGCATGCAATGGGCCTGCTCCGCCGAACGCGACCAGCGCCAGATCACGCGCGTCGACGCCGCGCTCCACCGTGACAACGCGAACGGCGCGCTCCATGGCGGCGTCGACGACGGCGACGACGCCCTCGGCGGTAACGCGTTCGCGGTCGAGCGCACGCCTGGCCGCCGCCGTGTCGAGTCGTCCGAGACCGGGGAATGCGGCTTCGTCGGGGATGCGGGCGAGAACGAGGTCGGCATCGGTCACCGTCGGCTTCTCGCCGCCGCGCCGATAGCAGGCGGGGCCGGGGACGGCACCCGCGCTCTCCGGGCCGACGACGAGCGCGCCGCCGGCGTCGATCCGGGCGATCGAGCCGCCGCCGGCGCCGATCGTGTGGACGTCGAGGGCAGGCAGCCGGATCGGGTAACCGGCGACGATCCGGGACGGCGCCGGCTCGGGATCGCCGCCGCGCACGAGGCAGACGTCGGTGCTCGTTCCCCCCATGTCGAAGGAGACCGAGTCGGGGAAGCCGCACGCGAGGGCGACTGCCGCCGCCGCCCGCACGCCGCCCGCCGGCCCGGAGAGCAGCAAGGCCGCCGGCCGCTCGGCGGCGTCGGCCGCCGGCACCAGGCCACCTTCGGACGTCATGACGAGCGCTTCGCGCGCCAATCCGTCGAGCCCGAGCAGGTAGTCACGGCACACGGGTCGTAGGACGGCGTTGGCCACGGTCGTGACGGTGCGCTCGTACTCGCGGAACTCGGGCGACACCTCGTGCGAGCACGTCACGTCGAGCCCCCGCGCCGTGAGCTCCTTGGCGACGAGCTGCTCGTGGGCAGCGTCGAGGTCGGCGTGCAGAAGGCACACCGCGACGGCGTCCACGCCGTCCGGCACGTCGGGGATACTCGCCGGTTCGAGCGCCTCGATCTCGTGACCGTGCCCGTCGAGCCGACCCCCGACCTCGAAACGCAGATCGCGTTGCACGAGCGGGCGGGGGCGGTCGGCCATCGGGTCGTAGAGCGACGGCCGAACCTGCCGCGCGATCTCGATGACGTCGGCGAATCCGCGCGTCGTGACGAGCGCGACCCGTCCGCCTCTCCCCTCGAGCAAGGCGTTGGTCGCGACGGTCGTGCCGTGGGCGAGCAGATCGGCGGACGCTCCGGCACCGGCCTCGTCGAGCGTTGCCCGCAACGCACTCGTCGGGGCGTCCGGAGTGGACGGCACCTTGACCACGCGTCCGTCGTCCCCGACCAGGTCGGTGAACGTCCCGCCCGTGTCGACACCGACCCTCATGCCGGACCAGCGTCGCCCCCACTCTGTCGCCGTCGCAAGCTCCGGCTCTGCGACGACGGTCGGCAGAGCCGCCGTCGTCGCGCGCGCGGGTCAGCCGCGGCGCAGGAGACGGCCCCGACGGCCAGTGCGTACGCCGCCGATAACGGCCTCGACCACGGCGCGCTTCGCTGGCTCGACGAGCTTCCGGCCGTTGCGGTCGGTGAGCTCGAAGCGGTCGACAGCCTCGCCTTCGACCGTCCGCACGCGCGCGGAGTGCACGTCAACGCCCGCGCCGGCGAACCCGACCGTGATCGCGTGGAGCAAGCCCGGACAGTCGACGCAGCGCACCTCGCAGAGCGTGTACCAGGGCGATGCGTCATCGTCGAAGAGGACTTCCGCGCCCGGAGTCGGCGGCGCCTCGAGCGGCCTTCTGAACGCCTCGACGATCGCTGCCGTCAGCACCTCGGCGTTCGGCGCCACGCGCGTCGTTTGCAGCACACGGAACGCGTCGAGCGCGCCGCCGTCGCCCCAGGTCGCGACGACTGCGTCCTGCACGCTCAGCCCGGAGTCCGAAAGCACACCCGAGACGGTGGCCAGCAAGCCGGGTCGGTCGCGCGCTGCCACCTCGACCCGCCACTCGCGTCCGGACGCCGTCACCCTTTCTTCGATCCGCGACGCGGCGACGCGGGCACGTCCCGGCGATGGGAGCGGCTCGAGCAGCGCAGCTTGACGCGCGATGTCGGCGGCGTCCTGGGCAAGGAGGTACGTGCGCGGCGCCTGCGCGATGCGTTCGGCGACGGCAGGATCGTTGCCGGCCGCGCGCACGGCCTCCGCGCGCCGCCGCTCGACGAGGTTGCGGGCCTCGAGGCCCGTGAGGTCGGGTTGCTCGAGGGCAGCGAGGACCAGATCGAACAACTCGTCGAGACGAGACCGATCCCACGGCTCGAGCCCGACCAGGGCCAGGGTGAGGAGGTACAAGGCCCGGGCCCGCTCGGGCCGGTCGAGGTGGGTAGCGAGCGCGAACACCCGCTCTTCCTCCAAGCCGTCGACCCGTTGGGCGGCCGCGCGCAGCAGACTCGAGTCACCCACCAGCAACGCGATCTCCTGCTCGGCAGCGGCCCCCAGGTCGAGCCGGCCGGCGAGTCGGCGAGCGAGGTCGACGGGCGTCGCGTCCTCGCCGGCCGTGTCGAGAATGAGCGCGGCGAGCAGCAACCAATCGGGATGCTGCAGTCGCGCGTACTCCGCGGCGGCGCGCGCGTCGGTGGTGACGAGGTCGCGGATCGTGTCGACGAGCGAGAACCGCAGCACGTTTGATGGATCGATCAGGAACGGATCGTCGCGGCGGCGGCGGACCGCTTCGGCAAGCTCCGGCAGCGCGCGCTCCAGCACTCCCGTCGTCTCGAGGAACCGCCACGTTCGGGCGTCGCCCGAGCGCAGCACCTCGAACAGCCGGCGGGATGCTTCGCGGTCCCAGCGCATCGGCGCATCCCCGAGATCACCCAGGTAGTCGAGCAGTGTGCGCCCCGGCTGCACGTTGCCCCGGCTGATCATCTGGGCGGCTTCGAGGGCGAGCGAGAGCGCGAGACCTTCGGGCGGCGAACCCGCGAGATCGACTGTGCCGTCGTCCGTCACCAGCCACCGCCCGCCGGGGGGCGCGCCGGTCGGGTGCCTACGCTGCGCCCGCCCAGCACGCAGCTGTTGGAGACGCCAGCGCAGCAGCGGCGGCGCGATGAGGGTGGTGGCCAGGACGACCAGGAGTAACGCCGCGTACTGGTCGCGATCGAGGATCGCTTCGCGCAGTCCGATGGTCGCGAAGATCAGCCCGACCTCCCCGCGAGGGATCATGCCCAGGCCGATGAGGCGCTTGTCCCCCGGCGACCCGGCCGCGCCGACGGCGGCGATCACCTTCCCGACCAATGCAACGACGAGCAGGCCGGCGCCGATTGCGAGCACTGTCGGGTCGAAGAACGCGTCGACCTGAGCCTCGATGCCGATCTGGAGGAAGAACACCGGGATGAAGATGTGGCCGATGGGGCCGAGCTCGCGGGTGATGCGGTCGGAGACGGTGCTGCGTGACAACGACAGTCCGGCGACGAATGCCCCGACGATCGGCGCCAGCTGCGCGGCGTCGGCGAGCTCGGCGAACGCGAGCGTGAACGCGAGCGCCAGCGCGACCACGGTGCCAGTCGAGCGCGCGTAGCGGTGGATGAACTGGAACAGCGGTGGCGCGGCCCGGGCTCCGACGGCCGTGGTCGCGACGAGGAACGCAAGCGCGACGGCGAAGATGCCGAGCACGCTCAGCACCGACACCGAGCCCTCCGACACGATCCGCACCACGACCGTCAGGATCACGAGCCCGAGGACATCGTCGGCGACCGCGGCGCCGAGCACGGTCCTCGCCTCGACGCTGGCCAGCGCGCGCAGGTCGCTGAACACGCGCGCCGTGATGCCGACACTCGTCGCCGCCAGCGCGGCGCCGAGGAACAACGCGGTCTTGGCGTCGTAGCCGAACAGCTCGGACACGCCGAAGCCGCCGAGCATCGGCAGCACCACGCCGATCACCGCGACCGATACCGCTGCCCGGCCGACCGCGCCGAGCTGGCCGAGATCCATCTCCATGCCGACTTGGAGGAGCAGGAGGATCACGCCGATCTCGCCGAGGACCCGAAGAGTCTGGGTGGTGCCGACGAGGTCGAGCACCGACGGCCCGATCACCACTCCGGCCAGGATCTCGGCGACCACTGGCGGGAAGCCGACCCGCTCGGCGATCTCCGCCGCGACCTTCGCCGCGACGAGGACGATCAGGATGTCGAGGAGGATGCTGGTGACCGACACGGCGGCGAGCGTCTACTGCGCGTCGGCTCGTGGCTGCGCCGCCTGCATCAGGTAGCCCCGAGAGCGGACGGTGCGCACTTCCACGCCGAGCGCGGCGATGCGGCGGCGCAAGCGAAGCATGTGCACGTCGAGCGCGTTGCGGGTGGGAGTTTCTTCCGGCCACGCCCTGCGAGCCAGCGTGTCGCGGCCGACCACCGCGCCGAACCGGTCGATCAGTGTGATGGCGAGCGAGGACTCGACGGGCGACAGCGCGACCCAGCGGCCCCGGTAGCGCAGGAGGCCGTCCCCGTCGACCTGCGGCGCAGGCTGCTGTGTCTCCGACCGCGAGGCCAGCCGAGCCAGCCGGGCACGCACGTCACGGTCGTCGGCCGGGAGCCGGATCCAGTCCTCGAGGCAGTCGACCGATTCGGGCGGCTCCGACTCACCGTTCAGGAGCAGCAGGCGGGGCGAGCCCGTCTCCCGCAGCTGCCGGAGCCGGGCGTCCTCCTCCGGCCAGCGCACGAGCACCACGTCCATGTGCGGACGGTATGGGCGTCGTGTTTCGCGACTGTTTCGCCG
>JBKOWN010000094.1:0-4373 GCA_046724435.1 Actinomycetota bacterium
CTCGATCGCGAACGGCACGCCGCGGGAGCGGGCCTCGTGGACCACCGGCGCCAGCGCGGCCTCGAGCGCGTCGGCTGCCTCGTCCCATTCGAGCGGGCCGGCGGGACCGGTCGTGAACACGAGGCACTCGGCGCCCACCTCGGACGCCGTGTCGAGGGCGCGCACGATCCGCTCGCGCTGCACGTCCCACCGCCCGCGCTCGGCGAGATGGAACGGGCCGAGCCCGATGAGGTTCGTCACCCGCAGGCCGGCGTCGGCGACGCGGCGGGTGCCCTCTTCCCATCCGAATCGCTCGAGCTTCGCCACCGAGATCCCGACGTTCGTGATCCCCGCTTCTGCGTAGAACGCGAGGTCGGCGTCGAGCTCCCAGGAGAAGGTCGAGATGGCGCTGAGCGAGACCCGCGGGTGCATGCGGCCGTCAGCCGAGCGTCAAGCCGCGGGCGGCGCTGCCGCCGCCGTCGACGGCGAGGTTGACGCCGGTGACGAACTCCGACTCGCGACTGGCGAGGTACACGGCGGCGTAGGCGACGTCGTTCGCTTCGCCGAGACGCGTGAGGTGCATCCCTTCGAGACGGGAGCGGCGCGGCTCGGACAGATCGGCGTCACGGCGCTCGTTGAGCACGTAGCCAGGACTGATCGTGTTGCACCGGATGTTGGACCGCGCGTAGTCGACCGCGATCGACCGGGTGAGCGCGTTCAGCCCGCCCTTGCTCGCGATATATGCGGCGAGCCCCGGGCTGGCGCGTTCGGCGGCGCGCGACGAGACGTTCACGATCGATCCGTGACCGGCCTCGATCATGTGCGGGATCGCGGCGCGCGTCAGCCACATCGGCGCGGTGAGGTTGACCCGAAGGCTCGCCTCCCAGCTCGACGTCGTCATCTGGGCGACGGGGCCGTCGGTCTCGTCGACCGTGGACCCCACTGCGTTGTTCACGAGCACGGTGAGGTGACCGAACTGCTCGACCGTGGCCGAGACGAGGTGGACACACGCCGCCTCGTCGGCAAGGTCGGCGGCGTGGAACGCGGCCTGCCCCCCGGCTCCCATGATCGCGTCGACCGCCGCAGTGCCGCGGGTTTCGTCGCGGCCGGTCACGACGACTCGGGCCCCTTCGGCGGCGAACGCGGTCGCGATCGCCTTCCCGATACCGGAGGTGGAGCCGGTGACGAGCGCGATCTCCCCCTCGAGACGCACGGCCGGGACCGTACACCGCCATTTGCCGGGCTCCTTCGACGCGATTGTGAGGACGCTCGAGCCCGTCTAGCGTCGCCGTTCATCTTCGGGTCCAGGGGCGGTTGCCGGGGCGGATTCGGCGCGTCGATCTCATGGCGCCGAGGGGCACGCCCAACGTCGCGGTGGTGTCGGGGTCGGTGACGATGAAGTCGGGTGACACCTCCGGCAACGGGGTGTACCTACAGGGTGACAACGGCGACCTCTACTACTACTTCCATCTCGACTCCTAGGCAGGAGGCGTACGCAACGTCGCGCAAGGAGAGGTGATCGGCTACACCGGCAACACCGGCGACGCATCGGGCGGGGCGACCCACACGCACTTCGAGATCCACCCCGGCGGGGGCAGGGCGGTGAACCCGTATCCCGCCGTGCGCGGTATCTGCTAGCTAGTGAGGTCCTGACAGCAGGGCGCCGGCGTCATCCCGGGCGCGACCGCGTCGAAGCGGCGTGGCGATCGACGCGACCGCGAACAGCGCCACCGCGACGAGCACAATCGCGCCCCCGGCGGCGAGTGCCCACTGCCGGGCCGCAGCCAAGCCGAGCACGACGGCGATGATGCCGACCACGCCGGCACCGAGCGTCGTCGTACGGAAGGACCGCGCCACGACCCGGCTGGTGGCGACGGGCAGCACCATGAGCGCGGCGACGAGGAGCACCCCCGTCACTCGCATCGCCGCCGCCACGGTGATTGCGGTCAGTGCGGCGAGAAGCGCGTTGAGCGCCCCGACCGGGATGCCGGCGACGTGCGCCGCTTCCTCGTCCAGCACGACCGCCAACAACCCGCGCCGCGTCAGCGCTATGGCCACGATGATCAGCGCGCCCAGCGCGGCCACCGTGTAGACGTCGTTCTCGGTCACGGTGAGGATCGAGCCGAAGAGATACGGCTGCAGGTTGGCATTGGTCGCCGAACGTCCGGCGAGCACGACGCCGGCCGCGATCCCGCCGTAGAAGAAGAGTGCGAGCGCGAGGTCGCCCGATGTGCGCCCGCGCGACCGCAGCCACTCGAGGGCCAGTGCGGCGGCGACCGCCACGACCAATGCGGTCCACACCGGCGAGGTCCCGAACAGGAGTCCCGCCCCGACCCCGGCCACGGCGACATGGCCAATGCCGTCGCCGAGCAGCGAGAGACGCTTCTGCACGAGGAAGGCGCCGATGAGGGGAGCGGACGCGCCGACGGCGAGACCTGCGATCAGCGCCAACTGCATGTACGTGGTGTCGAACGGCCACGGCAACGGCCACGGCATCCCCGGCATCACGTCCCGCCGTTCTCGGTGAGCTCCTCCAGCCAGCGGGGCAGATCGTCGCGGTGGACGCCGAGGCTCACGCCGGTGGCGGCGAGGTCGCCGGGCTTCCCGTCGAACAGGACGCGGCGTCGCAACACCACGACGCGGTCGAGATCGTCGGCCACCGCGCCGAGCTCGTGCGAGACGAGGAGCACCGCGGCGCCGTGGTCGCGCAGGAGATGCACGAGCGAGTCGCGGAACAGGCGCTGGGCCTGGGCGTCGACACCCGCGATCGGCTCGTCGAGGATGAGCAGCTCCGGCTCGCTGGCCAGTGCCTTGGCGATCAGCACGCGTTGCTGTTGCCCGCCCGACAGCTCCACGACCCGCTGCCTGCGCAGCCCGTCGAGCGCGACCGACTCGAGCGCGTGCTCCACCGCCGTCCGGTCGGCCGGTCGCGCCCGGCGCCACCACCCCTGCCGGGCGAGCCGCCCGGCGGCGACAACCTCCTGGACCGTCGCCGGCAGGTCAGGCGCCAGTCGAGGACGCTGCGGCACGTACCCCAGGCGCCAACGGTCGGGGAGGCGTCGCGGCGAGGCGCCGAACACCTCGACCCGGCCTGTTTGGGGCGCGAGCAGCCCGAGGACGATCCGCAGCAGCGTCGACTTCCCCGCACCGTTCGGGCCGACCAGGGCCGTGAACTCGCCGCGGGAGACCTCCAGCCCGACGTCGTCGAGGACGGGATGGGCGCCGAAGGCGAACGAGACCCCTTCTGCGGAGAGGACGGGGTTGGCGATCGAGGTCTTCATCTGAGATCGATTCCCATCCTAGGCTCGCGGTGTGATAAGACTCATTCTCATTACCCCCAGACGGTCGATCCTCCTGCTCCCCGTCCTCGCCGTTGTGGCCGCGGCGTCCGTCGTCACGGCCGCATTGGGCGTCGAACCGGCGGCCGCGTCCCGCACCAAGGTCAGCGTGGCAGCCGCGTTCTATCCGGTCGCGTTCGCGGCGGAGCGGGTGGGTGGACAGCGCGTCGGCGTCACGAACCTCACGCCGTCGGGCGCGGAACCGCATGACCTCGAGCTGAACTCGGACCAGCTCGACCAGTTGCTCGGCGCCAAGGTGGCCTTCGTGCTCGGCAGCGACTTCCAGCCCGCGGTGGAGAAGGCGGCCGCCCGGCGCGACGGGCCGACGGTCGAGCTATTGGCCAAGCTCGTCGACGCGCGAGGCAAGAAGGTCGCCGAGCAGGGACAGACCGGCGGGCTCGACCCGCACGTGTGGCTGGACCCGGTCCTCATGTCGCAGCTCGTCGGCCAGGTCGAGCGCGGCCTCGCTGCCGCCGATCCCAAGGGCGCCGCGACGTACGAGAGGAACGCACAAGCTCTCCAGGACCAGCTCTCCGCGCTCGACGCGCGCTACCGCGAGCGCCTGACCGGCTGCGCGCGAAACCTGCTCGTCACGTCGCACGAGGCGTTCGGGTACCTCGCAACTCGCTACGGACTGCGGCAACAGGGAGTGGCGGGCTTGTCGCCGGACCAGGAGCCCGACCCGGCGCGCCTCGGCGAGCTCGCGCAGCTCGCCCGCGACCAGGGTGTCACGACCGTGTTCACCGAAGAGACCGTCTCGCCGCGCATCGCACAGACTCTCGCTCGCGACGCGGGCGGGCTCCGCACGGAGGTGCTGAGCCCGCTCGAGAGTCTCAGCAAGAAGGAGCGCGCCGACAAGGCCGACTACTTCACCCTCATGGACGCCAACCTCGAGAAGATCGCAACCGCGCTCGGCTGCCCCCCGCGCTCGTAGCATCGACCTCGTGGCGCATAGTCACGGGGACGGGCACGACCAGGGAACGCCGACCGGGCGAGCGGGTGCGCGGCACGCCGGACGCCTCCGCCTCGCGTTCCTGCTCGCGTCGGCGTTTCTCA
>JBKOWN010000170.1:0-12364 GCA_046724435.1 Actinomycetota bacterium
CAGGGCGGAACGACCTCGAGGTTGCGGTGGTCGCGCCCGCGGTACTGCGACGGCGTCTCGCCGATGATCTCGGTGAAGCGCGAACTGAACGAGCCGAGCGACGTGCAACCGACCGCGAAGCAGGTGTCGGTGACCGACATCCCCTGACGTAGAAGCGCCTTCGCGCGCTCGATGCGTCGTGTCATGAGATAGGAGTAGGGCGTCTCGCCATAGGCGGCACGGAACTTGCGCGAGAAGTGCGCGGGCGACATGAACGCGGCACGCGCCATGGCCGGGACATCGAGGGGCTCTGCGTAGTCACGGTCCATGAAGTCGCGCGCCCGACGCAGGTGCACGAGGTTGGCGATCTCCTCCGGCGTCATGCCGATGACGATACCGCCGGTCAGCGCGCGTCAAGGAACGGCGTGATCAACGAGTGGCGCGTTATCCCTACCCAGCGGGCGGTGGAAGTCCGCCGAGGCGGCCTCGGCGATCCCCAGGTGGTCGAGCAGCGCGACGACGTCACCGGCCAGCGCCTCGATCGTCGTCGGGCGGTCAGTGTCGGCGGTGTGCCCGTGGGCCTGGAGCTCCACCGCGATCACCCGCCTGCGCGCCGTCAGGGGTTCGAGCAACGGCCCGAAATTGAGGTCGATGGTCATCAGGCCACCGTGGAGCAGTACGAGTGGCCGGCCGGTACCGTGCGTTTCGTAATAGAGCTGGAGGCCGTTGACCGCGGCGTACGTCATATCGAGTGTGACGGTACGCACACTCCTGGCGACCGATCCGGACGCCTACAGTGCCGTAGCTGATCGGCCATTGACCGATCGCGTTCAGATGCGCAAGGAGGACAGAGGATGCCATCACTCGACTGGCATGACCGCGACAGCTTCGAACCAAGGGCGATCTACCGGCACACGGAGTCAAACCGGCCGGTGGAGTTTCTGGGTGTCGCTTCCATGCCTGAACTGGACGGCGAGGATGTCGGGGTCTTCCGCTTCGTGCAGGGCGGCGGGTTCCTCATCGCCACGGAGCGCAGTCTCGGCCAGCGAGCGACGTTTACGCCGATCGCCGAGGACGCTGTAGAGGACGAGGCGACGACTGCCGAATGGCGCGCTTTTGTCGAAGGGGAAGAGTCATGAGATCCCCGTGACTAGCGCGACCTTCGACGGCGACCGCCTTCACGGATGTGACCTGGGGTCGTGCTCGGGCCCGAACCATTCCCGCATCTCGCGCCGCTGTCTGCGTCTCCGTACGGCCCAGAGCACGACGGCGGCCAGGACCACGATCCCGGCCACGATCACAATCCATATCCAGGCATCCACTGGGATTCCCCCTCAGCTGACACACGCGCTCTTTGCTCCGGCGGGCGCGCGAACCGCGCTCCTCACCATCGGTACCACCCACGGCGACGCGTGCCTGTGTCGACGCCTCCGAGGAAGAAGCCGAGCACCCAGAGGATGATCGCGGCAATGAGCACGTACCAGAGGACGTGTACGGCAAATCCCAGTCCTCCGAGAACCAAGAGAATAACGAGCAACACCAGCAAAGCGACCATTTTGGACCCCCAATGCAGCTGTGGTTCGCCTCGCATACCCGATGGTGCTCGCGCTCCAAACTGAGCGAACGCGCGCAGGTACAAGAGCCTCCACGCGAACTCCGAGAGCGGCTTGAGTTTAGGGAGAGGTCGGCCTGGGAACGCGGTCGTCATGCGCGCGTGACCGCGCGGGAAGGGGTTCGAGATGAGGGATGGACAATTCGGATACGGGCAACCTTGGGCAACGAAGAAGATTGACCGTTTACGCCGGAGGCAGCGTCGACAGCTTCGAGCTTTGCCTACGAAGCTCGTCGATGAGTTGCATGCGCCTCGCCCTGCCGTGCAGCTGGAAGGAGACGAAGCACTTGTCGAGATCGAGCTCCGACGACAGGCAGCGGCCTGGTCGGAACGCCCGGGCGTTGCGGAAGTGATCGACGACCTCTCGTCGAGAGTCGCGACTGACGTGCTCGTGGAGACTCTGCAGAAGACGGACCTGCCCGTGGACGCGGAGTTCGCACTCGAACCGATCGCGCGCTGGGACACGCCGGCTGGGGAGACCGAGCTTGAGCTTCGCGACCCCGACGCGTATGCGGCCCTGCGCGCCTTCGCGATCTTGGCCACGATGGCCGACCGCCTCGCCGACGACACCTACCTGGATCCAAGGGTTCGTCGAAGGCGATAGGTAACGCGTTGCCGCCACCAACCCCGGCGACGTGGTTCGTGAAGACGCCGTCACGCAGGATCGTCGCGCTCATCGGCCGTCCGTGGCGCGGCGGAGAAAATCCTTGAGGGTCGCGAACCACGGTTCGAACACGCTGGGCATGCCGATGCACCCGTGCGGGCTCTCCGGGTATACGAGGAGGTCGGCGTCGTTCCCCGCCAGCTCCCAGCGCGCCGCCATGAAGAGCGTGTCGTCGACGAGATGGTCGTCGGCGCCGACGGTGAACAGCGCCGGCGGGAGCCCGCGCAGGTCGGCGTAGAGCGGTGAGATGTCGGGATCACGCCGTTCGTCGGTGGACTTGTCGGGTGTGAACAGCGCAGCGAAGTACTCGATCTGCTCGACGGTCAGGAGGTCGGCCCGCCCGGTCGTGGCGCGCTGGCTCGGGGTCCCGCTGAGGTCATAGATCCCGAAGACCAGATTGGCCGCGCGAAAGCGGTCGACGGCGTCGTGCCGATCGCGCATCCGGAGCAGTGTGCACGCGGCGAGGTGCGCGCCGGCGGACTCGCCCCCGATGAGGAGACGGTCCGAGCCGAGCTCGCGCTCGGCGTGCTCGAGCAGCCACACCGCCGCCGCCTCGCAGTCGTCGGGGCCGGCTGGATACGGGTGCTCGGGGGCGAGCCGGTAGTCGACGCTGACGAACGCGAGATTGAGCTCCTTGCTGAGCATCTCGTGGAGGAGATCGGTCATCTCCGGTGATCCGGTGACGAACCCGCCGCCGTGGATATGAAGAAGGACGGCGTCGACCTGATCGGGCACGAACGTGCGCAGCCGTACGGGACCGGCGGGCCCGGAGATCTCCCGATCGGCCGCCATCTCGGAGCGCAACACGCGCTCGTCGTGGGCGGCGCGTTGTCGCGCGATCCGCTCCGGGACGGGAAGGCTCGGGTCGTCGACGTCGCCTGCGAAGGAGGTGACGAACGCGTCGGCCTCTTCGCGAAGCCGCGGCCGCATCCCTTCGAGCTCGTCGCTCCAGAGCGCCATGCGGATGAGACGCTAGCCGCCGCCGCGGAGGGCTTTCTCCGGATGCTCGCCCAGCGTCTCCAGCTTCGCGATGAGCTTGTCGAACGTCTCGTCGAAGGAGTGCTGCTTGCGAGCCCGCTTCAGCGGATTCGCGTACGAGATGATCTGCGCGCCGGCGAACTCGTGCCACGCGCCGATCTCCTTGAGGCGGTCGGTGACGGCGCGCACGAGACGGTGCGCCTCCACCAGACGGCCGGCGCGGGCCTCGCGTACCGGGAGCGATTCCGCGAGCGACGTGTCCATGAACCCGTCGCATTTTCGGAGGATGGGCTCGAACTGGCTGCCGGCCAGCCGGCCCGACGCCGCGTACCCGAGCCCGAGCGTGACGTAGTGCGCCTGTTGGACCGCGTCGGAGACCTCGGGGGCGTCCTCGGGCAGGTCGGACTCCGCGTCGACCAGCTCGCGGTAGATGGAGAGTGCGACCGCAGACCGTTCCCGGATGTTCGGCTCCTTCTCCACGTTCAGCGTGAGCATTCGACGGGCGACGTCGCGCGGCGCGATCACCGCCGGGATCCGGCGCAGGCCCAGCTCCTTGGCGGCGAGGAACCGGTGCTGGCCGTCGATGATCAGGTACCCGGCGCCGTCGTCGCGCTCGACGACCACTACCGGCGCGAGAAAGCCGACGCGATTGACGGAGTCCATGACCCGCTTCACGTGGGCGTCGCTCGCCTTGCGCTGGTGCGAGATGACCTCGAGCTTCCCGACGGGCAGGAGCGCGAACGTGAGCTCGCGGCGCGTCGTCGGCTCCTTGAACGCGAAGCCTGCCTCGGAGACTGACTGGGAAGACCGGGGAGGCACCGGGCTACCGCCGCAGGACGATCCCGTGCACGAATGCCGCTTGGCCCGCGTGCTGCGTGTTGTCGTTGATCACGCTCACGAGCCGGACGCCGAGTGTCACGGGCGGGTCCCACGACTCGTCCACGATCCGGTCCAGATCGCCGTCGGTGATGCGCTCGACGAACCGGATCGTCTGCTCGTGGACCGCGTCGTAGTAGCCGACGAGCAGCTCGCCGGACTTCACCGTGACCGCAGCGACGTCGGCGGAAGTGTGTGCGTATCCCGTCGCCCCCGGCTCGAACGGCAACTCGAACCGCTCGACCCAGCCCGCGGACGTCCACACCTGCTCGACGCCGGCGGCGGCCGCGATGTGGTCGTCCTGAATGCGGGTCAGATGCCACACCAACCACGCGATCGAGTTCGCGTCCGCGTCGAGCCGCACCGCCAGCTGCTCGGGCGTCAAGCTGTGCACGGCTCCGTGGACCGTGGCGCGGATCCTGCCGAAGGCATCAACGAGCAGCTCGGCGCTGGTCATGCGCTCAGTTCAGCAGATGTGAGCGTGGCGACGTCTCAGTCGGGGAGGAGAGGCACCGAGGGATGATGGTCCCGCCCGAGCAGCACCGCGCGGGTGACGGCAGTCGACCCGAACCGGTCGCGTACCTCATCGAGGGCCATGTCGAGGCCGTCGGCTCCGGCGCGACGCCGGTCGAACGGCAGCGCGAGCTGTACCGCAGCATCGTCATGGAGGTTGCCGACCGAGATGCCGACAAGCGTCAGCCCTTGCCGCTCGATCGTCGGCGCGGCCGTCTCGAGGAGCTCTCGCACTGCGTCGAGGATCGTCCTCGTCTGCGCCGTCGCCTGGTTCAGCGTGTGCGACCGGGTCGCGCGGGAGAAGTCCTCGAACCGGAGCCGCAACATGACCGTCCGGCCTACTCGCCCGGCGGCGCGCATGCGCCGCGTGACGCGATCGACGAGCGCAACGACGGCGGCGTCGACGTCGTCGGACGTCTTCGGTGCACGTCCGAGCGCGTGTTGCGACCCGATCGAGTGGCGGCGCTGCCCGACCTGGACCGGGCGCGGGTCGCGGTTGTGGGCGAGTGCGTGGAGGTGCCGGCCCGACGCCTTGCCCAGCATGGACACGAGTGCGCCCTCGCCGAGCTCGGCCACCTCCGCGACGCGGGAGATCCCGCGGTTTCGGAGCTTCTCCGCGGTCACAGGCCCGACGCCCCAGAGCCGCTCGACCGGCAGCGGGTTCAGGAACGCCAGCTCCCGGTCGGGAGGCACGACGAGCAGCCCGTCGGGCTTGCCCACGGCGCTCGCCACCTTGGCCAGGAATTTCGTCCTCGCCACACCGACCGTGATCGGCAGGCCAACTCGCTCGCGGACATCGCGCCGGAGGCGGGCGGCGATCGCCGGCGCCGGTCCCGACAGCCGCCGCAGCCCCCCCACATCGAGGAAGGCCTCGTCGATGGACAGGCCCTCGACCAGAGGGGTCGTCCGTTCGAACACCTCGAAGACCGCCTCGCTCGCCTTCGTGTATGCCGACATGTGCGGCTCGACCACGACGGCGTGCGGGCACAGCGCCCGGGCCTGGGCGCCGCCCATGGCGGTGCGGACCCCGAATGCCTTCGCCTCGTAGCTGGCTGCGAGCACGACGCCGGCGCCGACGATCACGGGACGGCCGAGAAGGCGAGGATCGTCCCGCTGCTCGACCGACGCGTAGAAGGCATCCAGGTCGGCGTGCAGGATGGTGGCCCCCCCGGTCACGAACACATGTTCGCATACGGGCGACCTGGACGTCGAGACCCCTGGTGGCCCGGCAGGCCGCCGGTGTCAGGGCCTGGGGATCAAGCTCCGCTGACCAGGGGATGCGTGCAGTGATCAGACGCCGCGCTCTCCGCGGTGACCTCGACGCCGTCGAAGTCGGCCAGCGTGCTGATCCGGAAGCGCCCGTCCTCCTGGGAGGCCCGCCGCATCGTCTCCGCGCGCGCGGAGTAATAGTGGTCGCGCGAGTAGTGCTCGCCGGACGGTGCGTAGCTGGCGACGAGCACCCGGCGGCGCCGATCGCCACGGTTGGCGTGGCTGTAGTGCGGTGCGAGGCCGTCGAGCAGGACGGCGTCGCCCGCAGCCAGCTCGGCCGGTGTCCAGTGCAGGGAATCGGCGACATCGCCTCGAACGACGCCGCGGTCGTCGGTCGGCAGCGGCTCGCCGACGCCCTCTGCAAGCCAGAGGCACCCCGTTTCCGTGGTGCACTCGTCGATCGCGACGAGGATCGAGAGTACGCACGCGACACCGGGATACGCGAGCCGGTCCTGGTGGGGCCGGAATCCCGCTCCGCCCGGGTGCTTGTAGTTGATCTTGTCCTTGAACGCGACCGCAGGCTCGCCGAGCGCGTCGCCGGCCGCTTCGCGGAGCGGTCCGTCGACGAGGGCGGCGACGCCGGGGTGGCAGGCGGAGACGTTCTCGGTGCGGCACACGGCAACCCGGTCGGTGATCTGCTCGGCGTATTGGCCCCAGATGTGCGTGCCGACCGGCCAGGACTCGATGGCGTCCGCCCAGGTCGCCGTCACGTCCGCCTCGGCGGGGGTGAGCAGCCCAGTCCGAAGCGGTGAAGAGCCCACGACGTTCACGGTACGTGCTCGGGCCGGCTCCGGGGGCGGCGCGCCGCGGGCGGAACGGAGGCTGTCGACGAAACCGAACGGCTGCAAATGCGCACGAACCGAGGACTTCACGCGAACCGGGTGATTTGCCGCGCGGCTGCTTGCCGGTTTCTACGCTGCTATACAGTCACCACGTCAGCTTCGGTCGCGGCGGAATGCGGCACGAACGAGACACCGCGGTACGACCGCCCTCGTACCGTTCCGGTCCGAATCGATTCGCAACTGCGCCACTGACCTTTGTATATACATCCCGACACCGACGCTGACTCGGTCGGGAACGGCAAGGAGCAAAGCAACGCATGGCAACGACCGGTACGGTCAAATGGTTCAACGCAGAGAAGGGCTACGGATTCATCGCCATCGAGGGGCGGGACGACGTCTTCGTGCACTTCTCGGCCATCCAGGGTGACGGATACCGAACCCTCGATGAGGGTCAGCGCGTCGAGTTCGACATCGCGCCCGGCAAGAAGGGCGAGGAAGCGCAGAACGTCCGCGCCGTCTGAGGCTCACGCCTCCGCGCGCTGTTCGACAAGGCCGACGATGTCGGCCATCACACCACTCTGTCCGATTCGCTCGGCGATCGAGCGCGCTTGCGCGAACAGCGAGTGCGCGCGCTCGGCGTCGCCGGCCCTTGACCCTCACGCCGCGTGAGGTTGTAGGTATGGAGTCGTGTTCGGGATCGGAGCGTTCGCCCGCGTGGCCCAGGTTTCGGTGCGCACGCTGCGCCACTACGACGACGTCGGCCTGCTGCCGCCGGCGCAGGTCGACCCGCAAACCGGATACCGCTGGTACCGCGCCGATCAGCTCCAGCGGCTGAATCGGATCCTGGCTCTCCGCGACCTCGGGCTCCCGCTGACCGAGATCCGCAAGGTCGTCGACGACGAGGTGTCGCTCGACGAGCTGCGGGGCATGTTGCGGCTCCGTCAGGCGGAAGCGGCGGAACGCATGGCGGCGGAGGCCGAGCGGCTCTCACGGGTCGAGGCCCGGATACGGCAGATCGAGATGGAGGGACGCGCGAGCGACTACGACGTCGTCGTCAAGGCCCTCGAGCCGGAGCACGTCGCGCTCGTGAAGGCGACCGCGCCCTCGTTCGGGAACGCCACGCTCGGGCCGATCTTCGACCGGCTGTTCGGCGAGCTCCACGACGAGCTGGACCGGAACGGCGTGGCAGCGGCCGGTCCGCACATCGCGCTCTACGAGCCCAGTGACGATCTGGCCGCGCCGATCACGGTCATGTACGCCGTGCCCATCGACGCCGACGTCGTGACCTCGGACCGGCTTCGGGTCGTCGACCTTCCCGCCGTCGACCGGGCGGCCGTTACGGTCCATCGCGGCTCGATGGCGCGCGTCGAGGACGGCTACCAGGCGCTGATTCGCTGGGCGGACGACACCGGCGAGCAGATCGATGGGTTCAGCCGCGAGATCTATCTCGACATGGCCGGGGCTCCCGAGACCTGGGTGACCGAGCTGCAGTTCGCGTTGCACGAACGCATCGACCGCTAAGAATGAGGAGGAGACGATGACCGAGTTCGACGACCAGACGTTCGATTACTACGCCGCACCGGGCCCGATGACGGACCTGGGCGACGTCCCGGCCGACGTCTTCGACGGACTCCCGACCGACCCGGTCGGATTGTGCCGGACCGTACAGGGGCTCCTGGTCCACGAGTTCTGGGCCCAGGCGTACGGCTTCGACGTGCCGGTGAGCCGTCTCGATTCGTTCCACACGCGGTCGGCGGCGGAGATGACCGAGCACATCCTCGGGTTGAACCCGGCGCCTCTCGCCGTCGAGCGGCCGGTCGAGCAACGGATGGTGGGCAACTGCCGCTACTTCAGCACCCTCAGCTGCGCGCTGTTGCGGCGCGCCGGGATCCCGGCCCGTGCTCGCTGCGGGTTCGCCGACTACTTCGAGCCGGGCAGGCACGTCGACCACTGGGTGACCGAGTACTGGGACGGTGCGGAGCGGCGGTGGGTCAGGATCGACACCCAACTCGATGCCATGCAGCGTGCCGCGATCCAGCCCGCGTTCGACACCGAGGATCAGCCTGCGGGCCCGTTCCTGCCCGGGGGCGAAGCCTGGCAGCAGTGCCGGCGAGGCGAGGCCGATCCGGGGACGTTCGGGATCATGGACATGTGGGGGCTCTGGTTCGTACAGGCCAACGTGATTCGTGATCTCGCCGCGCTCAACAAGATGGAGCTGCTGCCGTGGGACGTCTGGGGCCCGATGACGGTCCACGAGGATCCTGATACGACGACCTTGTCGCGCACCGACACGGTGGCCGACGTCATCGCCGGTGATGACGCCGACGCCATCCGGCGCCTCTACGAGGACAGCGATGAGCTCCGGGTCCCGGACAAGGTCTTCGACGCGCGCTTTCAGGTGGTGCACTCCCTGGCATAGCCGCGAGGATCGTCGCATCGCGACGTGGAACGACGTGACGAAGGCCGCTCCCGACTTGGCTGCCGCGGTGCAACGAAGCTTCGACGCGCACATCCACAAGACGCTCGCCACGCTTCGGGCTGACGGCTCACCCCGCGTCAGTGGGCAAGAGATGTCGTTCCGAAACGGCGACGTCTGGCTCGGGATGATGCCCGAGTCGCGCAAAGCGAAGGATCTCCAGCGTGATCCCCGGCTGGCAGTGCACAGCGCCACCGTCGATCCCACGATGGCGCTCGGCGATGCCAAGCTCGCGGGCCGCGCCGTCGAAGTCACAGACCAGGCGACCTTCGACTGGTTCGTCGGGCAGGAGCGTGAGGAGAAAGGGGAGGAGCCGCCCGAGCCGTTCCATCTCTTCCGGGTCGAGGTGGACGAGATCGTGCTCACCACCCTGGGCGGCGACCCACCTGACCGTCTCGTCATCGAGACGTGGCGCGAGCGGCGTGGCGCCACTCGCGTCGAACGCCGCTGAGGCTCGAGTCACCGTCCCTAATCGGGGGCACGGTCGCGGCAGGCGCCGATAGCGTCGGCCGACGTGCCTCCTGCCCCCCTCATCGAGGGACGTCATCTGACGAAGCGCTTCGGTGACTTCGTCGCGGTCGACGCCATCGACTTTCGCGTCGAGCAGGGAGAGGCGTTCGGGTTCCTGGGGCCCAACGGGGCCGGCAAGACGTCGACGATGCGGATGATCGGCTGCATCTCGCCGGTCTCGGACGGAGAGCTCAGCGTGCTCGGCATGGATCCGGCGACGGACGGTACGAGCATCCGAGCCCGTCTCGGCGTCGTGCCGCAGGAGGACACGCTCGACCTCGAGCTCACGGTGCGCGACAACGTGCTCATCTACGGGCGATACTTCGATCTGTCCCGCAGCGTCGTCCGCGAGCGGGCCGACGAGCTGCTCGAGTTCGTCCAGCTGTCCGATCGTCGGAACGACCGGGTCGACCTGCTGTCGGGCGGGATGCGACGTCGCCTGACCGTTGCCCGCGCGCTCGTGAACAGGCCGGAGCTGATGCTGCTCGACGAGCCGACGACGGGACTCGATCCCCAGGCTCGGCACCTCGTGTGGGAGCGGCTCTACCGCCTGAAGCGCCAAGGCGTGACGCTGGTGCTGACGACGCACTACATGGACGAGGCGGAGCAGCTCTGCGACCGCCTCGTGATCATGGACGACGGGCGCATCGTGGCCGAGGGCTCCCCGCGTGAGCTGATCGACCAGCACTCGACGCGCGAAGTCGTCGAGCTGCGCTTCAATACGGACGACGAGCGGGAGCAAGCCCTGCCCCGTGTGGCGTCCGTGGGCCATCGGTACGAGGCACTCGCCGATCGCATCCTCGTGTACACGTCCGACGGTGAAGGCGACGCCGAGCGGCTCGCCGACGACGGCGTGAACCCGGCGTCGGTGCTGGTCCGGCGCAGCTCGCTGGAGGACGTGTTCCTGACGCTCACCGGCCGGTCGCTGGAGGAGTGATGGCCACGCCGCTCACGGTCCGGGTCGTCGAGCACCAGGCGCAGATCTTCCGCCGGTTCTGGCGCGGGTCGGCGACGTTCTACGTCCTCAACCCATTGCTCTTCCTGGCCGCGATCGGCTTCGGCCTGGGCGGGCTCGTGCAGGAGAGCACGGGCAACGTCGGCGGGGTCCCGTATGACGCGTTCGTCGCGCCGGGGCTCCTCGCTGCCAGCGCCATGCTCGGCGCGGCCGCCGAGTCGCTGTGGCCGGTCATGGCCGGCACCAAGTGGGTACGCACGTTCCACGCCATGGTCGCGACGCCCGTGCGACCCGCTGACGTCTTCGCCGGCGTCGTCGCGTGGACGACCGTCCGGTCGGCGGTCGGGGCGTCGATCTTCCTGATCGTCGCCGCCGTCCTCGGCGCCGTCATCTCACCGTGGGGGGTATTCGCGATCCCTGCTGCCGCCCTGTGCGCTACCGCCTTCGCCGCGCCGCTGACCGCGTTCTCGGCGACGCAGGAGACGGACGCCCGGTTCCCGGTGATCCTCCGCATCGGCATCATGCCGCTGTTCCTGTTCTCGGGGACGTTCTTCCCCGTCTCGCAGCTCCCCGACGTACTCCAGCGGCTGTGCTGGTTGTCGCCGCTGTGGCACGGCGTCGAGCTGTGCCGGGGGGCGATGACCGGCTCGATCGACTTCTTCCCCGCGGTCGCGCACGTCGCGGTGCTCGTCGCGTGCGTCGTAGCCGGTTGGTACTTGGGGACGCGCTCGTTCACGAAGAAGCTGACGCAATGAGCTCTCTCTTCGTCCACGTCATCGAGCGCGACATGCTGGCGTACCGCCGCCAGTGGACGATCTTCGTCACCGGATTCGCGGAGCCGCTGCTGTACCTGCTGTCCATCGGCGTGGGTGTTGGAGCGCTCGTGGGGAGCGTGCACGTCGGAGGCCAGACCGTCGACTACGACACGTTCGTCGCGCCCGGACTGCTGGCGGTGGCGGCGATGAACGGGTCGGTGTTCGACACGACGTTCAACTTCTTCTTCAAGTTCAAGTACGCGCGCAGCTTCGACGCCATGCTCGCCACGCCGCTGCGGGCGACCGACGTCGCGCTTGGCGAGCTCTCCTGGGCACTGCTCCGGGGGTCAATCTACGCAGCCGCCTTCCTCGTCACGATGGCTCTGCTCGGGCTGGTCGCGTCACCGTGGGGGATCCTCTGCCTGCCGGCGGCGATGCTCATCGGCTTCGCGTTCGCCGGCGCCGGCATGGCGGCCACGACGTTCATGCGCTCCTTCGTCGACTTCGACTACGTCAACCTCGCGCTCATCCCGCTCTTCCTCTTCTCGGCGACGTTCTTCCCCCTCTCGCGCTACCCGACGGGGCTTCAGTGGATCATCCAGGTGACGCCCCTGTACCAGGGCGTCGTCCTCGTGCGCTCCCTCGCGTTCGGCGACCTGAGCTGGACGCTCCTCCTCCACGCCGGGTACCTCGTCGTGATGGGCGTCGTCGGCGTACGCATCGCCGGACGCCGCCTGGGCCGCCTCCTGCAGCCCTGAGATCGCCGGGTTCTCCCTCCCATACCCGCCGAAATACCCCAGACCCGGCGCAATTGGTACTATTGCCCCCGCCATTGTTCCCGCCGTGCACGCGCGCGACGGAGAACCCGGGGGATGAGAATGGCGAAAATCGCGGCGCCGAGCCTGGCGTCCGCGCCCGAGCGGCGCGCGCATCTCCGGTACATGCCGGCTCTCGACGGCTTGCGGGCGCTCGCCGTCGCTGCGGTTCTCCTATAC
>JBKOWN010000131.1:0-4459 GCA_046724435.1 Actinomycetota bacterium
TTGGTGCAGCCCGGACAGGCACCGACCTCGAAGTCGGGCCCATACATGATGTTGTAGGCGAGCAGCTGCGAGCGGCCGTCGAAGAGCTCGGCGAGTGTTTTCTTGCCCTGCTCGGTGTCGAACTCGTATTCCTTCTCCACCGGGACCCAAGGAAGCTCAAGCCGCCTCCGCGTGATCTCTTCGTTGCGTTCGGCCTGCTCGGTTTCGAGCTTCGCGAGCCCATCGCGTGCCGCCTGCCACTCCTCGCGGGTTCCGATCCTGTGCTCGGGCATCTCAACTCCTCCTCTAGCGCTCGACCGCCATGGCCGATCGAAGCGACGTCTCTGGAAGCTGCGGGATCAAGGTATTGGACCCTCGGTCGCGCCGGAACTCACCGCCGCCAGGTCCCGTCAGCCTCATGACATCTCCACGAAGGCCCAAGGCGCCGATTCCCGACGTACCGAACGACGCTCCAAACGCGCAGGCGTTTGCGCTTCACAGATCGGGCTTAGTGTCGGGTGGGTCGGTCAAGCCACCTTCTTCAGCACGGCCTGTCGCATCGGAGAGGCCATCGTGGACTCCAGTGACGAAAGCCCAACTATCGCGGGGCGCGGCCATCAAGCCCCCTCGGACTCGGAGCGCGAAACGGCCCGTGCGCGAGCTGCCCGAGGCAAGGCCGCGCGCGCTGAGACCCCTCGTGCTGTTCATGCCGACTGGGAGCCCTCAGCGGACCGGAGGGACCCGGTCGAGCTGCTGGAGGAACAGGCACGGTCACGGGTTCCCGAGCTCGTCCCGATCCGTTACGGGCGCATGCTGGTGTCGCCCTTCACGTACTACCGCGGCGCGGCGCTTTCGATGGCCTCGGATCTCGCGGCGACGCCCGACTCCGGGGTGAGTGTCCAGATCTGCGGGGACGCGCATCTCTCCAACTTCGGCATCTTCGGTTCCCCTGAGCGCCACCTCTTCTTCGACGTGAACGACTTCGACGAGACGGCGCCGGGGCCGTGGGAATGGGACGTGAAGCGCTTGGCGGTCAGTCTCGAGATCGCCGGCCGCGAGAACGGCTATGCGAAGAAGGAACGGGCGGGGATTGTGCGTCGGGCGGTCCGCTCCTACCGCGAGACCATGCGAGAGCTCTCGGACATGTCCATCCTGGAGGTGTGGTACGCGCACCTCGACATGGGCGAGCTGCTGGCGCGGTTCCAGTCGCTCCTGGACCCGAAGAAGACACCAAGTGTGTGGCATGCCATCACGAAGGCGCGCGCACACGACAGCCACCAGGCCTACAACAAGCTCTGCCATGTCACGGATGGTGAACCCAGGATCATCAATGATCCTCCGCTCATCGTTCCGTGGGAGGAGTTCCTCGCGGACGTCGAGCACCGCGTGGTCGTGGACGCGATCCGCAGGTTCATCAGCTCCTACGGGCAAACGCTCGACGCCGATCGCCGGCACCTGCTCGACCAGTACCGGTTCGTCCATCTCGCTCGAAAGGTGGTCGGGGTGGGCAGCGTCGGGACTGAAGCGTGGATCGCGCTGTTCCTCGACCGCGATCGCGGCTCCCCGCTCTTGCTGCAGGTCAAGGAGGCCGAATCTTCCGTCCTCGAGCGGTTCACAACCAAGAGCGAGTTCTCGAACCACGGGCAGCGCGTCGTGGTCGGCCAGCGGCTCATGCAGGCCGCGGGCGATATCTTCCTCGGCTGGGACCGCCTCCATTGGGCCGGCGTCACACGCGACCACTACGTCCGCCAGCTCCGGGACTGGAAGGGATCCGCAGACGTCGCAGGGATGACCCGGGCGGGCATGGACCTCTGGGGACGCATGTGCGCGTGGACTCTGGCCCGCGCCCACGCGCGGTCGGGCGACCGCATCGCGATCGCGTCGTACCTGGGCACGTCGGACGTCTTCGACCGAGCCATCGCCGACTTCTGCATCGCGTATGCGGACCAGAACGAACGCGACCATCGAACGTTCAGGGACGCCGTGGCGAGCAGAAGGCTCGCCACCGAGACCGGCGTATGAAGCCGGCCGACGGTAGGCGCCAGGCAACACTGCCGGGCCGCGGGCCGAATGGGATCATGGAAGATGCAGAAAATCTTCCAGCACGTCCCGCATCCTCATATCGAACGCCGCAACGCCCAGCATCCGCCAAAGGTCGCCGACCAGCACCCCCGCGGCGGCCCGTTCGCCCGCTTCAATACCTTTCTGGCTCTCAAGATCACCGCGATCGTCGGGACGATGTGGTGCGCGTACGCGTTCGCGCTCCTGGCCTTCGTCAGCCTGCCCGATGCGATCAGGGGCGGGACGTCGCCGACGATCACATGGATCGCGCAGACGTTCCTCCAGCTCGTGCTGCTGTCGATCATCATCGTCGGTCAGAACGTGCAAGGCGCCGCTGCCGACGCCCGGGCGCAGGCCACCTACGAGGATGCCGACGCGGTGCTGCATACAGCCCTGGAGATCCAGAAGCACATGGAAGCCCAGGACCTCGAGATCGACAAGATCCTGTCGGCCATCACGCGGCTGCGACCGACCTGAGTTGTTGTGCCCAAAACAGATGAAGACGGGTGCCCTCGCTAGAGCCTGCCAAGCTTGAGAACCGTGGAGGGCTTGCCAACGACCAAGTACGCGAGGAACGGCGAGGTCCACCTCGCGTATCAGGTCCTCGGGCAGGGCCCGCTCGACTTGGTGTTGATCGAGAGTTGGGTGAACCACGTCGAGGCGTACTGGGAGCTACCGGACTTGGCGCGCCAGCGGCGGCGGCTGGCGTCAATCGGGCGCCTGATCATTTTCGACCGGCGGGGAACAGGCCTGTCCGATCCAGTGCCGCTCGATCGGCTCCCCGACCTCGAGACCCAGGTGGCCGACATCTGTGCAGTCATGGATGCCGCCGGGTCGGAGCAGGCCGCGATCCTCGGTTTCGCCGAGGGCGGCCCGCTTGCCGTCCTCCTGGCCGCCTCTCGACCGCAACGATGCCGCGCGCTCGTTCTGTTCAACACGGCAGCTCGGCTGACTGCCGGTTCCGATTACCCGTGGGGAGCGCCGGAGGACGCGCTTCTCGAAATCGTTCGTCGCCAGGCGGAGTCATGGGCTGCCGGCGACGCCGACCATGTACCCGTTCTGGCGCCCAGTCGGGTCACCGATCCCCACTTCACCGAGCAGCTCGTCCGCCTCGGGCGGGGCGCGGTCTCACCCGGCGCAGTAGCTCACTACTTCCGACAGTCGGTGCTGACCGACGTCCGTGACCTGTTGGCGGTCATCCAGGCGCCGACGCTGGTACTGCAGCGAGCTCACGATCAGATCGCTCCGCCCGAGCTCGGCCGGTATCTGTGTGACCACATCCCCAATGCCAGATATGTGGAGCTCGACGGGGCCGACCACATCTGGTTCACGGAGAACGCCGATGAGCTCGTGGACGAGATCGAGGAGTTCCTCACCGGAAATAGAGCCTCGCCCGACCCGGACCGGAGACTCGCCACCGTCCTCTTCACCGACATCGTGGACTCGACCGCGCGAGCTGCCGCAATCGGCGATGCACATTGGCGCGCGCTCCTCGACGAGCACGACGCCATCGTGCGCCAGGAGCTGGCACGGTTTGGTGGGCGCGAGGTCGACCACACCGGTGACGGATTCCTCGCCACCTTCGACGGGCCGGGCCGGGCGATCAGCTGCGCCCGCGCTCTCCATGATGCTCTGGCTCGTATCGGCCTCGCGGTCCGCATTGGCATGCATACCGGGGAGGTCGAGGTCCGCGGTGAGCGGATCGGTGGGCTCGCCGTGCACATCGGCGCCCGAGTGGTGTCCACTGGCGGTGGCGGAGACATCGTCGTGTCGAGCACGGTGAAGGACTTGGTAGCGGGCTCGGGACTGACGTTCGCCGATCGGGGACAACACGAGCTCAAGGGCGTACCCGGAACCTGGCGCCTTTTCGCGGTGGAGCGTTGACGAATGCAATGCCCGGTTCTTATGGCGGGTCGTCCCAAGCCACGTCGCCGGTGTGTTCCTCGCGAAGCCGCACCCGGTCCGCGGTGTTGTCCCTGACCCATTCAGCCGCGAGTTCCACCGCCCGCCGCGCTTCGGCAGCCGTCTCCCAAATGCTGAACGAGACAAGGCCGCCGTTGTCGAGCGTGCCGATTTCGTAACGCACGAAGCCAGGCTGATTCTCGAAGATCGGCAAGAAGCCAGCCCGGACGACCTCGAGCACCTCGTCGGCTGAGCCGGACGTCACTTCGAACAGCGCAATTCGAAAATGCCGCATTTGCTCGACTCCTTGTCATCGCTGGGGTGGACGGTCCGCGCCTGCGCGGCGGCTCGGTGGGAGACGCGGATCAGGATCGTCAGTTGATGAGCTCTTCTACCGCGCTGCGCGCCCCCACAACCCTCACAACCTCGCTGGCAGTGAAGTCGGGCAGGGGTACGACTCGGCGAAGATCAGACCGCGTTGCCCGTAAGTGTTGCGACGGCCTGACCGGCGGCTGGA
>JBKOWN010000071.1:0-4125 GCA_046724435.1 Actinomycetota bacterium
TGCTGACCCGGAGTGCCTCGCGGAACGATCGCGAAGCCGGAGGCCCAACTGCCGTCTTCCTTGTGGGTGCGAATCGGTACGAAGAACAGATCGGCAATGGGCGAGAGTGTGCTGAAGATCTTTCGCCCGTCGATCGCCCAACCGCCGTCGACGCGCGTCGCTTCGACGAGCGGGTGCAACAGGTCGGTTCCGCCCTCGGTCGCGTTCGCCATGCCGATGGCGCCCGACCCGAGGAGTGTGAGGTAGCCCTCCATCGCGGCGGCTTCCTGATCGTCGCCCCGTGCACGGGCGCGACGAAGGTTCCTGCCCGCGATCAACCCGAAGACGAGATGCATGTTCGCGGCGATGGCCGTGGAGCCGTCACCCTGACCCAGGCGGCTGAGCGCCACCGCAAGGTCGTATCCCGACGCGACCCCGAAGCCGCCGAACTCCTCGGGAACCGTTGCGGTGAGGAACCCCGAGGTCTTCATCGCATCGAAGGCCTCGATAGGAAACGTTCCCTCTCGGTCATGGCGGTCGGCGTGTTGCGCGGCTTCTTTGGCGTGGACCTCGGCCAGCCCCACGAACCGCTGGCCTGCCTCGGTCCCCGGCTGCATGCGAACGTCCATGGCACTCCCCGCCTCGTTGCCAGAGCTGACCCTCGAGTCTCGCACTCGCGCCGGCCCGGCGACGAGAGGTTGGGCCCGTCGCTGCTCGCGGACGACATCCGCGTCTGGCGACCCTGAGCTTCCATGGGGTGGCGACTACGAGGGGCGCGACGGCGCGTTCACGTTCTTTTTGACGTTGGTCGAGCACATCCAGTCGCAGGTGACGACCGAGAGCCTGTTCTCCACGGGCGACCACGTCGTGCAGAGCGGACGTACCTGCGGAACGGTCGTCGCGGACGGCGCGTCGTTCGACGTACCAGAGGTGCAGGTCTGGGAGGTGCGCGACGGCAAGGTCGTTGACTTCCGCGCCTACATCGACACCCCCGCGATGCTCAGGCGCTCGGCCGCTGAACACTTCGGCACACGGTGCGGTGTCGTGCAGATTGTGCCGGCACGAGCCCGTGCCGCGCTTAGGCGAGCGGGTCGGCGAAGGGGTTGGACTCGATTGTGGTGTCCGTGAACGGGTCCTGCTCACGGAGTGCCTCGACCGCGAGCGTGTCGACGCCGAGCTCGGCGGCCAGGCCCTCGTAGCCGACCCGTTCGAGCTCGTCGGCGAGCTCGGGCCCGCCGCTGGTCACGACGCGGCCCGCCATGAGCACGTGCACGCGATCGGCGCGTAGCTCGCCGAGCAGCCGGGCGTAGTGGGTGATGGCGAGCACGCCGAGGTTGCTCTCCTCGGTCATCGCCTCGACCCGCCGGGCGACGTCCCGAAGCGCGTCGACGTCGAGACCGGAGTCGATCTCGTCGAGTACCGCGATCTTGGGCTCCAGCACCGCGAGCTGGAGTGTCTCCGCCCGCTTCTGCTCGCCGCCGGAGAACTCGGCGTTCACGCCGCGCCGAAGGAACTGCTCCCCGATCGCCAGTCGCGCAGCCTCCGCTTCCAGCCGCTCGCCCAAGCCGTTCGGCTCCCCGCCGCGGCCACGGATAGCGGCGCCGAGGAAGTCGACGAGGCGCACACCGGGCACCTCGACCGGGTACTGCATCGCGAGGAACAGCCCGTTGGCGGCGCGCTCCCACGTCGGTAAACCGAGGAGCTCCTCACCGTCGAGGGTGACCGAACCCTCGAGGATCTCGTACTCGGGACGGCCCATCAGCGCGTGCGCCAGCGTCGACTTGCCCGAGCCATTCGGGCCCATGAGCGCGTGGACCTCGCCCGAGGCGACCTCGAGATCGACGCCGCGCAAGATCTCCTGACCGTCGACGGCGACCCGCAATCCGGCGACCCGCAACGTGCTCATACGTTCGTCACCACAACATCGTCTCCGTCGATCTTGACGTCGTACACGCGCACCGGCTGCGTAGCGGGCAGGGTCGCCGGTTCCCCCGTCTCGAGCGAGAAGGTCGAGCCGTGCTTCGGGCACTCGATCTCGCGCTCGTCCTCCCAGACGTCGCCCTCCGACAGGGAGTAGTCGGCGTGCGAGCACGTGTCGTCGATCACGTAGAAGTCGTCGCCGATGCGCACGACGCACAGGCGCTGACCGTCGACGTCGAATCGGTTCGCCGAGCCTGCCTCGACCTCCTTCACCGAGCACACCCGCAGATCACCCACGACGGCGCTCCACCTTCTCGACGACCGTGCGGCGGAGAGCCCGTGCGAGCGTCGGGAGCGGCAGGCGGTCGAGCACGTCGTCGAAGAAGCCGAGCACGATCAGACGCTCCGCCTCCGCCGGCGGCACGCCGCGGCTCTCGAGGTAATACAGCTGTTCCTCGTCGATCGGGCCGACCGCGCTCGCGTGCGAGCACCGCACGTCGTTGGCCTCGATCTCGAGGTTCGGGATCGACTCGGCCCCGGCGCCCTCGGTGAGCACGAGGTTGCGGTTGGTCTGGCTCGCGTTGGCCTTCCGCGCGGAGGGACGCAGCCGGATGAGGCCGGAGTAGACGGAGTGAGCCTGATCCTCGACCGCGCCCTTGAACAGCAGGTCGCTGCGAGTGTTGGGCGCGTCGTGGTCTTGCAAGGTGCGGAAGTCGAGCATCTGGGTGTGGTCGCCGAAGTAGACGGCCATGAGATCGCTCTCGGAATTGTCGCCCCCGAGCAGCGACTCGCTACGCAGCCGCGCGTAGTCGCCGCCGAGCGCCACCGCCGACGAGTGCAGCGACGCGTCTCGTCCGACGTGGGCGCGCTGGAGCGCGACCTGCCACGTCTTCGACCCATGCTCCTGGACCGAGAGGTACCGGAGCCGCGCGTTGTCGCCCACGACGAGCTCGACAACGGCATCGACCAGATGGCCGGCGCCGGCGACCTCTGGTGAGCCGAACCGGTCGACGACCGTGACCTCGGAGCTCTCGTCGGCGACGACCAGCGTGTGGGGGAACGTCGCCAGGCCCTCGCCCTCGGACCAGTGGAGCACGATGATCGGCTTGTCGACGACGACGCCCGCGGGAACCTTGATGAAGGCGCCGCCAGCGAGGAACGCGTCGTGCAGCACGGTGAACGCGTCGGGCGATGCCTGCGAGCACGACCCCAGCAAGGCCGCGACGTCGGCTTCGTCGCACGTCGCGAGCCCACACGCGAGCACTCCCTTCGCGACGAGCGTGTCGTCGACCTCGTGGTGCACGACGCGCCCGTTGCGCACGACCACCAGGCCGGCGCGCTCGCCCGCTTCCGCTGCTACCGGCCCACCGCCCGGCGCCGGCTCCGGTCCGGGCTCCCCCAGCTCTTTCGGCGACGGCGGCCGGAAGCGATCGAGGTCGAGCTCGTCGATCCGGCTGTAGCGCCAGATCTCGTCGGCGTCGGTGGGCCAGGCGATCCCGTCGAGCTGCTCGGCCGCAGCAAGACGACGCTCGACGAGCCAGTCCGGCCCGCCGAGCGCACGTGCGGCTTCAGGCGTGAACGCAATCATGGAGCGGTTAGCCAACCGCTCCTTCCATGTTGAGCTCGATCAGGCGGCTCAGCTCGACGGCATACTCCATCGGCAGCGTCTTCACGATCGGCTCGATGAAGCCGTTGACGATCATCGCCGTCGCCTGCTGCTCGCTGAGCCCGCGGCTCATCAGATAGAAGATCTGGTCCTCGCCGACCTTCGAGACCGTGGCCTCGTGCCCGATGCGGGCGTCCTTCTCCTCGATCTCCATGTAGGGGTAGGTGTCGGACCGGCTGTCCTCGTCGAGGATCAGCGCGTCGCAGCGCACGTGGCTCTTCACGTTGTGCGCGCCCTCCTCGACCTTTACGAGGCCGCGGTAGGTCGTGCGCCCGCCGTCCTTCGAGATCGACTTCGACTCGATGATCGAAGTGGTGTCAGGCGCGACGTGGGTCATCTTCGCCCCCGCGTCCTGGTGCATTCCCTCGCCGGCGTACGCCACCGACAGCACCTCGCCGTGGGCCTTCGGCCCCGTCATGACGACCGACGGGTACTTCATCGTCAGCTTCGATCCGATGTTGCCGTCGATCCACTCGACGGTCGCCTCGCGCTCGGCCTTGGCCCGCTTCGTGACGAGGTTGTAGACGTTCGGCGACCAGTTCTGGATCGTCGTGTACCGG
>JBKOWN010000185.1:0-3903 GCA_046724435.1 Actinomycetota bacterium
TCACCTCGACCAACGTCGACACCAAGATGCTCGAGGTCGAGCAGGCGCAGGCCAGCGCCGAGGCTCAGGCGCGGCTCTCCGAGCTGCGCTCCGAGCTTGGGCTGACGAGCCCCGAGACCGAGAAGCCAGCCCCGGCGTCCCGGCCGGCCCAGGCCGAGAAGCCGGCAGAGAAGCCCTCGCCCTAGCAATCACACGAGCGCGAGCTCACGCGCCGGCGACGCCGGTCCCGCGGGTGGCGGGCCGCGGGGTACGAAACGCTGCCGTGAACATCACGGCGGAGGCGATGCCCGGCGCCGAGATGGCGACGCAGTAGACGATGATCGCCGCGCGCTCGTTCGGGTAGTTCCCGTACACTTCGGTCGGGAACGGGACGAGGGCGATCAGTCCGAGCACGACGAGATTGAGCGCGATGAACCGTCCGTCGATGCGCCGGATCACCTTGAACACCCGGTGATGCCCGAGCCAGTTCCGGGCGATGATGAAGAAGCTCAGCGTGTACGCCAAGACCTGTGGGAGCACGTCGCCGAACTCGTGCCACAGCTTCCGGTCGAGGTCGGGCGGCTTCAGCTGGAACGAGAAGCCGATGCTGAGCACGAGCAGGGTCGCCGCGATCGCGAAGACCGCGTCGCTGAAGTTGACGAGCCGATCCATTTCGAGCGTGCGCTCGCGCGGCTCCTGGCTCATCTCGGGAGCTCGATTCCCTCGAGCCCGAGCAGGAACCTCTTCGTCGGCACGCCTGACAGGCCGTACCCGCCGATGCGCCCGCCGGCGGCGACGACGCGATGGCACGGCACGACGATCGGCACCGGGTTCCGGCTCATCGCGTTCCCGACGGCGCGGGCGGCCCGCGGGCGCCCCGCCATCTCCGCGAGCTCTCCGTAGGAGACGGTCTCGCCCCAGCCGACCTCCCGCTGCAGCGTCTCGTACACCGCACGCGGAAACGGCGCGTCCACGGCCGACAGGTCAACCGGCATCGTGAAGCGGCGTCGCCGGCCACGGAAGTACTCGTCGAGCTCGAGCGCAACCTCGTCGTCACACTCCTCCGCCCCGTCCACGTCGAGATCGGCCGACCCGAGCTCGATGTGCCGCACGCCGCCGTCGCCGACCAACACGGTGAGCACACCGATCGGAGATTCTTGCCGCCACCAGCTCGCGGTCACCCCGGGAGCAGCTCCCGGACCTCGTCGCGTTCCTCGAGCAGCTCGTTCGTCGTGATGCGGATCTTCTCCTGCGCCCACTCGTCGTGCTCAATCCCGTCGACGACGGTCCACGCCGCGCCGTCGCTGCGGACCGGGAAGCCGAACTGAAGTCCTTCGGGGATGCCGTACTCGCCGCGGCTCGGCACCGCGAGCGAGTGCCAGTCCCCCGCCGGCGTCGGGTTCACGACGCTGCGCACCGAGTCGAGCGCAGCGTGGGCGGCCGACGCCGCCGACGACGCGCCCCGCTTCTCGATTACCGCCGCCCCGCGCTTCTGCACGGTCTCGAGGAACGAGCCGCGCAGCCACTCGAGGTCCCCGATCACGTCCGGCGCGGGCTTGCCACCGATGCGGGCGTGGACGAAGTCGGGGAACTGCGTCGTCGAGTGATTGCCCCAGATCGCCATGTTCGTGACCTCGCGCGCAACAACGCCCGCCTTCTTGGCCAGCTGGCTCTTCGCCCGGTTCTCGTCGAGGCGCGTCATCGCGAACCACCGGTCGCCGGGCACGTCAGGCGCGTTCGATCGCGCGATGAGGCAGTTCGTGTTGGCGGGGTTGCCGACCACCAGCGCGCGCACGTCGTCGGCGCCGTAGTCGTTGATCGCGCGGCCTTGCGGCTTGAAGATCCCACCGTTCACCGTGAGCAGATCGCGGCGCTCCATGCCCTTCTTGCGTGGCACCGACCCGACGAGCAGGCACCACGACGCGCCGTCGAACGCGGTCTTCAGGTCAGCGGTCGCCTCGATGCCCTCGAGGAGGCGGTGGGCGCCGTCCTCCAGCTCCATGACGACGCCTTCGAGCGCCGGCAGCGCCGGCTCGATCTCGAGCAGTCGCAGGACGATCGGCTGGTCGGGCCCGAGCAGATCGCCGTGGGCGACGCGATGGACGAGCGCGTACCCGATCTGGCCGGCGGCGCCGGTGACGGTGACGTGAACGGGAGACTTGGCCACGGGGGAGGAAGCTATCGCTCGTGGTCGAGCACCGCGAGCAGCAGCTCCCGCGCCTCGGCAAGCTCGGCGATCCTTTCGGCGGCCCCGATGTCGGCCGCACCGTGGTCGGGATGGGCGAGGCGCAGGAGGCGTCGGAACCGGCGCTGGACGTCCTCGCGGTCAACCCGTGCGCCCGCCCGCACACCGAGGACTTCCATCGCCCATCGCCGCTCGGCGGGCACGCCCCGCCACGCCTCGACCTCGATGTCGCCGCCGTCACCGTTCGGCCTCGCCGCCGCGCCAGGCGCGTAGGGACGCATGCCGGGGACACCTTCGAGGAGGCGGCGCACCTCCAGGCCCTCCGGCGCCATCCCGGGCCGGGCGACGGCGGCCGCGATCGAACGGAACGCGGGGCGACGAGCCGACGCCGGCAGCTGCGCGGCCGCCATCACCGCGCCGAGCACCTGCGGCGTGGGCCAGCCGTGCGTGTCGAGCTCCAGAACGAGCGGGCCGCCGTCGGCGACGATGCGGTGACGGGACCGGTCGAGTCCGTGCGTGTCGGTCTGAAGGCGGTGCCGCAGCGCGATGCGCGGCACGCTCAGGCCGTCCTCGGCGTCGGCGAGGAGTCGTGGCAGGAGGTCGCGTTGCTCGTCGTCGAGCCCGTCAATGTTCTCCGCGACGACCGCGCCGAGCAGCACCGCACCGTACGCCGGACCGCTTGTCGGGAGATAGTGGTCGCCGAGCGCCACTCGCCGGGTCGGCTGGTGCCGACGGGTGTGGCGGATGTTGAGCTCGGCGAGGATCACACGAGGACTTCGTGTCTACAGGCGGTCGCAGATTGCGGCCGCGAACTCCGAGGTCTTGACCTCGGTCGCGCCTTCCATCAGTCGGGCGAAGTCGTAGGTGACGATCTTCTCGGCGATCGTGGCCTCGAGCGCCTGAACGATGTCGTCGGCGGCGTCCTGCCAGCCGAGGTGCTCGAACATCATCACGCCGGACAGGATGAGTGAGCCAGGGTTCACCTTGTCCTGTCCCGCGTACTTGGGGGCGGTGCCGTGGGTCGCCTCGAACACGCCGTGCCCGGCGACGTAGTTGATGTTCCCGCCGGGCGCGATGCCGATGCCGCCGACCTGCGCCGCGAGCGCGTCGGAGAGGTAGTCGCCGTTCAAGTTGGTGGTGGCGATGACGTCGAACTCGTCGGGACGGGTGAGCACCTGCTGCAACGTGATGTCGGCGATGTTGTCTTTCACGAGGATCTTGTCGCCAGGGTCACCGTTGCAGTCGTCCCACCCGACGGCAACGTCGGAGAACTCGTCGCGCGTCAGCTCGTAGCCCCAGTTGCGGAACGCGCCCTCCGTGAACTTCTGGATGTTCCCCTTGTGGACGAGCGTGACCGACTTGCGGTCGCGGCGGACCGCGTACTGGATCGCGGCGCGGATGAGGCGCTTCGAACCGGTCTCGGAGATCGGCTTGATGCCGACACCGGAGTCTTCGCGGATGTCCCAGCCGAGCTCCTTCTTCAGGAGCCCGATGAGGCGCTTCGCTTCGGGGGTGCCTTCCTCCACCTCGAGGCCGGCGTAGATGTCTTCGGTGTTCTCGCGGAAGATGACCATGTCGACGAGCTCCGGGTGCTTCACCGGCGACGGCACTCCCTGGAACCAGCGAATCGGGCGCAGGCACACGTAGAGGTCGAGGATCTGGCGCAGGGCCACGTTCAGGCTGCGGATCCCACCACCCACCGGCGTGGTGAGAGGCCCCTTGATGCCGATGAGGTAGTC
>JBKOWN010000003.1:0-7130 GCA_046724435.1 Actinomycetota bacterium
GCGATGCCGAAGACGCAGTCGGCGCTGCTCGAGCCGATGGCCGAAGTCCAGGTGACGGTCGACGGCGAGACGCGACCCCTGCCGCAGCCGTTCCTCCTGCTCGCGACCGACAACCCGATCGAGCTCGAAGGGACCTTCCCGCTGCCCGAGGCGCAGCTCGACCGCTTCCTGATGCGCATCTCGCTCGGCTATCCGACCCCCGATGAGGAGCTCGCGATCGTTCGCGACCAGCAGCACGGTCATCCGCTCGGCTCGCTTCGGCCCGTCGTCTCGACGGCGGAGGTCCGGAGGCTCCAGGACGCGGTCGGGGACGTGTACGTCGATGAGCTGATCCAGCGCTGGATCGTCGGGCTCGTCGGCGCGACGCGACAGCTGGAGACGATCGCGCTCAGCGCGTCCGTCCGCGGGTCGCTGGCGCTCGAGCGCGCGGTGCGCGCTTGGGCGCTCCTCGAGGGACGGACGTACGCCGTCCCGGAGGACGTCGAGCTCCTCTTCATGCCCGTGATCGCCCACCGGATCGTCTTCGCACCTTCGTACCTGGCGACAATCCGCAAGCTGGGACGCGAGGAGGCGCTCCAGCAGCTCTGGGAATGCTGCCTCGAACTCGCACCGCGGCCCCGGGCTCTCTGAGCACAGATCCCGTCGTCCCCCTGCTGCCCCGCCGCAGGATCGTGGGGCTGCCGTTCGGCGACGCGCGGTCGCTCCGGCGCGGAGGGCATTCCGACCCCGTCGGTTCCCGGCTCTACAGGCCCGGCGACGACCTCCGGCGCATCGACCGCCACGCAACGGCACGGCTCTCGTCGGTCGGCGACGGCGACGTTTTGATCGTGCGCGAGCATCTCGCAGAGGAGCGCGTGGAGGTCGGCCTGATCGTCGACCCGAGCCCGACCATGGCGTTGCACCCGGCCGGCCTCCCCTGGCTGCACAAGCCGACCGTCGTCGCCGAGGTCGACCGTGTTATCGCCGCCAGCGCACGGCGGAAGCGTGCGCGGCTCGTCCGGCTCGACGGGCTTCCGGCCGACCACGTGCCGTGGGCCCTCGGGCCGGGCAGCATCGTGTTCCTCGTCTCCGATTTTCTCGCGTTTCCGTCGGGGGACGCCTGGATCGACGCGGCCGCCCGGGGCTGGGACGTCGTGCCGGTGGTCGTCCAGGACCCGACCTGGGAGCGAAGCTTTCCCGACATCGCCGGCGTCTCCGTCCCCCTCGCCGACACGGCCGGCACCGTACGGCCGGTGCGGCTTACCTCCGCCGAGGCGGCGGCACGCCGCGAGGCGAACGAGGTGCGCTTCGAGAGCATCATCGGACGACTCGAGGACCTCGGCCTCGAGCCCGTCGTGCTCGAGAGCGCCGAGCCTGAGTCGATCTTCGAGGCGCTCCTGCTCTGGGCGGACTCGCGGCGGACCGGACTGGCATGGACCGCCTGAGCTACTGGCGCGTCGCAGCGTGGGTTGCACTCTGCCTGACCGGGCTCGCGGTCGCCGCCGCCCTCGTCCTCCCCGGCGCGTTCCGTACGGGTGCTCGGCAGCGGCCGCTGATCCAGGCGAGCCTGACGCCGCGCACGCACCTCTTCGGCCAGCCGGTGATCGCCACGGTCGAGGTACCGGCGGGGTCGAGCGTGAAGGCGCGATTCACGCCCTATCGGATCGTCGGCCGGGCAACCGTCCGCAAACGGGCCACGGTCCTGTACCGGTTCACGCTGCAATGCCTTGGGCCTGCGTGTGTCGGAGCACCGGGAGCGGAACAGGAGATCCCCCTCCCGGCCGCCCGAATCGGCCTACCGAACGGCAAACGCCTCGAGGGCCACTGGCCGCCGCTGCGGGTCGCGTCGCGGCTCGGACCGAACGACCTCGATATGCCCACGCCGCGGGGAGATTTCTCGGCGCCGGAGCGAGGAGGGCCTGACCGCGCGCGCGGCTTGGGGCTGCTGGCCGGAGCGGGAGCCGCGCTGATCGCCGGCGGGCTCCTCGGCGTTCTGTGGCTGGCCCCGCGGCGGCTCCCCTTCCGGCTGCCGGAGCGACGCGTCAACGGCTCGCTGTCAGACCTCCAGTACGCCCTGGTCGTGACTCGCCTCGCCGCAGGGGGCGGGCCGGACGACCGCCGCGCCGCGCTGGAGTCGCTTGCCGTCGCGCTCGACCAGGAAGGACACCGCGACCTCGCGGCCGAAGCTCGCAGCCTGGCGTGGTCGCCCGGTCCGCCGAGAGGCGATGCGGTCCGGAAGATCGCGGCGTCGGCGCGACGACTCGCCAGGGACCAGTCATGATCTCGCGCCGCGGGCTGCCTGTCGCCGACGCACCTGCCCTGGGGCGCGCGGCGAGACGCAGTCGGCTCGTGCGCGCGCTGCTCGTTTGCGCCCTCACCGGGCTGATCGGCGCGGCCGTCGCGCTCGCGACGCGAAACACGGCTCCCGCGCCGGCCGCCGCCGCGCCGACCGGCACGGTCACCGAGATCGTGCTGGACGTGTCGGGTAGCGTGGGCGACCGGACGTTCGCGTTCACGGGGCGTGCGTTGCGACGCCTGAGCCGCGGGGGGCCGGTCGGCCTCGTCGTCTTCTCGGACTCGGCGGAAGAAGCGCTGCCGCCAGGCACCCCTGCCGCCGAGCTCGACCCGCTCGTGCGGCTCTTCCGCCCGCTGAGGGATCGGTCTGCGTTTGCCTACCCGCCCCCGCTCTCGAAGTATCCGATGAGCCCGTGGTACACGAGCTTCAGCGGCGGAACCCGTATCTCCGCCGGGCTCGCCGCCGCCCGGACGGCGTTGATCCGTGACCACGTTCACGGGCGCATCGTCCTGATCAGCGATCTCGGAGACGCCGCCGACGACCTGGCGAGGATGAAGCGCGAGCTCGTCAGACTCGAGCAGACGGGGATCGAGCTCCGCGTGATGCCGCTCCCGACCACCTTCGCCCGGGACCTGAGGCGCTTCCGTAGGCTCGAGGGACCCCGGGTGACCGACGTCGCGCCGGCTCGGCCGCGCAGGCCCGCGCAGGCGGCGGGGTTCGCCGTCCCGGCGATGCTCGCGGCCGTCGGGGTGCTGCTCGCCATCGCACTCGCCGCGAACGAGCTCTACGGCGTCTCCCTGCGTTGGCGGGAGCGGGGATGAGCAGGCTGTTCAAGGGCGCCGCCCTCGCCGCGCTGCTCGCCGCGGCGGTCGGGCTCGCCGTCGCCGCCCGCTCGGAGCTCGCCGCCGAGTCGCCGCGTCCGGATGACTGGACGGCGGTATCGTCGTTCGCGCGGCAGGCCGAGCGGACGAAGGCGGTCGTTCCCGCGCTCTCGCTGCGAGACCGTGCCCTGGCGAAGCTGGACGGGCTGACGCGGACCGGACCGACTGCGGAACGCTCGCACGCGGCTCTGGTCGCCGGACTGCTCGAGCTCGAGAACGCCGGCCAGGACCGCGCGGACGGTCAGGTGCACCTTCAGGCGGCCGCGGTCGCCTTCCAGCGCGCGGTGCGGATCGACCCCGAGAACGACGATGCCGCCTACGACCTCGAGCTGCTCCTCAGCCGTTCGAAGGCGCTGGGACGGCCGGTCGGACAGGCCCGGCCCGAGCGAAAGAAGAAGGCAAACGTAGGGCGCCCGGGCGCCGAGCGGACCGGGAGCGGCTACTGATGGTCGAGTTCCTGACCCCGCTCGGCTGGCTCGTTGCGTGCGCCGCGCTGCTGCCGGCGGGCGCTGCGCTGGTTCGCGACCGGCGCGAGCAGCGCGTCGGGGAGGCCCTGGGCCTCCTCCGACCGTCCGCACGCACCCGCTTCGCGGGAGCGATCGCGACCGTGATCGCCGTTCTCCTCCTCGCCGCCGCGACGGCGCGGCCCGCCGTGCGGACGAGCGCAGTGGCCCAGTTGCGGACGGATGCGCAGGCGTACTTCCTGGTCGACATCTCGCGCTCGATGCTCGCGCGACGCGGCCCCCGGGGGGAAACCAGGTTCGCGCGCGCCCTGGAGGCCGCGGACACGATCAGAAGCAGCCTCACCGACATCCGGGCGGGCGTGGCATCCCTGACAGACCGCCCGCTACCGCACCTGTTCCCGACGGGAAACCGGAGCGTCTTCTCCGCAGTCCTCCACCGGGCACTCGGGATCGAGCGGCCGCCGCCGGGGGGCGGCCCGGGCCTACGGCGGGCCGTGCAGACGAACCTGGCGTCGATCGCCGAGTTCTCCAGTGCGGCCTACTTCGACCCGCAGGTGCGGCACCGACTCGTGATCCTGTTCAGCGACGGCGAGAGCGAGTCGTACTCGCCGGCCGGCCTGGCGACGCAGCTCAACGCGGAGCACATTCACCTGCTGGTCGTCCGCTTCTGGAACGCCGCCGAGCGCGTGTACTCCGGGGGCCGGCCGGAGCGGTACCGCCCCGATCCGCGCTCGCTCTGGTTTCTCCGCCAGGTCGCCGCCCGGACGTCGGGGAAGCCCGTCTTCGACGAGACCGACACGCGCGGCGTCGTCCGCGCCGCACGGTCTCTGCTCGGCGACGGTCCGACCGTCCCGGTCGGTCGGCCGAAGCGGCTGGAGCTCGCGCCCTACGCGGCCCTGGCGGCGCTACTGCCGATCGCGTTCGTCCTCCGCAGGCGAGACGCCTAGGGCTTCGGGCCTACGAGGAGCTGCCGCCTCACGTGGACGATCTGTGACTGAGATCATCTCGCCGTGCGCGTCGCTGTCACTGCACCGGGAGCCGATCCCGCGGCCGCGTTCGCCGCTTACCAGCTCGAGCCGCTGATCCGGTACGAACTCTAGGAGCCTACGCGGATGGGATGCGCGCTTCCAGCGCGTCGGCGAGCGCCTCGCGAACCGGCTCGAGCTCGATCCGGTCGAGCACGTCCTGGAAGAACCCGCGGACGATCAGCCGCTCCGCCTCGGCGCGAGAGAGGCCGCGGGCCATCAGGTAGAAGAGCTGCTCGCGGTCGACCTGACCGAGCGTCGCGCCGTGGGTGCAGCGGACGTCGTTGGCCAAGATCTCGAGGCCGGGGATCGAGTCGGCGTGCGCGTCCTTCGAGAGCAGGAGGTTGCGGTTCTCCTGGTAGGCGTTCGTCTTCTGCGCGTCGCGCTCGACACGGATCATCCCGCGCCAGACCGTCGTCGCAGTATCGCGGAGGGCTCCCTTGAAGGCGAAGTCGGAGGTCGTGTTCGGCGCGATGTGCTCCTGGAACGTGTCGTAGTCGAGGTGCTGAGAGCCGTCGGCGAAGTAGGCGCCGGTCACCCGCGAGGTCGCCCCCTGGCCGGCGAGGTCGTTCTGGATCCGCGTCTTCCCCTTCTTCGAGCCGAAGCCGCCGGCAACCCAGTCGAGCTCCGCGTCTCGCTCGACCCGCGCGTGGTGCGTGGCGAAGTGCCAGGTCTCGCGCGAGAGATTCTGGAGCGAGACGTACTCGAGGTTCGCGCCCTGCTCGACGAAGAGCTCGACGGCGGCGTTCGAGTACCCCGGCAGCTCCGGCGAGCCGGACGCGTACTCCTCGATCAACGAGAAGCGCGACCCTTCCTCGGCGACGACGAGCAAACGCCAGAAGAGCGCGCCGTCCTCGGCGGTGTTCGCGATCCGGACGTAGAGCGGCTGCTCGAGCTCGACACCCTTCGGCACGCGGACGAGTAGTCCGTACCGCCAGCTCGCGGCGTTGTGGGCGGTGAACTTGTCCTCGGCCCCGACCAGCGTCCCGAGGCGCTCGTGACCTTCGAGCGGCTCGAAGGTGACGCCGTCGGGCGCGCGCTCGATCTCGATCGAGTCCTCGCCCACGACCGCGACGGCAGCGAGATCGATGTCCAGCATCGATTTGTTAAGGGTCTGACCCCGGACGTGGCCGTTTCGGCCGAAGGCGTCAGGGTCGAAGTCGGCGAGGTCGGTGAACCGCCAGGCCTCCTGCGTCGTGTCCGGCAGAGGCAGGTTCCGGTAGCGGGAAAGCGCCTCGGACCTATTCATAGGGCACGTACCGGCGGCGAACGCGGCGGCCGAGCATCTTGTGGCAGGAGGCGCATGCCCGCTCGGGATCGCGCGTCGGGATGGTGATGAGATCGACGCGCTCGGCAGCGAGCGCCTCAGCCAACCGACCCTTCCATCTGGAGCTGGATCAGGCGGTTCATCTCGACCGCATACTCCAGCGGCAGCTCCTTCGTGATCGGCTCGACGAAGCCTGAGACGATCATCGCGCTCGCCTCGGCCTCGGAGAGGCCGCGCGACATCAGGTAGAAGAGCTGCTCCTCGCCGATCTTCGAGACCGTCGCCTCGTGGCCGATGTCGACGTCGTTCTCGTCGATCCGGATGTACGGGTACGTGTCGGAGCGCGACGCCTCGTCGAGGATCAGGGCGTCGCAGACCACCTTCGAGCGCGCCCCGTGGGCGCCCTTCGCGACCTCGAGCAGCCCGCGGTAGCCGGCCCGTCCACCGTTCTTCGAGATCGACTTCGAGGTGATCACGGACGAGGTTTTCGGCGCGACGTGGACGGCCTTGCCGCCCGCGTCCTGGTGCTGGCCCTTGTTCGCGAACGCAATCGAGAGCACCTCCCCGTGCGCGCCCTCGCCCATCAGCCAGATGGACGGGTACTTCATCGTCAGCTTCGAGCCGAGATTGCCGTCGACCCACTCCATCGTCGCGTTCTCGTAGGCGACCGCGCGCTTGGTGACCAGGTTGTAGACGTTCGTCGACCAGTTCTGGATCGTCGTGTACCGGCAGCGGCCGCCGGGCTTGACGACGATCTCGACAACGGCCGAGTGCAGCGAGTCGGACGAGTAGATCGGCGCCGTGCAGCCCTCGACGTAGTGCACGTACGCACCCTCGTCGACGATGATCAACGTACGCTCGAACTGGCCCATGTTCTCGGCGTTGATCCGGAAGTAAGCCTGGAGCGGCATCTCGATCGACACGCCCGGCGGCACGTAGATGAACGACCCGCCCGACCAGACGGCCGAGTTCAGCGCCGCGAACTTGTTGTCGTTCTGCGGGATCACCGTGCCGAAGTACCGGCGGACGAGGTCCTCGTGCTCGCGCAGGCCCGAGTCCATGTCGAGGAAGATCACACCCTTCGACTCGAGGTCGGCCTGGAGCTTGTGGTAGACGACCTCGCTCTCGTACTGCGCGCCGACGCCGGCGAGGAACTTCCGCTCGGCCTCCGGGATCCCGAGCCGGTCCCAGGTCTGCTTGATGTCGGGCGGCAGCTCC